>NZ_VFYP01000001.1:1331347-1664183 GCF_006443685.1 Rhizobium glycinendophyticum | reverse complement strand
GGTTTCTCGTACCCTATTTGAGCGGTTTCGAAGGTTGGACCCTGTTCGCCGACTGCGACATGTTGATGCGTACGGACATCGCCAAGCTCTGGGAACTGCGCGACGATCGTTACGCCGCAATGTGCGTGAAGCATGACTACGTTCCGAAGATCGACACGAAGTTCCTGGGCCAGACGCAAACCAAGTACGAGAAGAAGAACTGGTCGAGCGTCATCCTGTTCAACAATGCGAAATGCACCACGCTTACCCCGGACTACGTCAACAGCGCGACTGGACTGCAACTGCATCAATTCAAGTGGCTCGACAGCGACGACCAGATCGGCGGACTGCCGAAAACATGGAACTGGCTGGTAAACGAATACGAGCATAATCCAGATGCGGATCTCGTCCACTTTACGGATGGCGGTCCCTACTTCACCGAATACGCCAATGACGACTATGCGGAGGAATGGTTCGCCGCGCGCGACCGGATGCTGCATGTGACCCAGCGCAAGGGCTGAAACGCCTCGATGGTCCGGCTGCGCCTGCGCGCAGTCGGACTGTCTTGTTCAGCTTCCCAAACGAAGACTGAAGGCCCGCTTTAACCGACGCAGCCCGTTAGCCGCCAATCTTTGCCAGCGGCCGTTCCTGTCCCATAGCTTCGCCATCTGCCACTCCATCCCGGTGAACCGGCTTGCCAGGACCTGGCTGGCAACCAGACCGATCTGGGCATCGGAGAATTGCGGATAGCGCGCCTTAATGCGTGCGAAACTTCCACCGGAACCAGGCTTGTGCCTATCCTCGGCTCGAAATAGCCGCCCGTCGAGATTCATCAATTCCAGCAGAGTTTGCTCGAAGGTCCAATCATGGGCGGGATAGACAGAGTATTTTACTCCCGCAACACCGGTGAAGCCGCATAATGCTATCTTCGCATCGCGGCAATGCTCGATCAGCCACATGGCGAGCGCAAAGCCTGTGGAGGGCATGCGGTCTTCGGGGTAGAAGCCGGGAAACTCATAGTCAAAATCGATCAGGAACGGAGTGAGATTGGTTTGCCGCTGCCGCGGCTTCTCGCTCACAACAGCCTTTCCCGAACCTGCTATGACACCCACTGTTGCCTTCAGGTTTTCGGGCAACAGCGAATGCGCCATGTCGAAGTATTTCTGCCCCTTGAGAAAAGTAGTTTCATTGCGCAGACGGTGGCATAGCGCGGAGTCGCGCTCAAACCTGCGACGTAAAATCTTCTCACATCCGGTAAAGAATACAAACAGCGTTCGCTCCGGCATTTGAGTTGCCAACTGCTCGACGTCGATGCGCTCGTTGTTGGCTACTAGTGCAATCACATCGTAGCCGGCGAGGATCTGCTTGAAATCGTTCATGGCAACCCTTTCTCCGATCTTCCATAAAACAAGAAGCCCCGCCGTTTCCAGCGGGGCTCCTGTCATCCCATGAGGGAAAACCAATTACTCGATGATCGAGGCGACGATGCCGGCGCCGCGTTCAGATCGCGCTTGCGCGCCATCTGAACACTTTTCGTGCCGTCGGCAGCTTACGCCATCGACCTCTCGATCATCACTCGATGATCGAGGCGACGATGCCGGCGCCGACGGTGCGGCCGCCTTCGCGGATTGCGAAGCGCAGCTTTTCTTCCATCGCGATCGGAACGATCAGCTCAACCTGAACCGTGACGTTGTCGCCCGGCATAACCATTTCCGTGCCTTCCGGCAGCGAAACGATACCCGTCACGTCCGTCGTGCGGAAGTAGAACTGCGGACGATAGTTGGTGAAGAACGGCGTATGACGGCCGCCTTCTTCCTTCGTCAGGATGTAGGCTTCTGCCATGAACTTCTTGTGCGGCTTGACCGAACCCGGCTTGCAAAGAACCTGGCCACGCTCGACGTCGTCGCGCTGGATACCACGAACAAGCGCACCGATGTTGTCGCCGGCCTGGCCCTGATCGAGCAGCTTGCGGAACATTTCAACGCCAGTGACGGTCGTCTTCTTGGTGTCGCGGATGCCGACGAATTCGACTTCTTCGCCAACCTTGACGATACCACGCTCAACGCGGCCCGTGACAACCGTACCACGACCCGAGATCGAGAACACGTCTTCGATCGGCATCAGGAACGGCTGGTCAACCGGACGCTCAGGCGTCGGGATGTAGGCGTCGACCTGAGCCATCAGCTCGCGAACGGCGTCTTCGCCGATCTTCTTGTCGCTGTCGTTCAGAGCAGCCAGTGCCGAACCCTTGACGAACGGGATGTCGTCGCCGGGGAAGTCGTAGGACGACAGGAGTTCGCGAACTTCGAGTTCGACGAGTTCCAGAAGTTCTGCGTCGTCAACCTGGTCAACCTTGTTCAAGAAGACAACGATCGCCGGAACGCCAACCTGACGGGCAAGCAGGATGTGCTCGCGGGTCTGCGGCATCGGGCCGTCGGCGGCCGAGCAAACCAGGATCGCGCCGTCCATCTGCGCAGCACCGGTGATCATGTTCTTGACGTAGTCGGCGTGGCCGGGGCAGTCGACGTGGGCGTAGTGACGGTTGGCCGTCTCATACTCGACGTGCGCCGTCGAGATGGTGATGCCGCGGGCCTTTTCTTCCGGAGCAGCGTCGATCTGGTCATAGGCCTTGAATTCACCGAAATACTTGGTGATCGCTGCCGTCAGAGACGTCTTGCCGTGGTCGACGTGGCCGATCGTCCCAATGTTGACGTGCGGCTTTGTGCGCTCAAACTTACTCTTTGCCATTTGAATGCTTCCTGTGAACGAAACGGGGTTACCCCGGCGAACCGGTTTGGTCCCGCCGTTTAAGGCTTTCACTCGCAATGCGCAAGCCTTAAATGCGGGGGCGCCCGGGGGCGGAACTGCGGGTGGTCGAAGGCTCTCGGCTGACCTTACGGAAAGCGGCATGCACTGCACGAGGCCCAAGGTCAAAAGCGAGAAAAATCAGCGTGTTGGGCTTGAATGTGATCTGGAGCGGGTAACGGGAATCGAACCCGTGTATTCAGCTTGGAAGGCTGCTGCTCTACCATTGAGCTATACCCGCATATTCAGATCCGAGGACGAATGGTGGAGAGAGTTGGATTTGAACCAACGTAGGCTGAGCCAACGGATTTACAGTCCGTCCCCTTTAACCACTCGGGCATCTCTCCATTCTTTCGTCCGGATCTGGCGACCAAGCTTTTTAGTCCCGACCAGAGTGCGTCGCCCCCTGATCTGCGGCGGGTATATGACGGCCCAACCGGCACATGTCAACACGGTGTTTGACGAAAAATTCCGAAAAGTTTCATGGCGCCGACATGAGCCTGATTTTGCGGTCGGGTCTATGCCCGCCCCCTGCCCCCCGCTATAAGGGCGCATGGCCAAAGATCCGAAAACCGACAAAACCGCCCGCGACACCCATTACGCAACGCTGCGTCGTCAGGTGCGCGATGCCAAGCGTGAGCGGGGCGAGATCCCCACGCCGGGGCCGCAAAAGCCGCGCAAGAGCAATGCGGACTGGACTCCGCCGAAACTGGCACCTGAGCAGGTGCTGCTCTACGGGCTGCATACGGTGCGCGCAGCACTCGACAATCCCGAACGCAAGCTGATCAAGCTCTCGGCCACGCAGAACGCGCTGGTCAGGCTCGAAATCCAATCTGTGGAAAAGCTCGGCATCCCCTTCGAAACGGTGACACCACAGGACCTCGACAAGATCCTCGGACCTGAAGCGATCCACCAGGGCGTCATGCTGGAGACGCGGCCGCTGCCGGTTCGCCGACTCGAAGCGCTGAAGGACAGCCCGCTGATCCTGGTGCTCGACCAAGTCACCGATCCGCACAATGTCGGGGCGATCATGCGCTCGGCCGTCGCCTTCGATGCCGGCGCGGTGATCACCACGCAGCGCCACAGTCCGACGGAATCTGGCGTGCTGGCGAAATCGGCCTCCGGGGCGCTCGAACTCATCCCCTATATCCAGGTGACCAACCTCGCCGACGCCCTGAATGAACTGCACAAGCTCGGCTTCTTCTCTGTTGGACTCGATTCGGAAGGCCCCGCCCCGATGGAGAGCACGCTTGTCGGCGACAGGATCGCGCTGGTGCTCGGATCGGAGGGCAAGGGTCTCAGGCAGAAGACGCGCGAGACCGTGTCGGCGCTCGCCCGTCTCGACATGCCGGGCGCCATCAAGTCGCTCAACGTTTCCAATGCAGCCGCCATCGCACTCTATGCCTCCCGGCAGCATCTGGCGGCCAAGAGCTGATGAAGCTCGTCTTCACCGACCTCGACGGAACGCTGCTCGATCACGACAGCTATTCCTTTGAGGCGGCAAGACCGGCACTTGAGCTCTTAAAGGCACGCGGCATTCCTCTGATTCTTGCCAGCAGCAAGACCGAAGCGGAAATGCGGCCGATTGCCGAGGCGATCAGGATTTCGCATCCGATGATCGTGGAAAACGGTGCGGGCGTCGTCGGCATGGGGCAGGACGACAAGGGGCCGGACACGCAATCATCGAGTCCATACAACCAGCTGCGATCGCTTCTTCGGAAATTACCTAAAGAACTGTGCGGTTCCTTCGAGGGGTTTGGCGACTGGGACGTTGCACGGATCTCGCGGGAAACCGGGCTTCCGCTGGCGTCTGCGGAACTTGCGCGCCGGCGACGCTTCTCCGAGCCCGGGCATTTTATGGGGAGCGAGGCGCAGAAGCGGGCGTTTCTCGATGCGATTGCATCGGAAGGCTTCACCGCCGCTCAGGGCGGACGCTTTCTGACGCTGATGCCAAAGACATCCAAGGCCGAGCGGATGGCGGAGGTCGTCGCCCATTATCAGCGTGGTCTTGATGCGCCTGTGCGCACGGTTGCCCTGGGCGATGCGCCCAACGATCTCGCCATGCTGGAAGCCGCCGATTGCGGCATCATCATTGTCAATCCGGCGCATCCGCCGCTGCCCGTCATGGACCGGGAACGGCGGGGCAAGATCCTGCGCTCGCAGCAGGCCGGCCCACTCGGCTGGAACATCATGATCCATCAACTCGTTGCCACGGGGTTTCTCTGAGCCGGCCGCAACCGGCATCATCACGAAAGGATTTCAGCCATGGCGGATTTTCACCAGAATGGCGTGGTTGCCACCCTGCACAATCTCAGGGAGCGCTCGCTAGAGCGCATGGAGAAGGAACTGACCGTCTTCTCCTCAACCCGGCCGATCACGCTGATCCTGCCATCGCTCTATTCCGAGCTTGAAGCCCCTGCCCTTGAGCATATCGTTTCCGAACTGTCGCAAGCCCCTTATATCGCGGAAATCGTCATCGGCCTGGATCAAGCGGATGAACAACAGTTTCGCCATGCCAAGCAATACTTTTCCCGCCTTCCGCAGAAACATACGATTCTCTGGCATGACGGGCCGCGGCTGCGCGCCGTCGACGAGAAGCTGAAGGCGGAGGATTTGTCGCCCGACCAGCCGGGCAAAGGACGCAATGTCTGGTTCTGCATGGGTTATGTGTTGGCCGGCCGACAGGCGGGCGTGGTTGCCCTGCATGACTGCGATATCGTCACCTATTCACGCGACATGCTGGCGCGGCTGGTCTATCCCGTCGCCAATCCGCGTTTCCCTTACGTCTTTTCCAAAGGATATTATCCAAGGATTGCCGATCGGTCGCTCAATGGTCGCGTGACGCGACTTCTGGTGACGCCGCTGCTGCTCAGCCTCGAAAGGGTGATCGGCCACCATCCCTATATCGACTACCTCAAGGCCTTCCGCTATCCGCTCGCCGGCGAGTTTGCCATGCAGACGCAGATCCTTTCGGATATCCGCATTCCCTCCGACTGGGGGCTGGAAATCGGCGTGCTTTCGGAGCTGTGGCGCAACCAGTCCAACCATGCAATTTGCCAGGTGGATATTGCGGACGCCTATGACCACAAGCATCAACCGCTGTCGCCCGAAGATGCGGCCAGAGGGCTGTCTCGCATGTCGATCGACATCACCAAGGCGCTTTACCGCAAACTCGCGACCGATGGCGTCATATTCAGCCAGGATGCGTTCAGGACGTTGAAGGCGACCTACTACCGAACGGCGCTCGACCTTGTGGAGACCTATCATCACGATGCGCGGATGAACGGGCTCACCACCGACCGGCATCGCGAAGAACAGGCGGTGGAACTCTTCGCCGCCAATCTGATCGAGGCCGGCCAGGTCTATCTCGACAATCCGAATGCAACGCCATTTATGCCCAGCTGGAACCGCGTGCAGAGCGCGCTGCCGGACCTCTTGCGCGACATCCAGGAAGCGGCCCGACTCGACGCCGAGGACTGAGCGTACCGGCAATTGGCGTCTGCCGTCCCGTCACACGGCCTGGTGCCGGATCACATCGACGGGCGGCAGGTGAGGTCGCCCTCGACGGGTGTCAGTTTTGTGCCGGTGGGGGTGAGTTGGCGCTGCACCGGGTAATCGATGACGCTTGGCCAGGCTTCGATATCCTTGGCAGCCTTTGGGTCGGCATCGATCGCCGGCTTGTAGGCAGCCCGGCAATCGGGCATGGCGCGGTCGGGTGCAAGGCCGAGCGCCTCGCGGATTGTCTTCCCGCAGCCTTGCGGATCGGCCAGAAGCGAGCATTCAGCGCCATAGGTCCGGCGATAGCGTAGCGTGAGTTCCTCGCCGGCCAGCGTCAGGGAATCAAAATTGTCGGCAACGATATCGTCGAGAAGACGGGTAGCCGTGCGGGCGTCGTAGACGACGAAAGGCATGCCGCCATTCCATCCATCGGCACCGCGGAATACGGCGTAAGGGCCGACCGCGCCCCAGAGATAGCCGGCCGCGTCGTCCACGATCTTGCGATCCACGGCGGAATCGAGCTTGCACGGGCCTTCCGACGGCGCGATGAACAGGCCGGCCGCGCCCTTTTCTCCCAGATCCAGCTGCTTCAGGGCGAAGTTCGGATAACGCAAACAGGTGAGCTTGCCCGGCATATCGAAGCCTGTCTCGCCGGCCGGCACGTCGACTTCCGCGCGAGTGGAACGGTCGAAGACTTCGGCTGGCTGGTCGTCGACCTTGCAGTTGGCGGGCGCCATGCGGCCAATGGCAAACTGCGCTTCATCGCCCTTGCCACGCAATTCGTAGCGTCCATTGGAGTACCAGAAACCGGAACCGGAAGCCTGCTGTGGCAGAGAAACCTTGGCGCCGTCGGGCAAAGTCACATTGGCCGCCGCCTCGGAGAAGGCAACGGTCAAGGTGGTGCCGTTGTCGCAGGCATAGCGGATGTCGGCGGCTTGGGCGGAATGCGTAGAAGCCAGATGAAACAGGATCAGGGAAGCCAGGCCGGCCAGGAAATGTCTTCGCATGCAATTGTCCTCGGTGCGGCGAAAGCATGCCAAAGAAACGTGCGGCACAACAGCGAAAAATCCGTCACATGTCGAGAAAGGATGGTGCCCCCGGCAGGGTTCGAACCCGCGACCCCCTGATTACAAATCAGGTGCTCTACCAACTGAGCTACAAGGGCAGTGAGGCGTCTTTAGGCGGAAATAGGTTTGTCGTAAAGCAAAAAATCGACGGACGGTTAGCGTGTATGGTGAATGGCGATCACGAGGTCCTGATGACCGAGAGCCCGCGGGGCGAACCGATTGCGGCTGCAAATGACTTGTGGTTACAGGCATTTGTCATGTACCACTGGCGCCTGTTCCACAAGGGCCTGCCATGTCGCGTACGTTCCGGTCGCTGTCCTTCATCGCTTCCAACACCGAAGAAGCGCAAGCTTCGCGGCAGGAGCTGATTCGCACCTATGGCGATACCGACACTCGCGATGCCGACGTGATCGTCGCGCTCGGCGGTGATGGGTTCATGTTGCAGACATTGCACGATACGATGAACAGCGGGAAGCTCATCTACGGAATGAACAGGGGTTCCGTCGGCTTCCTGATGAACGACTATGCCGTCGATGGTCTGCGCGAGCGGATCGCCGAAGCGGTCGAGAACGATTTCCATCCGCTGCAGATGACCACGGAAAATGCCGACGGATCGACTTCGTTTGCGCTTGCGATCAACGAGGTGTCGCTGCTTCGGCAGTCCTATCAGGCGGCGAAGCTCAGGGTCCTGATCGACGGCCAGGTACGGCTCGAAGAACTGATCTGCGACGGATTGATGGTGGCGACCCCGGTCGGCTCGACCGCCTATAATCTTTCTGCCCACGGCCCTATCCTGCCGCTTGAGGCGCCGCTTCTGGCACTGACACCGGTCAGCGCCTTCCGGCCGCGCCGCTGGCGGGGCGCGCTTTTACCGAACAAGGTGACGGTCGTGCTGGAGGTGCTGGAGCCGGAAAAGCGGCCGGTGAACGCGGTTGCGGATCATTCCGAGGTGAAATCGGTTCTGAGGGTGGAGATACGCCAGTCCGAGGATACGACCGCGCATATCCTGTCCGATCCCGACCGGTCGTGGTCGGATCGTATCCTTGCCGAACAGTTTTCCGATTGAGGTGCCGATGAAGCGCGTTGCCGTCAGTCTGCTTGTTTTCCTTGCCGCTACATCCCTTTCGCGGGCGGAGGATATCGACCAGCTGCCGGTGACGGCCACTTTCGTCGTGAGCGGCGGCTTCTGGGAAGGCGGTGTCGACGGCGCGCCAGGTGCGAAGGCCGGGGATACGGCAAGCGCCTCTGCCAATGGCCGTGGTTATTACAAGCTGGTCGCGATCCGCCAGCCGGACCGCACGGCGCGCGTCTATCTCCAGATGATCGCCGCTGAAGAGAGCGGGCCACGGCTCGTCGAAAGTGTCGAACTTGAAGAGTTCACAGCGATCAAGCCTTATGTCACAGGCATCCAGCCGGAGAGCACCAGCGGCGTATCAGGGACGCCCGGCTTCATGGCGACCGTCTATCTGCGCACCGATCCGACACGTGATCCCGTCGAAGAGTGGACGGTGCTGATCGATGAACTCGGCGACATCAGGGTTGAGCGCGCCAGCAACTGAAGGCTGGCCCACCGGCCCGGCTTCGATCCGAAGCCGCGCTCTCCCCCGACAGACGAAAGGCGGCATGTCCCGGGACACACCGCCTTGTTCGTTCCGGTCCATCGCTGCCTGAGGATCAGTCGATATCCGAGACTTCCGAAGCCTTGCCGCTGATGCGGTGGGCGAGAGCCGCTTCCATGAACTCGTTCAGCTCGCCGTTCAGGACGCTGTCCGGATCGGTGCTCTCGACGCCGGTGCGCAGGTCCTTGACCAGCTGATACGGCTGCAGAACATAGGAGCGGATCTGGTGGCCCCAGCCGATATCCGTCTTGGAGGCGGCTTCAGCATTGGCAGCGGCCTCCCGCTTCATCAGTTCCGCCTCGTACATGCGGGCGCGCAGCATTTCCCAGGCCTTGGCCTTGTTCTTGTGCTGTGAGCGCTCCTGCTGGCATGCGACCACGATGCCGGTCGGAATGTGCGTGATACGCACGGCCGAGTCGGTCGTGTTGACGTGCTGACCACCGGCGCCCGACGAGCGGTAGGTGTCGATGCGGCAGTCGCTTTCGTTGATCTCGATGTTGATCGAGTCGTCGACGACCGGGTAGACCCAGATCGACGAGAAGGACGTGTGGCGACGGGCGTTCGAGTCGTAGGGCGAGATGCGCACCAGGCGGTGAACGCCCGACTCGGTCTTCATCCAGCCATAGGCATTGTGGCCTTTGACCAGAATGGTCGCAGACTTGATGCCGGCTTCTTCGCCGTCATGCACTTCCAGCACTTCGACCTTGAAGCCCGAGCGTTCGGCCCAGCGGGTGTACATGCGCAAAAGCATGTTCGCCCAGTCCTGGCTTTCCGTGCCACCGGCGCCGGAATGGACTTCGATATAGGTGTCGTTGCCGTCGGCTTCGCCCGACAGCATGGCCTCGACCTGGCGGCGGGCCGCCTCCGTCTTCAGGGCCTTCAGCTGATCTTCGGCATCCTTGACGACCGATTCGTCGCCCTCTTCCTCGCCCATCTCGATCAGTTCGATGTTGTCCTTCATCGCCTGTTCGAGACGTTTGACGCCGGCAATGCTGTCGTCCAGCTGCTGGCGCTCGCGCATCAGCTTTTGGGCTTCCTGGGCATCGTTCCAGAGGTTCGGGTCTTCGGCCTTGTTGTTCAACCAGTCCAGTCGTCTTATCGCCTGGTCCCAGTCAAAGATGCCTCCTCAGCAGGGTTATGGCCTGCTTGATTTCGTCGACTACGTTCTCGATTTCATTCCGCATAAGTCTGGTTCTCAACCTCGATGTACTGCGCCTCGATGAGAGACAGGGCAAAAACTGGCCCCTCGAATAGTTGCGCCGGCCCCTGATGTAAAGGGTCGGCGCGGAGGGACATGGAAGGGGTCAGGTCAGAACAGGCCGCCGGCGCCCGATGTGACGGCCTGGTTCGCCTGGGGCGAGGCCTTGAGGATTTCCTCCGGCGGCGCATAACCATCCATGCCGATGACCGAGAGCGAATCCGCTGGGCCCGTGCCGGGCTTGAAGGCTTCGATGATCGTGTCCGGCTCGCCTTCGAGCGCAAACATGCCAGTGGTGCGGTTGACCGGGATGAAGCTCATGCCGGCCGGCACGAAGAACTTGCCCGGCGGCGTATTGGCCGTGGCGACCTTCATGAAATCGTTGAAGATCGGAGCCGCCAAGGCGCCGCCCGTCGAGCCGCGGCCGAGGGGCGCGGGATTGTCGAAGCCGATATAGACGCCGGCGACGAGATCGGGTGTATAACCGACGAACCAGGCGTCCTTCTCGTCGTTCGACGTGCCTGTCTTGCCGGCCACCGGACGGTCGAGCTTGATCTTGCCTGCGGCCGTGCCGCGGGTGACGACACCTTCCATCATCGAGGTGATCTGGTAGGCGGTCATCGGATCGAGGACCTGCTCGCGGTTGTCGACGACGGTGGGTTCTTCCTGCCCATTGAACTCTTCGGCATTGCAGCCTTCGCAGATGCGGTCCTCGTGGCGGAAGATGGTCTTGCCGTGGCGATCCTGGATGCGGTCGATCAGCGTCGGCTTGATCTGCTTGCCGCCATTGGCGAAGACTGCATAGGCCGAAACCATGCGCAGCACCGTGGTTTCACCAGAGCCGAGCGACATGGCGAGCACCGGGTTCATCTTGTCATAGACGCCGAAGCGCTCGGCATATTCGGCAACCAGGTTCATGCCCATGTCGTTGGCCAGGCGAACCGTCATCAGGTTTCGCGACTTCTCGATGCCCATGCGCAAGGTCTGCGGACCGGCCGAACCACCGCCATAGTTTTGCGGGCGCCAGACCTGGCCGCCGGAGACGAATTCGATCGGCGCATCGAGAATGACCGAAGCCGGAGTGTAGCCGGTGTCGAGAGCGGCCGCGTAGACGAAGGGCTTGAACGAGGACCCCGGCTGGCGCATGGCCTGGGTGGCGCGGTTGAACTCAGACTGCGAGTAGGAGAAGCCACCGGTGATGGCGAGCACGCGGCCCGTATGCGGATCCATGGCGACGAGACCACCCTGGACCTTCGGGAGCTGGCGCAGGCGATAGGAATTGCCGTTCGGCTCGAGCGCCTCGACATAAACGACATCACCCGGCGACAGAACGCCCTGCGGCGACTTCGCCGACTTGCGATCGCCGGTGGCAGAGCGGTAGGCCCATTCCATATTGTCAGGCTCGATGCGGCCACGGGTACGCTCCGCCGCGACCTTGCCGCCACCTTCCTTGGAGGGCTGCAGACCGATGTCGACGCCATCGGATGACACGTCGAGAACAACTGCGAGCTTCCACTCGGGAACGTCGGCCAGGGTCGGGATCTCGGCGAGCGGCACGCCCCAGTCGGGCGTGAGCGGGATCTGCTTTATCGGCCCCCGGAAACCGCGACGCTGGTCATAGGTCAAGAGCGTCGACTGCAGCGCCTTGCGGGCTGCGATCTGCATGTCGGGATCAAGCGAAGTGCGGACAGACAGGCCGCCTTCATAAAGGGCCTTGTCGCCGTATTTCTCGATGATCTGGCGACGGACCTCCTCGGAGAAATAGTCCGAGGCGAAGAGATAGGAGCCGGTGCGGCGGATCTTGACGCCGAGTGGCTGTTGCTTCGCGCTCTCCCCCTCTTCCTTGGTGACAAAGCCGTTCTCGACCATGCGGTCGATGACCCAGTTGCGACGTTCGAGGGCGGCGGCTTCACGACGGAAGGGATGGTAGTTGTTCGGGCCTTTGGGAAGGGCTGCGAGATAGGCGGTTTCGGCGACGGTCAGTTCCGTGACCGACTTGTCGAAATAGGTGAGCGCTGCGCCGGCGATGCCGTAGGCATTCATGCCGAAGAAGATCTCGTTCAGATAGAGTTCGAGGATCTTGTCCTTGGAATAGGTCTGCTCGATGCGGAAGGAGAGGATCGCTTCCTTGATCTTGCGGTCCATGGTCTGGTCAGCGCTGAGCAGGAAGTTCTTCGCGACCTGCTGGGTGATGGTCGAGGCGCCTACGGGGCGGCGGCCGGAGCCGAAGTTCTGCAGGTTGACCAGAATGGCGCGGCCGAGACCATAGATGTCGACGCCGGGGTGGTTGTAGAAATTCTTGTCTTCGGCCGAAAGAAAAGCCGCCTTGACGCGATCCGGAATGGCCTGGATCGGCAGGAAAAGGCGGCGCTCGCGAGCATATTCGGCCATCAGCGCGCCGTTGCCGGCATGGATGCGGGTGGTGACGGGCGGGGCGTAGCTCGCCAGGACCTCGTAGTTCGGTAGATCCTTGGTCATCCCGTTCAGATAGACGGCCACGACAACAGCGAGGCCGAGCGCCAGCACGGACGCCAATCCGAAGAGATATCCAATCAGTCTGATCATGTTCCGCTACCGGCTATGGCTTCAGGGTTAGCGCGCCGCGAAAAGCTTCGCACACCCCGTGGCGTTTTGCACGTCATGCAATGCTTGGCAAGACATGCGAGGCACTCGCACGGTCAAAGCGATTCGAGGCGCGTGGACCGTGAGACACGAGCCTTCGAGTAACTGGCACAATGTGAGGAAAATAGGGCCGGGTCACGGATCCCCCTCCGGGCTCAACAGCTTACACGCCAGTGTGACCTATCCGCCATTGGCGACGAGCGGCGCCCGGTAACGCCTGATGGCCTCGACCAGCAGATCTGCGACCTTCTCGCGCCAGGCAGGATCGAGCAAGAGTTGTTCGTCGTCCTTGTTCGACAGGAAACCGAGTTCCAGCAGGATGGAGGGCATGTCGGGCGCTTGCAGCACGCGAAAGCCGGCATGGCGGTGGGGATTGTTGATCAGCGAGATCTGCCCTTCGAAGGAGCCAACAACGGCCTGGGCGAGCGAGATCGAGAAGGCCTGGGTCTCGCGGCGGGTCAGATCGAGCAGGATGTCGTTGACCTCGGCACTCTCGGCCGGCATTTCGACGCCACCCAGCGTGTCAGAGAAGTTTTCCCGCTCAGCAAGCTGGGCCGCCATATGGTCAGAGGCCTTGTCGGAGATTGTGTAGACGGTCGCACCGCGGATGTCGCTCTGGCGTAGAGTGTCGGCATGCAGCGAAATCAGGAGCTGCGCGCCCTTCTGACGAGCCACGACAACGCGCTCAGACAGGGAGAGGAAGCGATCGGTATCGCGGGTGAGAACTGTGCGGATACCGGGCTCGCTGCCGAGCTTGTCGTGCAGCACCTTCGCGAAGGCCAGCGTTATGTCCTTCTCCGCAGTCTTGCTCGTGGCACCGGTCGCGCCGGTGTCGATGCCACCGTGGCCGGCGTCAATGGCGATGACGAATTCGGAGGCCTCCGAAGCGACGCGGAGTTGGGCGGGGTCGATCGCTGGTGGCGGGGCTTCGGCGGGCGTCCAGGCCTGGGCGGCGACGAGGGAGGCGAAATCCTGCTGTGGCACCAGCTCCGCGTCGAGGACCAGACGATATCCCTTGCCGTCTTCATTCTCCACCGCTTCCGCCGTGACCAGACGAGCCGGCCGAGCAGCGGTCAGAACAAGGCGGGCGGAGGCGTCATCCATGGAGCCGTAGCGGATGTCGCTGAACAGGCCCGTCGGGGCAAGTGTCTCTGCGGCAAAGCCGAAGGCAGTCGCTGGCAGGTCAACGACAATGCGGTCGGGGCTTGCGATATAGCGGATCTCGAATTCCGGCTTCTGGTCGAAATCGATGACGATACGGGTACGGGCATCGTCACCGGCAATGCGTGCGGAATAGGCGAGCAGCTTTTCGCCGGGCGCTTCCGTTGCAGATGCGAAGGCGGACCCCTGCCCTGCCAGGACCAGCGACACGAGGCAGAGGATCGCCAGGACGATTCGGGCCATCGGGGCGGCTCGTTTGCCGTCGGCGTACAAAAATTCGCTGTTCAAAACCCGTCCCCATCGCGCGGAACAATCGTTTGTGATCGATGTCACATTCACGCCCCTTGCGCCGTTTCATCCGCTTGCATGCCGCCCGCGCCGTCTCCATGACCAAATCGTGACGGAAAATCACGTCTTGTGACCTCGTTTCCGACTGAATCACCGCGATTGAAGCAACTGCTCTAATCGACTGCCAATATGGCATAAATCCGTTTGCTCTTGCTATTGTGACGGAGAAAACATACAAGGCAAACGAGGGATAAAAGTGCAAACGGGATAGAGTTTCCGCCACGGCTGCCAACCTCAAACACTGGATTTGGCGCCTGTTCAGCCGGAACGTTCATCTGCCGTCTCGGCACTTTTTACCTGAAACTGGTTCAACATGCCGGCTTGGCCGGCCCATCAACGGTGGCTCTCCACCAACGCTCTTGACCGAGCATTCATCGGGTCCCGAGGGATCCATATCATTGTCGTTGACGTACGGTTTTTGATGTCTTTGCAACAGGTTGACATGACCACGAACGGACCGGGATCTGAAGATTTCCCGAGGACCGTGCGGATGTTGCAAATCTGGTCCTCCGTGCGTCCACATCTATATCCGGCGCACAGTCCGCTAGGTTCCAGCCGCTTCTTTGTACAGCGCGCGGGTGGACCACCGACCGAGGGCGCCGAGGAGCACAGCTTAAATGGCAGACAAAATGCTGATCGACGCGTCTCACGAGGAAGAGACGCGCGTAGTCGTTGTTCGCGGTAACCGTATTGAAGAATTCGACTTCGAGTCCCAACACAAGAAGCAAATTCGCGGTAATATCTATCTCGCGAAGGTAACGAGGGTCGAGCCCTCGCTGCAGGCCGCCTTCGTCGATTACGGCGGCAACCGCCACGGCTTCCTGGCCTTCGCCGAAATCCACCCCGATTACTACCAGATCCCGCTCGCCGACCGTCAGGCGCTGCTGCGCGCCGAAGCGGAAGAGCACCGCAAGGAAAACGACGTCGAAGGCGATGAAGTCTTCAACGATCCCGCCCATCAAGACCAGCCGGATATCGGCATCGTAGCCCAGGCTGCGGCAACGTCCGAAGAAAACGAGGCGGCTGCCGAGCCGGCCGCAGCCGAAGCCGAGGCAGTTGAAGCCGAAGCGACGTCCGTTGCCGAAGACGAAGTTGCGCCGAAGGCAAAGCCGAAGCGGGTTCGCAAGCCGCGCGCCAAGAAGGCCGCCGCTGGCGAAGAAACAACTTCGGAAGACGCTTCCGACGACGACGCATCCGGCGGCACGATCGCCGCCATGGTCGACATGGACGAAATTTCCGAAGACGCCGGCGGTCGCCGTGGTCGCAATGACGACGACGATGACGACGACGACCATGTCGAGGAAAAGGAAGAGATCGAATCCGTCGGCGCCGAAGACGCCATGGAAGAGGTTCCGGACCGTGTCGTGCGCAAGCCGCGCAAGCAGTACCGCATCCAGGAAGTGATCAAGCGCCGGCAGATCCTGCTCGTGCAGGTCGCCAAGGAAGAACGCGGCAACAAGGGTGCCGCTCTCACCACCTATCTGTCGCTCGCCGGCCGCTACTCGGTTCTGATGCCGAACACGGCGCGTGGCGGCGGCATTTCCCGCAAGATCACCCAGCCGACCGACCGCAAGCGGTTGAAGGAAATCGCTCGTGGTCTCGAAGTGCCGCAGGGCATGGGCGTGATCCTGCGCACGGCCGGTGCCAACCGCACCAAGGTCGAGATCAAGCGCGACTTCGAATATCTGATGCGTCTGTGGGAAAACGTGCGCACGCTGACGCTCGCTTCGACTGCGCCGTGCCTGGTTTACGAAGAAGGCTCGCTGATCAAGCGCTCGATCCGCGACCTCTACAACAAGGACATTTCCGAGATCATCGTCTCGGGTGAAGAAGGCTATCGCGAAGCCAAAGACTTCATGAAGATGCTGATGCCGAGCCATGCCAAGGTGGTTCAGCCCTATCGCGACCTGCATCCGATCTTCGCGCGCTCGGGTATCGAAGCCCAGCTCGACAAGATGCTGCAACCGCAGGTGACGCTGAAGTCCGGTGGTTACATCATCATTAACCAGACGGAAGCTCTGGTGTCGATCGACGTCAACTCCGGCCGTTCGACCCGCGAATATTCGATCGAGGACACGGCCCTCCAGACGAACCTGGAAGCTGCCGAAGAAGTGGCGCGCCAACTGCGCCTGCGCGACCTTGCCGGCCTCATTGTCATCGACTTCATCGACATGGAAGAAAAGCGCAACAACCGCGCTGTCGAGAAGAAGCTGAAGGATTGCCTGAAGAACGACCGCGCGCGCATCCAGGTCGGCCGAATCTCGCATTTCGGCCTGCTCGAAATGTCGCGCCAGCGCATTCGTGCCTCGGTGCTGGAATCAACGACTCAGGTCTGCCCGCACTGCGCAGGCACGGGCCTCATCCGCTCGCAGTCTTCCGTTGCCCTGCATGTTCTGCGCGGCATCGAGGAATTCCTGCTGAAGAGCACCACGCACGACATCACCGTGCACACGACACCCGAGACTGCACTTTACCTGCTCAACCAGAAGCGCGACACGATTGTCGATTACGAGGGGCGCTTCGGCGTGTCGATCGTGATCGATGGCGGAATGCCGGCCCAGCATGGCGGCTCGCAGCACTTCACGATCGAGCGTGGCGAAGCAGTCGAAAACCCGGTTAAGATCGAAAGCCTGCTGTCGCTTCTGCCGGAGATCGAAGAAGAAGACGATTATGTGCCGGAGCCTGAGGACGAGGACGAGGAGGATGACGTCATCGTCTCCGCCGAGCCCGCCGCCCGTGCACCATCCGCTCCTGCGGCCGCTTCCAGCGACGAACAGGGCAACCGCAAGCGCAAGCGTCGCCGTCGCCGTCGCGGCAAGAATGGCCAGAACGGCAATGGTAGCATCGAAGGCCAGGCTGCCGGGGAGAATGGCAGCGATGCCGATGACGAGGATGGCGACGAGGGCGAAGACGATGCCATCGAGACCAATGGCGATGCACGCGTGGATGCCGATGGCGACACCCTTGGCGAAGACGGCCAGAAGCGCAAGCGCCGCCGTCGCGGCAAGCGTGGCGGCCGCCGCAACCGTCCGGGCGAGGAAGGCTCGATCGAGGGCAATGGCGAGGAAGGCGACGAGAACGACGCTGACAGCGACGACGAGACGGCCGCAGAGGCTGCCGACGAGCGTGTCGTCGAAGTGACGCCGGTCATGGCTGCCGTCGAGGAAGAGGCTGCCGTCGTTGCCGAGACGCCGAAGCCGCGGCGGACCCGCAAGGCCAAGGCCGTCGCCGAGCCTGTCGAACCCGTGGTGACCGAGGCGGTTGCGCCAACGCCTGCTGCTGAGCCTGTTGTCGTGGCCGAACCGGTTGCTGCGGCAGAGCCGGTCGCTGAAACGCCTGCTGTGGCGGAAGCGCCTGTTCTTGTTGACGAAAAGCCGATCCGCGCCAATCGCGAATCCAACGTCACGGTCTCCGAGCCAGTGGTCACCTCGGCCAAGGCGACCGAAGAGACGCCTGACGCCTCCAAGCCCAAGAAGGGCGGATGGTGGCAGAAGCGCGGCTTCTTCTGAGAACCGCCTGCAGATCCTAAATGTCAAAGGCCCCGCTCGCGGGGCCTTTTTGCATCGTTTCGACCGTCGACGGCAGGCAAACTGCTCCGGGGGGATCGCTTCGCATGTCTGCCGGATATCCGCCTCGCGGATCAGGCGGGTTGCCGCAGCCGCGTCATCACCTGGGTCGGCTTGTCCATGAAGGTGGCGAGATGAGCCGGCTGATAACCCAGTTTCGCCGCGACCCGCATCGAGCCCTGATGGTCGGGATCGAAGATGCAGACGGTCTTCGGGTCGGTGAAGTTGCGGTCGGCCCAGTCGAGGGCCGCCGTCATCACTTCCGTCGCGATGCCCTTGCCATGCACCTCCGGCGCCAGTACCCAGCCTGCTTCGGGAGCGTCTCCAAGCGTCGGCTCGATCTCGCGCTTGTAATCGGCAAAACCGACCTCGCCGATGAAGCGGCCTGTGTCGCGATCCTCGATGGCCCAGTAGCCGAAACCGAGCGCCTGCCAATGGCCGATATAGCGCAGGAGGCGGCTCCAGGTTTCGGTCGCGCTCGAAGGCCGGCCGAGGATGAAACGGGTGACGATCTCATCGCGCCACATCGCCACCATAGCGTCGAAATCCGAGATACGATGGCCGCGCATCCGGGTGCGGGCGGTGAGGATTTCGGGTGCAGCGCCCGGTTGGGTAGAAGACTGCGTGGTCATAGCGGTGCCTGCCTTTCAGCCCGTCGCGTGTTCACAGGCTGATTCAAGGCCTTGTGAGAATGAGTCAGAAAACGCCGCCAAGCCGCTGGCGCAGAATCCACTTTGCGAATTGCCGAAATACCTATGAAAGCCACTTTGCCAGCCGCTCCGTCGCCTCGATCATCTCCTGCATCGTGCCCGCATAAGAGAGGCGCAGCGCCAGATGGCCGTCGAGCGGATCGAAATCGCGGCCGGGGGTGACGGCGACGTCGGTCTCAGCAAGGATGCGCCTGGCAAAGGCCATGCTGTCATTGGTAAGGCTGCCAGCATCGACATAGGCGTAGAAGGCGCCATCCATCGGCGAGAGCAGCGGCAGGCCGAGTTCCGGCAGGCGCGTCGCCAGGAAATCGCGATTGGCGCGGCAGGCGGCTTTGTAGCTGTCCAGTTCGGCGGTGGCAGAGAGAGCCGCACGTGCTGCGATCTGCGAGAGCTCCGGCGCGGAGATGTAGAGGCTCTGGGTAAGGCATTCGACCGGACGGACCAGTTCTTCGGGCAGGACCATCCAGCCAATGCGCCAGCCGGTCATGCAATAGTATTTCGAGAAGGAATTGATGATGACGGCCTCGTCGCCGATCTCCAGCGCCGTCGCCTCCTCCGCGCCATAGGTCAGGCCGTGATAGATCTCGTCGGAGATCAGCGTGATCCCCTGCCCCTTGCAGTATGCGTAGACATCGGCGAGTTGGGCGCGCGTCGTGACGGTGCCGGTCGGATTGGCGGGGCTGGCGAGCAGCACGCCCTTCAGGCGCACACCGGCCTCCTCTTGCGCCCGCTCGAGACTGTCGGGTGTCAACGTGTAGCCGGTCTCGGCACCGACGGCGACCTCGATCACCCTCAGACCGAGGGCGGAGAGGATGGCGCGGTAGGCGGGGTAGCCGGGGCGCGCGATCGCGACCGCATCGCCCGCGTCAAAGAGCGAGAGGAACGCGAGGTTGAAGCCGGCGGAGGAGCCTGTCGTGACGACGATGCGGTTCCAGTCGATTGCAACGCCGTGGCGACGGCGGTACTCCTCCGCCAACTCCTGTCTCAGCCCCGTCATGCCGAGTGCATCCGTATAGCCGATGCGGCCGCCTTCCAGCGCGACACGCGCCGCAGCCAAAGCCGCCTGAGGCGCGGGATGACCGGGTTGGCCGACGGCCATGGAAATGACCGGCCGCCCCTCTGCCCTGCGGCGGGTGGCCTCTGCCAGGATATCCATGGCGTGAAAGGGTTCGACGGCACTGCGTCTTGAAATCGAGATCAAGAATTCGGCTCCTGAATGCGGACTGCCAGACATTTGCCGCAAAGCGCGTGGCATCACAATGGAGGCTTGGGACAAGTGCGGGCAAAAAATGCGATTTCCCTTGCCAGCGCTGGCCGTTAGGTTAGGCATTCGAGCCATGCCGACCTGCCGGCATCAGCGAATTTGCAGAAACGAGGACGAGAGACGCCATGGGCCTGAACTTCAAGACGATCGCCGCGACAGCCGTTGCTCTGCTGCCGGCCCTGATGCCGCTGCCGGCGGGCGCGCTCGACGACGCGCAGAAGAAGGAAATGGGCGCGTTCATCAAGGAATATCTGCTCGAAAATCCGGAGATCATGCTCGAGGTGCAGGACGCGCTGCAGAAGAAGCAGGAGGCGGCGCGCATCGAGCAATCGGCGGCCGCCGTCTCGACCAATAAGGACACGATCTTCCAGTCCGGCCATGATCTCGCGATCGGCAATCCCAAGGGTGACGTCACCGTCGTAGAGTTCTTCGACTACAATTGCGGCTATTGCCGTCGCGCCCATCCCGACATGGAAGCGGTGCTCGAGAAGGACAAGAACATCCGCTACGTGCTGAAGGAATTCCCGATCCTCGGACCGGATTCGCTGGCCGCCCACAAGGTTTCGGACGCGGTGCGCAAGCTCGCGCCCGAGAAATACGGCGACTTCTTCCGCGCCATGATGACCTCAGGGGAACGCGCCGACGAGACGAGCGCGATCGCGATTGCCGGCGGTCTCGGCGTCAAGGAAGACGCGATCCGCGCGAAGATGGCAGAGAGCCCGAACGAGGCGTCCGTACAGGAAACCTATGCACTCGCCACCAGCCTCGGCATCACCGGCACGCCATCCTACGTCATTGGCAACGAGATGGTGCCAGGCGCCGTCGGCTCCGACGCGATCGAAGAGAAGGTCGGCAATGTCCGTTCCTGCGGCAAGGCGAGTTGCTGAGATCGGACCTTTCGGCCGCCCTTCGACGTAACCTTATCCCCGATTTCCGGGGATGGGGCGCCGCGATCCGGCCTAAGGGCTTTCCCTGCAGGGGCTCTCGGTCTATAGGAGGCGGTTGAAAGTCGACGGAAGCGTAGATGAGCAAAACCATTTTCGTGCTGAACGGCCCCAATCTCAACATGCTGGGCAAGCGGGAACCGGGGATTTATGGCGGCAAGACGCTCGCCGATATCGAGGCGGACTGCAAGGCCGCCGGTGCCGAACTCGGCCTGACCATCGACTTCCGCCAGTCCAACCACGAGGGTGACCTCGTGAGCTGGCTGCACGAGGCCGGCGAAAAGGCGGTTGGCGTGGCGATCAATGCCGGAGCCTATACCCATACCTCCATCGCGCTTCATGATGCGATCAAGGCCGTATCGCCGATTCCGGTGATCGAGGTGCATATCTCGAACGTGCATGCACGAGAAGAATTCCGCCACAAATCGGTGATAGCGCCCGCGGCGAAGGGCGTGATCTGCGGTTTTGGTCCTCATAGCTACATCCTGGCGCTCCAGGCGCTGAAAACCATCACGCAATAACAAGAATACAGGACATCCATCCATGGCTGACAAGAAAACGGGTATCGATCAGGCGCTGATCCGCGATCTCGCAAACATCCTCAACGACACGGATCTGACCGAGATCGAAGTGGAGCAGGATGACCTGCGCATCCGCGTTTCGCGCAACGGCACGCCTGTCATGATGCCGCAGCAGATGCAGGGCTATGCCTACCAGGCACCGGCCGCCCCGGCACCTGCCGCAGCCCCTACTGCCGTCGCAGCACCGGCCGCGCCTGCTGGTCGCGACCTCTCGAAGGCCGTGACCGCGCCGATGGTCGGCACCGTCTATCTGTCGCCGGCTCCCGGCGCCCGGCCGTTCGTCGAGGTCGGCGCGACGGTCAAGGAAGGCCAGACGCTGCTGATCATCGAAGCCATGAAGACGATGAACCAGATCCCCTCGCCCAAGTCCGGCAAGGTCGTCGAGATCGTTATCGATGATGCAAGCCCGGTCGAATACGGCGAGCCTCTGGTCATCATCGAGTAAGCCGATGAGCAATATCTCGAAGATCCTCATTGCCAACCGCGGCGAAATCGCGCTGCGCGTGCTGCGCGCCTGCAAGGAACTCGGCATTGCGACCGTCGCCGTTCATTCGACGGCTGACGCTGATGCCATGCATGTGCGGCTCGCCGACGAAAGCGTGTGCATTGGCCCGCCGCCGTCGCGCGACAGCTATCTCAACATCCACCAGATCGTGGCTGCCTGCGAGATCACCGGCGCCGACGCCGTGCATCCGGGCTACGGCTTCCTGTCGGAGAACGCCAAGTTCGCCGATATCCTCGACGCCCATGGCATCACCTTCATCGGGCCGACGGCGGAGCATATCCGCCTGATGGGCGACAAGATCACGGCGAAGAAGACCGCCGTCGAACTCGGCATCCCGGTCGTTCCGGGTTCGGACGGCGAAGTTTTGCCGGAAAACGCGCTGAAGATCGCCCGCGAGATCGGTTTCCCCGTTCTCATCAAGGCGACCGCCGGCGGCGGTGGTCGCGGCATGAAAGTGGCCAAGACCGAGGCCGAGCTGGAAGAAGCCGTTTCCACGGCGCGCTCCGAGGCGCTCGCCGCATTCGGTAACGACGCGGTCTATATGGAAAAATATCTCGGCAAGCCGCGCCATATCGAGGTGCAGGTGGTCGGTGACGGTGCGGGCAATGCCATCCATCTCGGCGAACGCGACTGCTCGCTTCAGCGCCGCCACCAGAAGGTCTGGGAAGAGGCGAATTCCCCTGCCCTCAACGTCGAGCAGCGGATGAAGATCGGTTCGATCTGCGCCGAAGCGATGAAGAAGATGAAGTACCGCGGCGCCGGCACGATCGAATTCCTCTACGAAAACGGCGAGTTCTATTTCATCGAAATGAACACCCGCCTGCAGGTGGAGCATCCGATCACCGAAGCCATTACCGGCATCGACCTCGTGCACGAGCAGATCCGCGTCGCCTCGGGTGCCGGCCTCTCGGTCACCCAAGACCAGATCGTCTTTTCCGGCCATGCCATCGAATGCCGCATCAATGCCGAGGACCCGCGCACCTTCGTGCCGTCGCCCGGCACGATCACGCATTTCCATGCACCGGGTGGTCTCGGCGTTCGCGTCGACTCGGGCGTCTATGCCGGCTACAAGATCCCGCCTTACTATGACAGCCTGATCGGCAAGCTGATCGTGCATGGACGCACCCGCGTCGAATGCATGATGCGTCTGCGCCGCGTTCTCGACGAATTCGTCGTCGACGGCATCAAGACGACGCTGCCGCTCTTCCAGGATCTCGTGTCCAACCAGGACATCGCCAACGGCGACTACGACATCCACTGGCTGGAAAAATACCTGGCCGAAACCTCGGCCACGTAAAGACCATGGCTGGGCGACGCAGCAGGGACCAAAGCATCACGCCGGAACTCCTGCTGCGCGCCTATTCCATCGGGATGTTCCCGATGTCGGAATCGGCCGACGACCCCGAACTCTTCTGGGTCGAACCCGAACTTCGCGGGATCATCCCGCTTGACGGTTTCCACGTCTCGAGAAGCCTGCAAAAAGCCATCCGCAAAGCCCCCTTCGACATCCGCTTCGACACCGCCTTCGACCGGGTGGTGGAAAAATGCGCGGAAGCGGCCGACGACCGGCCGAGCACCTGGATCAATCAGCAGATCAAAGATCTCTACGGCGCGCTGCACCGCCTCGGCCACGCCCACAGCGTCGAAGCCTGGGAGGGCGAGGAACTGGTGGGTGGCCTCTACGGGGTGTCGCTCGGCTCGGCGTTTTTCGGCGAGAGCATGTTTTCCCGGCGCACGAATGCGTCGAAGATCTGTCTCGTCTATCTCGTGGAGCGATTGAGGGAGCGCGGCTTTACGCTCCTGGACACGCAGTTCACCACCGAGCATCTGAAGACGTTTGGGGCGGTGGATATTCCGAAGGCAGAGTATGGGGTGTTGCTGGACAGGGCGATGGAGAGTGAGACGCTTAGGTTTTGAGGGGGGGGCGCAGCAGTTCTGCATGGTCGCTTCTTAAGCAATACAAGCTTACTCTGCTTCGCCGAATGACAATCACGGGACTGTTAAGCCATGATACCAAACGATCCATTGGGACGAAAATGGCTGGATGTTTCCTCTGAGAATCAACATCTCGTTCGCCAATTCCGCCCGGTACTTGTTTCCTTCTTAGGCTTCGACCTAAACAAGAACCCAAAACTCATGGGAACCGGCTTCATAATTGCGGGCAGTACAGACTTCTACGTAGTCGCCACTGCGCGACACGTCATCGATGGGCTTCAGCACTTCCAAAGGCCATCCAGACACGCTCCGTCTGCCGTGCCCGGTTTCTTTGTCCAGCCAAAAGTATCGATTGATCCACGCCACCTAAAGGTCTTGCAAGCAGATCACGGCAGGACGCAACTCACGGATGTTGCTTACGTAACCTACTCTGAGAACTTGGATATCGCGCTGTGTCTAATCGTCCCACAGAAAAATGAAGACTGCCCCGTCCCCTATGCAGTCCCTTTAGATTTCAGCGTACCTTCAGTTGGCGATGTCGTTCACCTCGTCTCATGCGGCGCAATGGATGTCTCTGAGACATCGCCACCTCTCGAGCCAGATGGATTCGGGCAGATGCTTCGCGTTGAACGTTCGGTTCCTATAAGAATAGGTGTTGTGACTGCCGTTCATGAGGAAGGGTACAACCAGTATCGGTTCCCGTGTTTCTCAACGTCCATCCCTGCCGAACACGGAATGAGTGGAGGCTTTGTTTATAGGCCAAGAGACGGGGAAATGGTAGCAGCGTGCGGAATAATTTCCGCCGATCTCGACCTTACGCATTTGCCGCGAACTGCTTTCGACAGCCACGAAGAGTCAATAATCTCATGCGTGTGGCCGCTGCTTGGATTCAGCCTTCCGAGCGGCATCCTCCCTGATGGAACTGTATCGAACGAACTGCTTTACAATCTGATCAAAGCAGGGAGCATCCCAGCCTACGATAATGGCGTCGATCTCGTAAAAGTCGCAGCTGCTGACGGCGATAGCGTCCGTCTTTGGTTCACGAATTGAGCCGCCGTCGTATGATTCTTCGTCGAAGCACGAGCGCCTGTTGTATAGTTATGCCTTCCGCCGCAACGGCCGCTTCAGCCTCCCCCGAAACAGCCCGCGCTTCTCGATCGGCTCGAACACCGCGTCAGACCCCTCGGGGTCCAGGATTTCATGGTCGGCGAGCCATTTTTCCAGGTCGGAGATTTCGGGCGTCTCGTAGGGCCCGAGCGTGGCGCTGCCCGCCTTTGCGTTTTGCGCGCGCATTCGCTCGATGGCTGCGATCAGCGAGCCGCTTTCTCGGATCGCCTGATCGACCGTGTCCGGCGTGGCGCTCAGATGTTCGGCCAGGAGGTCGTTGCGGAAGCGCTCGATCTTGCGTGAAAGTTCCGCCGAGCCGCCCGCTTCCAGCGCGACGTCGCATTCCTGGTCGAAGCGCATGGAGCGGTTGTTGATGTTGGACGAGCCGACGCGAAGATACTGGTCATCCGCGATCATCAGCTTGGCATGCACGTAGATCGGCTGCCCCTTGGCGGTGACCGGATGGTAGATCCGGAAACGGCCGTAGGTGTCGTGGCGGCGCAGGGATTCGGCGAGGCGGGCGCGGGCCGTGTCCATGGCGATCTGGCCCAGCCAGTTGTCCGAGGTCGTCGGATTGATCAGGACGAATTCCGGTCCATCCGGCTCGGCCAGTCGACGGGCGATCGCCTGGGCGATGGCGCGGGAGGCAAAATACTGGCTCTCGGCATAGACCAAACGTCGGGCGGAATGGATCATATCGAGATAGAGCTTTTCGATTTCGGTGACGGCGCTCTCCTCACGATAGGCAGGGCTCGTGCGGGCGATCGCGAGGTCGACCGGGCCGAAGGAGAAGTTGGGGGCGCGTTCCGGTGCGGGGGGCACGTGCGTCACGAGCGGCACGGCCTTGCCGCCGGCGCGGGTCCAGCGGTGGCGACAGAGTTCGGCAAGCGCGCGGGCGGCGGGACCGGTGAAGCGGCTCGATATGTCGTGCCAGGGTCCATAGGGCTTGCCATTGGGGCGGCGGCGGTCGGGGTTTTCGTCCAGATGCTCCCGCGTGTCCCAGCGATCCAGCGTCACGTCGATGCCGCCGCAATAGGCGACCGTGTCGTCGATCACCAGCATCTTCTGGTGATGCGAACTGCCCAGCGGATGTTTGTCGTCCAGACGGACGGAGATCTGGCGGTTCCATTTCCAGCGCAAGAGATAGGGAAGGTTCGAGGGCCTGGCCCAGCTGGCAAGCGGCGCCGGGCTCCAGAGCAGGATGCGGATTTCCAGGCCCGGGGTGCGGCGCGCCAGCCAAAGGAGGAAGTCGCCGACGCGGCGCGGGGCGCCGTCATCCACCCTGGGGTGACCGAGCGTGATGGAGGCATCGAAATCCCAGCCGACAAAGAAGATCGTGCGCTTGGCCGCCATCATCGCGGCGCGGATCGAGGTGAAATAGTCATTGGCATCGATGAGGATCGAGAAGTCATCGGCTCTTTCGGTCCGCCAACAGTTCTCGGAAGGCGAGAAAATCGTTTGAAGCGCCATCAATTACTCCAGCCACCGGATCCCGAGATCAGATCGTGCGAGCGCCGACTTGCGTCCAGTCTCCGCGATCGCAGCGTCGCACCGGCCTACAACGCGCAACGGCGCCTTAAGGCACAAGGAAATTCGAGGAAGGTTCAAAAAAATATTCGGGTAGAGCGATTCAATCGATCGACCGGGGGCCGCAGATGAGGGAGCTCGTTGCTCACCCCCGCCGCGCCGCCTCGATCTTCGCGACATCAATCTTCCCCATCTGCATCATCGCCTCGAACGCCCGCTTTGCCTCCGCGCCACCGGCCGCGAGCGCCTCCGTCAAGACACGCGGGGTGATCTGCCAGTTGATGCCCCATCTGTCCTTGCACCAGCCGCAGGCGCTTGTCTGTCCGCCATTGCCGATAATGGCGTTCCAGTAGCGGTCGGTTTCCTCCTGGTCGTCGGTCGCGATCTGGAAGGAGAAGGCTTCCGAGTGTTTGAAGGCGGGGCCGCCGTTCAGTCCCAGGCAGGGGATGCCAGCGACAGTGAAATCGACGGTCAGAACATCGCCGGCCTTGCCGGAGGGGTAATCGGAGGGCGCACGATGGACGGATTTCACTTCGCTATCGGGGAAGACGGTTGCGTAGAAGCGCGCGGCGTCCTCGGCGTCGCGGTCGTACCAGAGGCAGATGGTGTTTTTTGGCGTGGGCATGGTTTCTCCTCCCAGAGATGCCGATCAGGGGGCATTGCAAGCCTGTGTGGGGGATGCGTCAAGGGGAGAATGGAGGCGTGGTGCGAGGAGTTACCCCTCTGCCCTGCCGGGCATCTCCCCCTCAAGGGGGGAGAACTTCTGGGGCTGGCGTCTTGCCTAACGGAAAAACTGTCTGTCGTTAAGCTCCACTAAAGAGCAATCCAGCATTTCAGTTGGGCACGAGCCCACCCTCGGGGCTTCACCACACAGTACCGGCGTGAAGCCGGTTTAAGCCCTCCCCCTTGTGGGGAGGGCTTGGGAGGGTCTTTCCGCCAGGCGCTTCAGTTCACCGTCAGATCCGCCGTCTCGCCAAAGGCGATGATCAGCCTGGGGCTGGTCATGTCGCCGCTTTCCTCGTCGACCTGGATCGAATAGGCGGCGACGCCGAGGTGGCGAGCGGACATGGCGGTGGCGATCTTTTCGGCGGCGGCGGCGCTGGAGGCCTGGCGCATCTCGCCGGGCACGACATTGCCGCGGTTCTTCTTGAAGGGAAGGACGATGAATTTTTCGGCGAGCGACATGATGGGAGAACTCCTTCTGTGTTCTCTTCATGTTCTCCCGAGGCGGGGAAGTCAAACGATAAGCCTGGAAGGCACAAAATCTCACCTCGGCTTTCCTGAGCCAATCGAAGGGGGAGCATCTCCCTTAATCGGAGGGAAAGGATTCGCGGCAAGCCCTCGGCTCCACAAACAGAAGGACGTGTCCGGGTTCAGCCCTCCCCCTTGTGGGGAAGGTTAGGGAGGGGACCATTCTTCTCAATTCGATGGTGCTGCCCTTGGGAGAGGCTGGACGACCGCTTAGTAGAGGCCGACGCCGCCGGGCGGGGTCGGCGGGGGTGCGATCGGCTGCGGCTGGCCCTGAGAATAGGGATCGCCGCCTTGCAGGGCGGGATCGCCGTCCTGTGGGTAGCCGTCTTGTGGGTAGGCGTTCTGGGGGGCGCCGTCCTGCGGGTAACCGTCGGGTGGCGGAAGGGCGCCGCCATAGGTCTCGTCGGGAACCTGTTGCGGCGCGTCAAGCGGCGGGACGGTCCCCGGCGCGGGCTGGGCCGGGGCGATGTCGCTCAGCGGAGCCGTGTTGGGATCGGTGGCGGGGGCGGTGCCGGGGTCGGTCGCGGGTGCGGCATTCGGATCGGCGGCCGGGGCGGCATCGGGCTTGGCGGGTTCCGGTGCGGGCTTTGCCGCGACCTCGACGCCCGGCGGGGCCGGCACGTCGGACTTCACCTTGCAGCCGGTCAGCCAGACATCATAGATCGGGTGTTCGACCGCATTGAGTGCGGGGCTGTCGGCAAACATCCAGCCGGAAAAGATGCGGCGGATCTTGCGATCGAGCGTGATCTCGTCGACCTCGATGAAGGCGTCGATCTTCTGGGCTTCAGTCTCGTCGCGCGAATAGCAGACTTTCGGCGTAACCTGGAGCGCACCGAACTGCACAGTCTCGTTGACATAGACGTCGAAGGTGGTGATTCGGCCGGTGATCTTGTCGATGCCGGCGAATTCGGCCACCGGGTTTTCGAGGCGAGTGGCATTGGCGGGCACGGGCGCCAGAAGCGGGGCGAGCATGGCAAATCCCAGAACCGGAACGGCCAAACTCCAAACGCTATGCTTCATGTCCCGCTCGCTTTCGTCGATCCACTACCAAGGGAATTCCGCAGGCCAGATATGACAAGGGCCTCACGGATGAGGCCCTAACGCCGGATTATGGCCAAATCGGGTAACCGGCTCAGTTGCCGGGGGTCCAGGCGTCGTAATCGCCAGTGACACGCGGACGTTCGCCGGCAGCCGCGATCGAACCCTGCGGGCGATAGGCGTCCGCCGTGCCGGTCTGGTTCTGACGGTGGGCCTTCTGCCATTCGCGGGGCTTGTAGTCTTCCTTCGAGGGCGGCGTGTTGGTGCGGTAGTGCATCCAGCCGTGCCAACCAGCGGAGATCTTCGAGGCATCGGCATAGCCGTTGTAGATGACCCAGCGCTTCGGTTGGCCCCAGCTTGTCATCGGGCCTTCGTAATAGACGTTGCCGGCTTCGTCTTCGCCTACTCGCTTGCCCTGGCGCCAGGTGAAGAAGCGGGTCCCCATGGTCTGACCGTTCCACCAGGTGAAGATCTGCAACAGAAACTGCTTCATGGCGTGTCCTTGGGCTTTGCCGTGGCTATGCTGGCAGCCGCAGGCGGCCACCGATCGTGCCTCCGCTTATGCCGCCTCGCCTTTCGCTTGTCTAGTGATTCTGGGTCGCAGCCCCCTCATTTCAGCTTGAGCTTGAAGCCGAGATGGGAGGGGGCGAAGCCGAAGCGCTGGTAGAAGCGGTGGGCATCCTTGCGGGCGGCATTCGAGGTCAGCTGGACGAGGCGCATACCGTCCGCGCGAGCCTTTTCAACGGCGAAGCCGATCATCGCGGCGCCGATGCCCCTGCCCCGCATGTCGGCGCGTGTCTGGACCGCCTCGATGATCATGTTTGAACTGCCGAGAGCGGTCATCGTTGTGGTGACCATCGTCTGGAAGGTGCCGGCCACCTCGCCGTCAAGTTCGGCAACATAGAGTGTTTCGCTGGGCGACGCCGCGATGCGGGAAAAGGCGGCCCTGTAGGCGGGCAGCGCGTCAGGGTCGGTGGTATCGCCGTGGCCACCCAGCGGGTCGTCGGCAAAGAGCGCGACAATGGCCTTAAGATCATTCTCGGTTGCTTCTCTTATCTGCACTGATTGGACTTGCATGCCACCCCCGCTGTCGCGCTAGTGTTCATTCGCATAACGACCCCGGGGGACTTCTTGATGACAGGCATGCGACGGCTGGCGACAATTCTGTGCGTAACTCTCTCGGCCGCGGCCGTTCAGGCCCAGGAGGGCGGCCGCAAGGCGATTGCCTTCGTTCAGGCGCCGGAGATGAGTGCCGGCCAATGCCTCGACAAGGACACGGCCTCAGCGATCGATTGCGCGGTCAAGCAATGCATCGATGGTGGGGGCACCGCCGAGGATTGTCAGGTCAATGCGACCTGCTATCCGGCCAACTGGAGCGTCGACGTGTTCATGATGGCGGACGGCGGTCCTCACTGGCATCAGTATTCCTGTGGCTGGCAGACACGAGAGCTGGCCTTGAAGGCCGCCGAACTGGCCTGCAGCACGGCACAGAAGGACGGGCTTGTGGAATGCTCGGCGGTGCAGCTGATCGACGAGAACGGCAAGATCACGGAACCGCCGTTCAACTGAACGAAAGTCTGAGAGTCGAAAAGCCGCTCACTTGAGCGGCTTTTCCATGATCACAGCTTCGATGCCGCTGTCGGGACCGCCGCAATTCTTGGTCCGGTCGACCTCGACGAAATCATGTGCCTCATAAAAGGCTATCGCGCCGGCGTTCTGAGGCTCGACCTCTAGGCGGAGAATTTCGGCATCGGGAAAGCATGTCTCGATCTCGGCGAAGAGATCGCGACCGATGCCCTGGCGCTGATGGTCGGGATGAACATAGAGCTGGTGCAGCATTGCGGTCTTGGTCAGCTTTTCCGACATGGCCGCGAAAGCCATGCCGCCGATCCGCTTGCCGTCGTCGGCGACGAGATATTCGCCGCCTTTGACGTGGATGCGCCGCTTGATCTCGGCCGGGGAATGCCAGACCGCGATCAGCTCGGCGACCTTAGCCGGTCCGTAGAACCGGTCGTAGGTGGCGTGAAAACTCAACGTCAGCAGGCCGCGCAGCGATTCGACATCGCGATCTGTGGCGGTGCGGACAAAGAACAAGCGCTTACTCCTCGGGCAGGCCGAGCTTGGCCTTGACCAGCGCCTGGACGGCCTGCGGGTTAGCCTTGCCACCGGTTGCCTTCATCACCTGGCCAACGAACCAGCCGGCGAGTGTCGGCTTTGCCAGCACCTTGGCGACCTGGTCGGGGTTGGCGGCGATGATCTCGTCGACGGCCTTTTCGATGGCGCCGGTGTCGGTCACCTGCTTCATGCCGCGCGCCTCAACGATTTCAGCAGGGTCGCCGCCTTCGTTCCAGACGATCTCGAAGAGGTCCTTGGCGATTTTGCCGGAGATGGTCTCGGCCTTGATGAGATCAATGATACCGCCGAGCTGGGCTGGCGAAACCGGCGTCTCTTCAATGCTCTTGCCGGCCTTGTTCAAGGCGCCCAAGAGATCGTTGATGACCCAGTTGGCGGCCGTCTTGCCGTCGCGGCCTTCGGCGACAGCCTCGAAATAATCGGCGATCGCCTTTTCCGAAACGAGCACGGAGGCGTCGTAGACGGAGAGACCGAGTTCGGCGACGAAACGGGCCTTCTTGTCGTCGGGCAGTTCCGGCAGGTCCTTCTTCAGCGCCTCGACATAGGCGTCGTCGAATTCCAGCGGCAGCAGGTCCGGATCGGGGAAGTAGCGATAGTCATGCGCGTCTTCCTTCGAGCGCATGGAGCGCGTTTCGCCCTTGTTCGGGTCGAAGAGACGGGTTTCCTGGTCGATGACGCCGCCATCCTCGAGGATCGCAATCTGGCGACGGGCTTCGTATTCGATAGCCTGGCCGATGAAGCGGATCGAGTTGACGTTCTTGATCTCGCAGCGCGTGCCGAATTCGCCGCCCGGCTTGCGCACGGAGACGTTGACGTCGGCGCGCATCGAGCCTTCGTCCATGTTGCCGTCGCAGGTGCCGAGGTAGCGCACGATCGAACGCAGCTTGGTCATATAGGCCTTGGCTTCGTCGGAGGAGCGCATGTCGGGCTTCGACACGATTTCCATCAGCGCCACGCCGGAGCGATTGAGATCCACATAGGACATGGTCGGATGCTGGTCGTGCATCGACTTGCCGGCATCCTGTTCCAGATGCAGGCGCTCGATGCCGATCTCGATATCCTCGAAATTGCCCTGACGATCGGGGCCGAGCGAGATGATGATCTTGCCTTCGCCGACGATCGGGTCCTTGAACTGCGAGATCTGATAGCCCTGCGGCAGGTCCGGATAGAAGTAGTTCTTGCGGTCGAAGATCGAGCGCTTGTTGATCTGGGCCTTGAGGCCAAGACCGGTGCGCACGGCCTGGGCCACGCATTCCTCATTGATGACGGGCAGCATGCCGGGCATGGCGGCATCAACGAGCGAGACGTTGGAATTCGGCGCATTGCCGAAGACAGTCGAGGCGCCGGAAAACAGCTTGGACTTCGACAGCACCTGGGCATGGACTTCCATGCCGATGATGACTTCCCAATCGCCGGTGGCGCCGGGAATGAAGCGTTTCGGATCGGGCGTGCGGGTGTCTACCAGGGTCATCGGATGCTCGTGTCATGCGTGGACGTTTCGTCTCGTGAGGTAGAGCAAATGCGCCGACGGTGCAAGGCTTGAGGCCCTGGCTGCGGGCATGCTGACAGCGCTCATCGAGGGTGGATGACAGGTGGTGGAAGAGGCTACAGAGAGTCATGACACATTTCTTGGCCCTTACCCCTCAAGCCGTGCTGCTGATTGCGCTTATCGGATGGAACCTCCTGAGCTTTGCGATCTTCGCCTTTGACAAACATGCGGCACGCCAGTCGCTTCGGCGCATCCCCGAGCGGCGGCTCATCCTGCTCACCATCTTCGGCGGCGCCAGCGGCGCCTATCTGGCGCAACGGTTTCTGCGCCACAAGACACGCAAGCCGCCGTTCGGCTGGCTCGTGCCGCTGATGGCGAACGTACAGTTGGGATTGCTCGTGGTTACCACGGTGCTGCTGGCGGCGTGACCGGCGGGGTCAGAATTCCTGGCCGTATCCGAGCGTTTGCTGCTGGGCGAGTTGCTTGGACAGGCCTACGGACTGAACCTCACGATCGAGCTTGGGATTGTAGGTAACCGTCAGCCAGTTCACGGCATAGCCGTGCTTTTCAAAGAAGCGCAGGGCTTGTGCATTCATGGCGTGTGTCTGCAGGCTCGCCTTGGAAAATCCCTTGTCTACGATTTCGATTTCGACGGCGGCAAGCAGTTCGGTGCCGAGTCCCTGCCCTTCGAAGTCCGGATCGATCCAAAAGTCCGTGATTGTCTCATCGAGATCCTCTCGGGCCGCCCAGCCGACCGGTTGGCCCGATCTCTCGATCACGGTGATGCAGATCCAGCCGTCGCGGGTAAAGCGCAGAAAGGCGTTGCGGGCATTGTCGGCCATATCCTGCGTTTCGCCGACCGGGATCATCGCCTTTTGCCAGGCGCGCAGGCCGATTTCGGCCAGGATTTCGGCTTCCTCCTGTCGCGCCTTGCGGATCGTGATCATTCATCCCTCTTCGTTGCCGGCAGTAAAACACCTGCACCGATTCTTGGCCAGAGGAGCCGAGATCACCAGCGTGGACGGTTCACGGTCCCTGTGCTATCTTTTGCAGGTCTGTAGGAGCTTTGATGTTCGGTTTGTCTGAGACCCGGTAAAGGCCCTGCCCCGAGATCCCCACGTGGATCCAATGGACAGGGCCAGAAAACGAAGCCCCGACGCCCAGCGGCGCCGGATCCGTTTTCATGCGCGCGACAATGCGCGTTCTCCGGACATCATCTCATGGACATTTCACGCTCAGACCAGCGTATCCTCCATCTCATGGCCCAAGGCGGCTGGATTGAAATCCGCCGCGACGAAAGACGCAAGATCGAGAAAGCACTGTGCTTTTCCCGCGACGGCTGGCTCTATCCCGGCTTCGATGTCGAACTCTTCCGCAGGCTCAAACGGCTGAAGGCGATCAGTTCGCGGGAGGGCAAGCCTTACAGGATCACCGAGCGGGGCTTGCGGCTCGTCAGGGCCGAACTGGATAACCGGTAAGGTTGAGGCCAGGATCGCGCTTGCTTGTCACTACGTGCGTAGTTACACTCGATCATGAACTATGAGTGGGACGCCGGGAAGAATGTCGCCAACCAGGTGAAGCATGGCATCTCCTTCGAGGAGGCCATGCTCATCTTCGAGGGTGACGTTTTGACCGGCGTCGATACCCGTCGTGATTACGGAGAAACCCGCAGGGTCAGCATCGGGGCGATCCGGCAACTGATTGTCATTGTGGTCGTCCACACCGACCGCGCCGGTCGCATTCGAATCATTTCCGCCCGGCTGGCCAACCGCAAAGAAAGGCAGAAGTATCATGACCATCTCCGCCGCCCGTCTTAAGGAACTGCAGTCGCGTCAGGACGCCGATATCGATTACAGCGACATTCCGGAACTTGATGATGCGTTTTTCGAAGCGGCCGTGCTCGTGACGCCATCGACAAAAACACAGATTACCGTTCGGCTCGACGACGATGTGCTCGAATGGTTTCGAGGACAAGGTAAAGGATATCAGACGCGCATGAATGCCGTGCTGAAGGCCTATGTCGAAAGCCAGCGGCGGCGCTCCCGCTAAAGCGGCTGCTGCATCTTCACCTTGTCGACCATCATCCCCATGGACGGTGAATGCTGCATGCCGCGCCAGATCACCTTGAAACCCAGTTCCTCATAGAGCCGGATCGCGCCTTCGTTCGCCGCATGGGTGTCGATCCTCGCGCGCGTCAGGCCTTCGGCGCGCATGGTGCGCAGCGTGGCAGACAGGAGAGCAGAGCCGATGCCGAGACCCTGATGGGCCGGATCCACCCAAAGGTCGGAGATGTAATCGCGGTCGCCCTCGCGAGCCGTCCAGCCGACGATCTCGCCGCCCAGTTCCCCGACGGTGATGAGGTTGAAGTGGTTCTTGGCGAAGGCGTGGAAGCTCGCGCGGATGCGGATCACCATGTCCGCGCCGAAGGCGTTCAGCACCGGATTGGTCGCCCAGGCCTCGAAACCGACACGGCCGACGCTGTCAGCATCGGCCGCTCTCATGTCACGAATGAGGAAGTCGCTTACCACCACTTGGCCGGCGTGAACGTGCCGGCAGCCTGTTCGATGACATGGGCGGTCTTGAAGAGGGTCTCTTCCTCGAAGGGCTTTCCGATGATCTGCAGGCCGAGCGGCAGACCCTTGCTGTCGATGCCGGCGGGAACCGAGATGCCCGGCAGGCCGGCCATGTTCAGCGTGATGGTGAAGACATCCTGCAGGTACATCTTGACCGGATCGGCGGCCAGTTCCTTGTCGCCGATGGCAAAGGCCGAGGTCGGGGTGATCGGGGCGAGGATCGCATCGACGCCGGCCTCAAAAGCCAGTTCGAAGTCGCGTTTGATCAGGGTGCGGACCTTCTGGGCCTTCAGGTAATAGGCGTCATAATAACCGGCCGAGAGCACATAGGTGCCGATCATGATGCGACGCTGGACCTCCTTGCCGAAGCCTTCCGCGCGGGTCTTCTCGTACATGTCGGCAATGTCCTTGCCATCGACGCGCAGGCCGTAGCGGACACCGTCGTAACGGGCAAGGTTCGACGAGGCTTCGGCCGGGGCGACGATGTAATAGGCCGGCAGTGCGTATTTGGTATGCGGCAGCGAGATGTCGACGATCTCGGCACCGGCTTCCTTCAGCCAGGCGATGCCTTGGCTCCAGAGTGCCAGGATCTCTTCCGACATGCCCTCGACGCGGTATTCTTTGGGGATACCGATCTTCATACCCTTCACGGAGCCGCCGATGGCCTTTTCGTAATCCGGAACCGGCAGATCGACGGAGGTTGTGTCCTTCGCGTCGGTGCTGGCCATGGACTTCAGAACGATTGCAGCATCACGCACATCGCGGGCGATCGGGCCGGCCTGGTCGAGGGACGAGGCGAAGGCGACAATGCCCCAGCGCGAGCAGCGGCCGTAAGTCGGCTTGATGCCGACGGTGCCGGTAAAAGCGGCGGGCTGGCGGATGGAGCCGCCGGTGTCGGTGGCTGTGGCACCGGCGCAGAGATGGGCGGCAACGGCTGCGGCCGATCCGCCGGACGAGCCGCCGGGGACCAGCTTCTCGTCGGAACCCTTGGCCTTCCACGGGTTGACGGCAGGGCCGTAGTAAGAGCTTTCGTTCGACGAACCCATGGCGAATTCGTCCATGTTGAGCTTGCCGAGCATGACGGCACCGGCGTTCCACAGGTTGCTCGTCACCGTCGATTCATATTCCGGCTTGAAGCCGTCGAGGATGTGGCTGCAGGCCTGGGTGTGCACGCCCTTGGTGGCGAAGAGGTCCTTGACGCCGAGCGGAATGCCTTCGAGCACGCCAGCCTTGCCTTCCGCAATGCGCGCGTCGGAGGCCTTGGCCATCTCGCGGGCAATCTCAGGCGTCACGGCGACGTAGGCGTTCAGCGCACCATTGGCGGCCTCGATCGCAGAGAGATAGGCATCCGTCAGTTCGACGGCCTTGATCTCCTTGGCGGCGAGTTTCGCGCGGGCGTCGGCGATGGTGAGGCTGGTCAGTTCGCTCATGGCAGGTTCACTTCAGACTGTCTGCGCCCGGACGGGCGGGAAATGCGGGACTCGGCGGAGAAAGCGTCGGATCTTACTCGACGACCTTTGGCACCTGGAAGAAATTGCGGTCGGTCGCGGGAGCGTTGGCGACGATGGCGTCGGCCTTGTTGCCGTCGGTGACCACGTCGGCGCGCTTCTTCATGGCCATGGGGGTCACCGAGGTCATTGGCTCCACACCCGTCACATCGACCTCGTCGAGCTGCTCGACGAAGCCGAGGATGCCGTTCAGTTCACCGGTCATGCGCTCGGCCTGCTCCTCACTGACAGCGAGACGGGCAAGACGGGCAACGCGCTTGACGGTGGCGAGATCGACAGACATGGGCATTCTCCGGATGGACTGTTTTCTTCGCTATAATGGCCGTCAAGCGCCGGTGCAACGGGGTTTCGTCAGACCTCGACGGAGGATCCGGGTTGCGGGGTCAAGACGCGGGTCCGGGTGCCGTCCATGCCGGCGACGAATTTCTCCGGCGTCTGGTCGATGATCGGGAAGGTGCCGTAGTGGCAGGGGATGGCGGTCTTGAAATCGAAGAAGCGCTGGCAGGCGAGTGCCGCGACCGCACCGCCCATGGTGAAGCGGTCGCCGATCGGCACCAGACCGATATCCGGCTTGTGCAATTCGTTGATCAACTGCATGTCCGAGAAAATGTCGGTGTCACCCATGTGCAGAAGCGAGGCTTCGTCGTCGAAATGCAGCATCAATCCGTTGGCATTGCCGAGTGCATGGGAGACGCCGTCCTCGGTGATCTGGGCCGACGAATGCAAGGCATTGGTGAAGGTGACGGAGAAACCTTCGAAGCCGACGGTGCCACCGGTGTTGCCCATTTCGATCTTATCGAGACCCTTGGATCCGAGCCAGGCCGCGAGATCGGCATTGGCAAGGACGGTTGCGCCGGTTTCCTTGGCAAGCTGAACCGTATCGCCGACATGGTCGCCGTGGCCGTGGGTGAGAAGGATATGCGTGACGCCCTTGGTCTGGTCCTTCAGGTCCAGCCCGGCAAAGCTCGGGTTGTAGGACAGAAACGGATCGATCAGGATCGACGCGGTGGCGCTGTCGAGGCGGAAGGCGGAATGGCCGAGCCAGGTAATCTTCATGGTATCTCTCCGGTTTGCGGTGTCGCGGGGCAATATATGGCAAATGCCAGGCCCGGCAACTGCTGGAAGGGTGCGTCAGTTGCGCAAGGGTCAGCGCTGGTCTATGCGACCTTCATGGCAGCCGTATTGCTGCGTGACAGGAAGGACCGACCATGGCCGACGACGATTATGTATATGACGAGGCCACGGGCGAATGGCTGTCTGCAGCCGAGGCTGCGGCGAAGAATGCCAAGCCTGAAGCCCGCGACGCATCCGGCAATGTACTGGCCGATGGCGATTCCGTCGTGCTGGTCAAGGATCTGAAGGTCAAGGGCGCCGGCCAGACGCTGAAGCAGGGCACCGTGATCCGCTCGATCCGTCTGACCGACAATCCGGAAGAGATCGACTGCCGGCACGACGCGATCAAGGGCCTGGTGCTGCGCACCGAGTTCGTTCGCAAGCGCTGAGGCGTTGAAGGGGTACGAGCCGTGGCAACACTGACCATCGAGGAACTGGCCGAACGGCTTCAGCCGAACCAGGCGATTGCTGGTCTCGATCTCGGGACCAAGACGATCGGGCTCTCTGTTTCCGATCTCGGGCGGCGTTTTTCCACCCCTCGCCCGGTCCTGAAGCGGGTGAAGTTCACTCAGGATGCCGAACTGCTGCTGGCCTTTGCCGCCAAGGAGAAAGTCGCGGCCTTCGTGATCGGCCTGCCCGTCAACATGGACGGCTCATCCGGGCCACGCGTGCAGGCAACCCGGGCTTTTGTCCGGACCATGGCCGATAAAACGGAGATCCCTTTCGTCTACTGGGACGAACGGCTGTCCACCGTGGCCGCTGAACGGGCTCTCCTCGAAATGGATGTCTCTCGCGCCAAGCGCAGCGAGCGGATCGATTCGGCCGCCGCCAGCTTCATCCTTCAGGGCGCGCTGGACAGGCTCTCGGGGCTGGCTCGCGTTTCCACCACGTCCGGCGATGACACCTGACGGGCAGCCCACCAGGCCTTGATCGTCTTGCGGCGGCGGAAGGCCATGATGGCGAACAGCACGAGACTATCGACGACCACAGCGCGCATGACCAGCGGCGGAATGGTTTCCGGCGGAATGCCGAGCACATTGCCATAGATCCGGAAAACCAGATCATGGGCCTCCCGCGTCAGCATGAAGATGCCAAAGCTCATGTCGTAATAGGACAGGCTGTACCAGGCGCCGAGAAACGCAATGGGCATGGCCCACAAGAGCAGAAATGTCTTCATGCCGTCTCTGCCTTTCGCAACAGCAGCGAATCATTCGCCGCAGGCCAGTTCTCTACCAGCCATCTCAATCCAGCCATCGTGCTCAACACGAGAGCCGGCACGGCGATATCGAGTGCCAGCCCCGCGAAGAAGACCATCATCATGATGGTTATCACCGGCCTTGCCGGAGCCACGACTTTCACCGATTACGCCTTTCAACGCCTGTCCCGGGGAAAAGGTGTCCTGTTCGCCCGCTCGGCGCAACGTAAACCCTTTGTTAAGGTTAACGGCGGCTGGGGATAAACCAGATCAAGGATTTCCGGCGCGAGCACGGCAGCGGGTCGTTTCTCGTCGCCTGCCAGGGCTCGGAGCGTTAACGATCGCCCCTTCACCTCCGCAGCCGGACCTCCCATGCTGATCATTTTCGAAAGCATCCTGCCGATCTTCCTGCTCGTCATGATCGGGGTCGGGCTTCGTCGCGCACCCGTGATTCAGGAGAGTTTCTGGAGCGGGCTCGAGCAGTTCGGCTACTACGTGCTGTTCCCGGCGCTTCTCTTCCACACCATGGTGAGGATCGACTTTGCCGCACTCGACGGCGGACGGGTGAGCCTTGTGTCGCTGATTGCCGTCGGCATCATGACCGGCGTTTCCCTGGCGCTCTGGCCGCTGCTCAAGCGGGCCGGCATGCCGGCGTCCTCTTACACCTCGGTTTTCCAGACCGCGACTCGCTGGAACGGCTTCATGGCGCTTGCCATCGGCGAGAAACTCGCCGGCCATGAGGGGCTTGCCGTCATCGCCGTCATCATGGCGGCGATCATCATTCCGCTGAACCTGATCAATGTCGGTGTCATGGTCTGGTTTTCCGGGCAGAGCCGCAGCTTCAAGACTTTTGCGATCCGCATCATCTCTAATCCAATCATCCTCGGATCGGGCCTCGGGGTCATCCTCAATCTCATGCGTGTGCCCGTCTACGAGCCGGTCCTGACGACCATCGGTCTGTTGGCGGCGGCTTCCCTGCCGCTCGGACTGGTCAATGTCGGAGCAGGACTGCGCGTTGAAGATGCGCTGCGGCCGAGCGGCGCGGTAATCCTGTCGGTCGCGCTGAAACTGCTGCTGTTTCCGATCGTTTCGGTCGGGATCGCGCTCGCCGCCGGGCTATCAGGCCAGACGGTAGTGATGATCGCGCTCGGGGCCGCAGTGCCCACCGCGATGAACGGTTATGTGCTGGCGCGACAAATGGGCGGCGACGCCGAACTCTATGCGGCAGCGGCCACCGTGCAGACGGTGGTTGCCTTCTTCACCATCCCGGTCGTGCTTTATCTCGTGACTCAGGTGGCCGGCGGGTAAAGCAGGTCGATCACGTAACGCGAGTCGAAACGGGCATCGAGCACGCCATAGGTATGGCGCCAGCCGCCGGCGAGGCGCGATTCGAGGAAGGCATCGGCGATTTTGCCGGCACCGAGGCGATAGAGTTCGGCGGCACCGGCCGCGAGTGCCAGTTGCTCGATCAGAAGGCGCCCTGCCCCCTCGTCTCGGTCGGCGAGTGCCGTTGCTGCCCGTAGAACCTCGACCGTCTTCTTGCCCGAGGGGCCGAGATCACGTTCCAGCCCTGCAAACAGGGTTTCGAAGAGATCCTTGCCGCGGCTCAACACACGCAAGACATCGAGTGCCATGACATTGCCGGAGCCTTCCCAGATCGCGTTGACCGGGGCTTCGCGATAGTGGCGGGCGATCGGGCGTTCCTCCACGTAACCGCTGCCGCCGATGCATTCCATCGCTTCATAGATAAGGCCGGGCGCGATCTTGCAGATCCAGTATTTGGCAACCGGCGTCATGACGCGGGCATAGGCCGCATCGACCGGGTTTTCGCGAGCCTTGTCAAAACTGTCGGCGAGACGGAAGGCGAGTGCGGTGGCGGCGGCCACGTCGAGCGCCATGTCAGCGAGCACGCGGGTCATCATCGGCTGGTCGATCAGATTCTTGCCAAATACGGCCCGTCCGCGCACATGATGCACGGCTTCGGCCATCGATGCGCGCATGATGCCGGCCGAGGCAAGGGCGCAGTCGAGACGGGTCAGGGTGACCATATCGAGGATGGTGCGCACACCATCGCCGGGAGAACCGAGCAGGAAGCCGAAGGTTTCTGAGAACTCGACCTCGGAGGAGGCATTCGAGCGATTGCCGACCTTGTCCTTCAGTCGCTGGAACTCAAGACCATTGGCGGAGCCATCCTCAAGCAAGCGGGGCACGAGGAAACAGCCCATGCCGTCCTTGGTCTGGGCGAGCATGACGAAAGCGTCGCTCATCGGCGCGGACATGAACCACTTGTGGCCGGAGAGGCGGTAGATGCCCTCGCCGACGCGCTCGCCGGTCGTGGTGTTGGCACGCACATCCGTGCCGCCCTGCTTTTCCGTCATGCCCATCCCGATGGTGACGGCCGTCTTCTGCATCGGCGGCTTGTTGCCGCTGTCGTATTTGCGCGACAGGATCTTTGGCGTCCATTCCTTCTGGACTGCCGGCGAGGCAACCAGAGCGGCCACCGACGCGCTGGTCATGGTGAGCGGGCAGAGATGGCCCGATTCGAGCTGGGCGGTCAGGAAGAAGCGGACCGCGCGGGCCTTGTGCTCGTGGCCACGCGCCTCCGACTGGTCCTCCCAGACGGAGGAATGCAGGCCGGATGCCATGGAACGGCGCATCAGGGCATGCCAGGCCGGGTGGAATTCTACAACATCGAGCCGCTCGCCGCGCACGCCATGGGTGCGCAATTGCGGCGGGCTGGCATTGGCCATGCGGGCCAGTTCCTGCGCTTCGGGCGAGGTCACATATTTGCCGATGACATCGTATTCCTCGCGCAAAGGGCGCGAGAGCGAAGACGAGAGATCGACCAGCAGCGGGTCGGCACGATAGGCATTGATGCCGGACCAGGGCTTGGGCTGGTTCAGGGCGGCGAGTTTTTCTTCAGTCCGGTTCATCTAGTCTTGCCGATCTCGTAAGCAGACGCACGTTGGTCCGCCAACGGTTCGCCTTGTCAAATTCCATGGAGGGTACGGCAGATCCGCAGAATGCGGCCGCGCATCCGGGAACACTGCATACCCGCAGTCGGCTCCTATTACATGGGGACCGCGCCGCAATCCACATAGCATATGCTTGCTCCCATGCATGGCAATCATTATAGACCGCGTGACATCTCAGGAGGACGTCCATGGTCTTCTTTCCCCATCGCCATCTCATCGGCATCAAGGGCCTTACCGAGCAGGACATTACCTATCTGCTCGACAAGGCGGACGAAGCCGTCAAAATCAGCCGCCAGCGGGAGAAGAAGACTTCGACGCTGAGGGGCCTCACCCAGATCAACCTTTTCTTCGAAGCCTCGACGCGGACGCAGTCCTCGTTCGAGCTTGCGGGCAAACGCCTCGGCGCCGACGTGATGAACATGTCGGTCGGCAATTCCTCGGTCAAAAAGGGCGAGACGCTGATCGATACAGCGATGACGCTGAACGCCATGCGGCCGGACGTTCTGGTCGTGCGCCATTCGTCCGCCGGCGCTGCTGCCCTGCTCGCGCAGAAGGTTGCATGTTCGGTGGTCAATGCCGGCGATGGCCAGCATGAACATCCGACACAGGCGCTGCTTGATGCGCTCACCATCCGCCGCGCCCGGGGCAAGCTGTCGCGCATCATCGTCGCGATCTGCGGCGACGTTCTGCATTCGCGCGTCGCGCGCTCCAACATCCTGCTGCTCAACGCCATGGGTGCCCGTGTGCGGGTCGTCGCACCGGCGACGCTGCTCCCGGCCGGAATTGCCGACATGGGCTGCGAAGTCTTCCACGACATGAAGGAAGGGCTGAAAGACGCTGATGTCGTGATGATGCTGCGCCTGCAGCGCGAGCGTATGTCCGGCTCTTTCGTTCCCTCGGTGCGCGAATACTTCCATTTCTACGGGCTCGACGCCGAAAAGCTGAAGGCTGCGAAGGAGGATGCGCTCGTCATGCATCCCGGCCCGATGAACCGGGGCGTCGAGATCGCGTCTGAAGTGGCCGACGGTCCGCAGAGCGTCATCGAGAGCCAGGTGGAAATGGGTGTGGCCGTGCGCATGGCAGTCATGGAAACGCTGCTCGTCTCGCAGAACCAGGGTCCGCGTTCGGAAGGATTGGGCGCATGATGAAACCGCTCGTCCTCAAGGATACCCGCATCATCGACCCGTCACGCGGTCTCGACGAGGTCGGAACGATCATTGTCGGCCATGACGGCTTGATCCTCGCATCCGGTGCCGATGCCCAGAATCAGGGGGCACCAGAGGGCGCTGACATTCGCCACTGCCGCGGGCTCGTCGCCGTTCCGGGTCTCGTCGATGCACGCGTCTTCGTCGGAGAGCCGGGCGCGGAACATCGCGAGACGATCGCGTCTGCGAGCCGCGCGGCGGCGGCCGGGGGGATCACCTCCTTCATCATGATGCCGGAGACGGACCCTGTTATCGACGACATCGCATTGGTCGAATTCGTCAAGAAGACGGCCCGCGATACGGCCTGCGTCAACGTCTACCCGGCAGCGGCCCTGACCAAGGGCATGACCAGCGGTGAAATGACCGAAATGGGTCTGTTGCAGCTTGCCGGCGCCGTCGCCTTCACCAATGGTCGGCATGGCCTGAACGACACGCAGGTTCTCAGGCGCGCGATGACCTATGCGCGCGAATTCGGTGCCGTGATCGCGCTCGAAACGCGGGAGAAATATCTCGCCGCCAATGGCGTGATGAACGAGGGGTTGCTGGCAAGCTGGCTCGGTCTCGGCGGCATTCCCCGCGAAACCGAGATCATCCCACTCGAGCGCGACCTGCGTATCGCCGGGCTCACCCGCGCCAAGTATCATGCCTCCCAGATCTCCGTGCCGGAATCGGTCGAGGCGATCGAGGTGGCGCGCAAGCGCGGCGCCAAGGTCACCTGCGGCATCTCGATCAATCACCTGAGCCTCAACGAAAACGACATCGGCGAATACCGGACCTTCTTCAAGCTCTACCCTCCGCTGCGCTCCGAAGACGATCGCATGGCGATGGTCGAAGCGCTCGCCAAGGGGCAGATCGACATCATCGTCTCCTCGCACGACCCGCAGGACGTCGACACCAAACGCCTGCCCTTCGGCGAGGCGGCGGACGGCGCGATCGGGCTCGAGACCATGCTGTCGGCCGCGCTGCGGCTGCATCACGCCGGCCAGGTGCCGCTCATGCGGCTGATCGATGCGATGTCGACTCGGCCGGCGCAGATCTTCGGGTTGCCCGGCGGCACGCTGAAGCCGGGCGCTGCCGGCGATATCGCGCTTATCGACCTCGACGAGCCGTGGCTCGTCTCGCGCGACAGCCTGCTGGCGCGGTCTAAAAATACTGCCTTCGAGGATGCGCGCTTCTCGGGCCGAACCGTTGCGACTTACGTCGCCGGGCGCTGCGTGCACTCGCTTTCTTAAAAGGGGACACTGATGCCTACCGTCGATTATTCCGCTCTCGGCTTTCCCAATCTCGCCATCGTGCTCGCGCTCGGCTATCTCCTGGGCTCGATCCCCTTCGGCCTGCTTTTGACCAAGATGGCCGGGCTCGGGGATCTCCGGTCTATCGGGTCCGGCAATATCGGCGCGACCAATGTGCTGCGCACCGGTAACAAGAAACTGGCGGCCGCCACGCTGCTGCTCGACGCTTTGAAGGCAACGGCGGCGGCGCTGATCGCCCAGGCGGTGTTCGGCCACAATGCCGGACTGCTCGCAGGCTTTGCCGCCTTCATCGGTCACCTCTTCCCGGTCTGGCTCGGCTTTAAGGGCGGCAAGGGTGTTGCGACCTATATTGGCACGCTGCTCGGCGTCGCCCCCTGGATGGTACTGGTCTTTGCCGTCTCCTGGCTCTCGGTCGCCTTCGTGACCCGCTACTCGTCTTTGTCGGCCCTCGTCGCCACACTTGTCATTCCGGTTGTATTGTGGATACTTGGGGTTGAAGAGGCTGCCCTCGTCACCGCTGCCATGACCGTCATTACCTATTGGCGTCACAAGTCCAATATCGAGCGTCTGATCGCAGGGACAGAGGGCAAAATCGGCCAAAAGGGCTGAAGGGCTAAGGGAGCTATGGGGTCAGGCGGCGCAGGACGAAAAGGGATTGCGCTGACGGACCGACAGAGGATCGCCTGGCTGCGGCTGATCCGCAGCGACAATGTCGGCCCAGCCACCTTCCGCGACCTGATCAATCATTTCGGCACGGCAGAAGCCGCACTCGACGCTTTGCCGGAACTGTCCAGGCGTGGCGGATCGGCTCGCTCCATCCGCATCGCGACCATCGCCGAGGCCGAGCGCGAGATCGAGATTGCCCGGCGCTTCGGGGCGCGGTTCATCGGTATCGGTGAGCCGGACTATCCGCCGGCTCTGCGTCAGATCGATGGCGCCCCTCCCCTCCTCGCCGCAAAGGGCGATCTTTCCGTTGCCACCCTGCCTGCCGTCGGCATCGTCGGCTCGCGCAACGCCTCGATCAGCGGCGCCAAATTTGCCGCGATGATGGCGCGCGAGATCGGCAATGCCGGTTACGGCATCGTCTCCGGACTCGCCCGCGGGATAGACGCTGCCGCGCATCGAGCGAGCCTCGAGACTGGCACGATCGCTGCCATGGCCGGCGGGCTTGATCAGCCGTATCCCCCCGAGAACATCGATCTGCTCCGGGCCATCTGCGATGGACGGGGACTTTCCGTTTCCGAAATGCCGTTCGGATGGGAGCCTCGGGCAAGGGATTTTCCAAGACGCAACCGGCTGATCGCCGGGATATCACTTGGGGTTGTGGTGATCGAAGCCGCCGCACGTTCCGGCTCGCTCATCACGGCCCGGCTTGCTGGTGAATTCGGGCGGCTCGTCTTTGCCGTGCCCGGCTCGCCGCTCGATCCCCGCTGCGAGGGAACCAACGGCCTGCTGAAGGATGGGGCGACGGTGACGACGCGGGCGCTCGACGTGCTGCAGGCGCTGGCACCAATTTCGCAAATGGACCTGTTCAGCCAGCCGGAAGCGGACGAACCTGATGACGAAGGGACCGAGCGTATGATGGCGCCGCCACCCAATGACGACGAAAGACTGACGATCGTGCAGGCACTCGGCCCGACACCGGTCGAGATCGACGATATCATTCGCCACACCGGCTTTGCAGCCTCTACTGTCTATCTGGTGCTGCTGGAACTCGATCTTGCCGGGCGGCTAGACCGGCATGCGGGGGGATTTGTTTCGCTCGCCGTTTAAGATGGTCAAAGAGCGTCGTCCGGACTGCACATCCCCGGCTTCAACATAGGCCATCTCGATCAGGTAGCAGAGCATTTCGGCGCCTTCGTTTTCCGCGACGGCACGAAGTTCTCCGAGCATTTGGCGTATATATGCGATGTTCTCCATCGTGCGGGTGCCGCGACCGTTCGTCTCGCCTATCTGTCTTGCCATGACCGGTGCTCGTCGCTGTGGAGGACGACAATTCGCGCCCTCACCATTTATCCCCCAAATACAATAGCTCATTTATTCTAGATTGCAATCTTCCGTTAATCTCCTCCTGGTTGTGTAACGTTGCAATTTCGGAAAATCGGCCATACCTCTTGACCGCAGGCGTTTCGCCCTCCATGTCGAAACGTCGGTTTTCCAAGGCGGTGGCGCGGTGCCATCGGTTGTGAAGACTGATGAAGGTGCAGTGAAGTATGAATGTCGTCGTCGTAGAATCTCCGGCAAAGGCCAAGACGATCAACAAGTATCTCGGATCGGGATACAAGGTGCTCGCCTCGTTCGGCCATGTGCGTGATCTTCCGGCCAAGGACGGCTCCGTGCTTCCGGACCAGGATTTCGAAATGCTGTGGGAGGTCGATACCGCCTCTCAGAAGCGGATGAAGGACATCGCCGACGCAGTGAAATCCTCCGACGGCGTGTTCCTCGCGACCGACCCGGATCGTGAAGGGGAAGCGATTTCCTGGCACGTGCTCGATCTCTTGAAGAAGAAGCGTGTGATCGGCGACAAGCCGGTCAAGCGCGTCGTCTTCAACGCCATCACCAAGAAGGCCGTGCTCGACGCCATGGCCAACCCGCGCGACATCGACACGCCGCTGGTCGACGCCTATCTCGCGCGCCGGGCCCTGGACTATCTCGTCGGCTTCAACCTTTCGCCGGTTCTGTGGCGCAAGCTGCCCGGCGCCCGCTCGGCCGGCCGCGTGCAGTCGGTGGCGCTGCGGCTCGTCTGTGACCGCGAAACCGAAATCGAACGCTTCGTTGCGGAAGAATACTGGAATATCTCGGCGCTTTTGAAGACGCCGCGCGGCGACGAATTCGAGGCGAAGCTCGTCTCGCATCAGGGCAAGCGCATGCAGCGCAACTCGGTGACCAATGGCGAGCAGGCCAGTGCGATCAAGGCACTGCTCGAAGGTGCCGCCTTTGCCGTCGACAGCGTCGAGGCGAAGCCGGTCAAGCGCAATCCGGGGCCTCCCTTCACCACATCTACCCTGCAGCAGGCTGCGTCCTCGAAGCTTGGCTTCTCGGCCTCGCGCACCATGCAGGTCGCGCAGAAGCTTTATGAAGGTATCGACATCGGCGGCGAGACCGTCGGTCTCATTACCTATATGCGTACCGATGGCGTGCAGATGGCACCCGAAGCGATCGAGGCTGCTCGCGGCGCGGTCGCCGACCAGTTCGGCCCGCGCTACGTGCCGGAGAAGCCGCGCTTCTACTCGACCAAGGCGAAAAACGCCCAGGAAGCCCACGAGGCCATTCGCCCGACCGATTTCAATCGCTCGCCGGACAAGGTTCGCCGTTTCCTCGACGCAGACCAGCAGCGCCTCTACGACCTGATCTGGAAGCGCGGCATTGCGAGCCAGATGGCATCGGCGGAAATCGAGCGCACGACGGTCGAGATCCTCGCCGACAACAAGGGCGAAAAGGCCGGCTTGCGCGCCGTCGGCTCCGTGATCCGCTTCGACGGCTTCATTGCCGCCTATACCGACCAGCGCGAAGATGGCGAACCCGCAGAGGATGGTGACGACGAGGATGGTCGCCTGCCGGAGATCAATGCCCGCGAGGCATTGGCCAAGAGCAAGATTAACTCGAGCCAGCACTTTACCGAGCCGCCGCCGCGTTATTCGGAAGCTTCGCTGATCAAGAAGATGGAAGAGCTCGGCATCGGCCGTCCCTCGACCTATGCCGCGACGCTGAAGACACTCAGCGACCGCGAATATGTGATCACCGACAAGCGCAAGCTCATCCCACATTCCAAGGGACGGCTGGTTACGGCCTTCCTCGAAAACTTCTTCACGAAGTATGTCGAATACGATTTCACCGCCGACCTTGAAGAAAAGCTCGACAAGATCTCGGCTGGCGAACTCAACTGGAAGGACGTGCTTCGCGACTTCTGGAACGACTTCTTCTCGCAGATCGAAGACACCAAGGAACTGCGCGTCACCAATGTGCTCGACGCGCTGAACGAGGCTCTGGCGCCGCTGGTCTTCCCGAAGCGCGAAGACGGATCGGATCCGCGCATCTGCCAGGTCTGCGGCACAGGCAACCTGTCGCTCAAACTCGGCAAATACGGCGCCTTCGTCGGCTGCTCGAACTATCCGGAATGCAATTACACCCGCCAGCTGACCAATGACGGCAATGCCGAGGCAGAAGCCGCCGGCAACGAACCGAAGGCGCTCGGCAAGGATCCGGTGACGGACGAGGAGATCACGCTGCGTTCCGGCAGGTTCGGGCCTTACGTCCAGCGGGGCGACGGCAAGGACGCCAAGCGCTCGTCGCTGCCGAAGGGCTGGGCGCCTGCCGATATCGATTTCGAGAAGGCGTTGTCGCTCTTGTCGCTGCCGCGCGATGTCGGCCCGCATCCGGAAACCGGCAAGATGATCTCGGCCGGTCTCGGACGCTACGGACCGTTCGTGCTGCATGACGGGACCTATGCCAATCTCGAGGGCATCGAGGACGTGCTGTCGATCGGCATCAACCGTGCCGTGACCGTGCTTGCCGAGAAGAAGGCTAATCCCGGCGGGAGGGGCCGCACGGCAGCGGTTGCGCTGAAAGAACTCGGGGAACATCCGGACGGCGGCGCGATTACCGTTCGTGACGGCCGCTTCGGACCGTATGTCAACTGGGGCAAGGTGAATGCCACCCTGCCCAAGGGCAAGGACCCGCAGACGGTCAGCGTCGAGGAAGCCCTGGTGCTGATCGCCGAGCGCGCGGCCAAGGACGGCGGCGGCAAGACGAAGGCGAAGAAGGCTCCGGCCAAGGCCGCCAAGGCGAAGGCCGGCGATGCGACCGAGGCGAAGCCGAAGAAGGCTGCAGCAAAACCGAAGGCAAAGGCCGCGGCGAAGGCGCCGGCCAAGGCCAAGGCCAAGACAACAACGAAAAAGAGTGCGACTTGAGCAGAAAATTCCGCGACCCCTCCGAGATCCCCGGCTCCGGCAACCGCAAGAGCCGGCGTGCGGAAGGCGCGGCCAAGGCGAAGGAAACCGGCGCCATCATCCATGGCGAGGTACCGTCGCGCGAAGTGCTGCTGCAGTTCATCACCGACAATCCCGACCGCGCTTCCAAGCGCGAGATCGCCAAGGCCTTCGGGCTGAAGGGCGACACCCGGGTGGAACTGAAGCAGGCGCTGCGCGAGCTGGAAAATGACGGGCTCGTCAACAAGACGCGGAAGTCGCTGGCGCGGCCGGGTGCCCTGCCCCCGGTGACCGTTCTCGACATCACCACCCGCGACAAGGACGGCGAGCTGATCGGTCGGCCCGCCGAGTGGCCTGAGGATGCCGGTGCGGCACCGGCCGTGCTGATCCGCCAGTCGAGTTCGGACCGCTCAAAGGGCAAGGCGCCCGTCGGTGGTCTCGGCGACCGGGTTCTCGCCAAGATCTTCGCCAACAAGGACCGGTCCGGCCCTGCCTATACGGCGCGTGTGATCAAGGTGATTGACCGCCAGCGCGGTGCCGTGCTCGGCGTGATCAGGATGATGGGCGACGGTGGCGCACGCCTGATGCCGATCGAGCGACGCGGCGAAGAAATGCAGGTCGATGCCGCCGATATCGGCGAGGCCAAGGACGGCGATCTCGTCGAGGTCGAGGTGTCGCGTGCGGCCCGCTTCGGGCTGACCCGCGCGCGGGTGCTGAACATCGTCGGCTCGGTCGCCTCGGAGAAGGCGATCTCGATGATCGCCATCCATGCGCACGGCATTCCCTACATCTTCCCGCAGTCGGTGATCGCAGAGGCCGAAGCCGCGGAGGCCGCCAGCATGTCTCACCGCGAGGACTGGCGACAGGTGCCGCTGATCACCATCGATCCGCATGATGCCAAGGACCATGACGACGCCGTCTATGCGGAACCGGATACCGCGGAAGACAATGCGGGCGGCGTGGTCGTCACTGTCGCGATTGCCGATGTCTCCTATTATGTGCGGCCGAAATCGGCTCTGGATCGTGAGGCTCTGAAGCGCGGCAATTCGGTCTATTTCCCGGACCGCGTCGTGCCGATGCTGCCGGAGCGGATCTCCAACGATCTCTGCTCGCTGCGCGAAGGCGTCGACCGACCGGCGCTTGCCGTGCGCATGGTCTTCTCGGCCGAGGGGCGCAAGGTGCGTCATACTTTCCATCGCATCATGATGAAGAGTGCGGCCAAACTCTCCTATCAGCAGGCACAGGCGGCGATCGACGGCCAGCCGGACGACAAGGCCGGGTCGCTGCTCGAGCCGATCCTGAAGCCGCTCTGGGGGGCTTACGCCATCCTTAAGCGTGGCCGCGACCGGCGGCAGCCGCTCGAGCTCGACATGCCCGAGCGCAAGATCATCCTCAAGGAAGACGGCACAGTTGACCGCGTCTTCGTGCCGGAGCGCCTCGATGCGCACAAGCTGATCGAGGAGATGATGATTCAGGCGAATGTGGCTGCCGCAGAGACGCTGGAGGCCAAGCGGCAGAAGCTGGTCTACCGCATCCATGATGCGCCGACACTCGCCAAGCAGGAGGTGCTGCGGGAGTTCCTCGCAACGCTCGGCATGTCGCTGGTCAAGGGCGGCAACATGCGGTCGAACTCGTTCAACGGGATCCTCGCGAAGGCCGAGGGCACACCGCACCAGATCATCGTCAACGAGATGGTGTTGCGTAGCCAGAGCCAGGCGATCTACAGCCCCGACAATATCGGCCACTTCGGCCTGAACCTGATGAAATACGCGCATTTCACCTCGCCCATCCGGCGTTATGCGGACTTGATCGTGCACCGCGCGCTGGTCGGTGCGCTGGGACTCGGTGAAGGCGGGATCACGCAGGAGGAAGAAGCAAGCCTCGACGACATCGCCGCCGAGATCTCGACCTTCGAGCGACGTGCGATGGCGGCCGAGCGCGATACCGTCAACCGGCTGGTGGCTCACCACCTTGCGGGTCGCATTGGCGAGGATTTCCAGGGGCAGATCGGCGGTGTCACGAAGTCGGGTCTCTTCATCAGCCTGCCGCAATTTGGCGCAGATGGCTTTATCCCGGTTTCAACTCTCGGACGGGACTACTATATCTACGACGAAGCTCACCAGGCCTTGACGGGCGAGAAGTCTGGATTGGGTTATCAGCTCGGCGACACCGTCGAGGTGCGGCTCGTGGAAGCCGTCCCGCTCGCCGGTGCGCTGCGTTTCGAAATGCTGAGCGAAGGGCGCAAGATGCCGGCAGGCGCGCGTTCCTTCCACAAGGCCGGCGGTCGGGGCAGAAAACAGCCCGGCACACGGCCGCCGCGATCGAGACGGTGAGATCACGACGCCCCGGAGAAACATGATGACGGCAAAGCAGACGGACGTGACGATGCAATTCGGCGGTGCGAGCGACGTGGAACGGCCGCTTGGACGTTCGATCAAGCGCGGCATGCTGAACCGCTGCCCGAACTGCGGCCAGGGCAAGCTGTTTCGCAGCTATCTCAAGGTGGTCGACAACTGCGCGGCCTGCGGCGAAGACTTCCACCACCATCGCGCCGATGATCTCCCCGCCTATCTCGTCATCCTCATCCTCGGGCACGTCCTGGTCGGCGGTTTCATGGCGACCGACCTCGTCTTCGTGCTTCCCGGCTGGGTGCATTTTGCCATCTGGGCGCCGATCGGCGTGGTCGCCTCGCTGCTAAGCCTGCAGCCGATCAAGGGCGGCGTCGTCGGACTTCAATGGGCGCTGCGCATGCATGGCTTCGGCGGAGAACATGAAGAAGCCCACGACAGCTGACTGCAGGCTTTTGCAGGTCAGCCACTGTCACTCAGACGTGGCTCTTTACGCTTAACTATCACTCTTCCTGTTATTTTCGATTCGCGGTGAACCCCGTCGGACAGGTTGACAGCAGGGCGATTTACGGTGTGAACATGCCGCGCCCTCAAAATACGGTCGGGAGCTCGTAACTTTCCATGCCCTTCAAGATGCCGAACCCCAGTCTGCTGCGGCCGAGAGCTCGCACGATCAGCGCCACAACTCCCGTGGTGCCGAATGTCTGACGGCAGCGAGCTGTTGAACGGTGATCGCGAGGAGATCCACTGGCCTTCGCTTGTGGCAGCTATTTCCGCGATATCGGCCGTGGGGATTGCCATCGGGCTTGGCCTGCCGCTGCTCAGCATCATCCTGGAAAAGCGCGGCATCTCGTCCACCCTGATCGGGTTGAACTCGGCCATGGCCGGGATCGCCGCCATGGCAGCGGCTCCTGTCACCACGAAGATCGCCCACAAGCTGGGCGTTGTACCGACCATGCTCTGGGCCGTACTGCTTTCGGCAATCAGCGCTGTCGGTTTCTATTATGCCACGCAGTTCTGGATGTGGTTTCCGCTGCGCATCGTCTTCCATGGAGCGACGACCACGCTCTTCATCCTCTCTGAATTCTGGATCAATGCAGCGGCGCCTTCGCGCAAGCGCGGCCTGGTCATGGGGATCTATGCCACCATGCTCGCCGTCGGCTTCGCCTCCGGCCCGCTGATCTTTTCGGCGATCGGCAGCGACGGCCTTTTGCCCTTCGCGGTCGGGGCGATCGCGATCCTCGCGGCGGCGATCCCGATCTACATCGCCCGCTTCGAAAGCCCCGCTCTCGATGAAAAGCCGGAGATGCATTTCTTCCGCTATATCTTCCTGGTTCCGACCGCGACTGTCGCCGTCTTCGTCTTCGGGGCGGTCGAGGCGGGCGGCCTGTCGCTGTTTCCGATTTATGCCACGCGTACCGGGTTCACCGAGACGCAAGCCGCCCTGCTGCTGACCGTCATGGGCATCGGCAACATGGTCTTCCAGATCCCGCTGGGACTGCTCTCCGACCGGATGAAGGATAGGAGGCTTCTTCTGTCAGTTCTCGCCTTCATCGGGCTGTGTGGCTCTCTGGCGCTACCGCTGCTCACCGACCACTGGCAACTGATGGCAGTCGTGCTGCTATTCTGGGGCGGCTGTGTGTCCGGCCTCTATACCATCGGGCTCAGCCATCTCGGCTCGCGACTCACCGGGGCGGATCTCGCCGCCGCCAATGCCGCCTTCATCTTCTGCTATGCGGTCGGCACGGTCGCCGGTCCACAGGCGATTGGGGCAGCGATCGATCTTACCGGAAACGACGGATTCGCCTGGGCAATCGCGGGCTTCTTCGCCCTCTATGTCGTGCTTTCCATAGGGCGTCTGCTTTTTAGCCGGAAACACACTTGACTTTTCGGGCGCGATTTGTAGTTTCGCGCCAGATTTGCCGTGGGCCTCGTTCGGTCGTCCACGGCTTCGTTTATTAGAGGCAGGACGACCATGGCCAAGGCTACAACCATCAAGATCAAGCTTCTGTCGACGGCCGACACGGGTTTCTTCTACGTTACCACGAAGAACAGCCGTACGATGACGGACAAGATGACGAAGACCAAGTATGACCCGATTGCCAAGAAGCATGTCGAGTTCAAGGAAACCAAGATCAAGTAATCTCTGATCCGACCGGTTTTATAAAAGGCGTGTCACCTCTGTGACGCGCCTTTTTCTTTGCCGCCGGATTGGGCAGCCATTCGCCTCCCCTCCGCCACCGGCACAAACAAAAACACCGGCTCCCTTGCGGGACCGGTGTTTTGTCAGAAAGGGGGTCGGTCGGCATGCAAACACGGCACGAGGAACCGCTTTGACGCTGCACACCAACCGACCGACCCCACGACCCAGGAGATGCGGCGGACCTGAGCATCATGGGGTATTCGGAACCTCTTGAAGAGGTCTTTTTCGATGGCGTCAAAGTCTCCCAAGTAGAGTAAAAAATCAACAGTTTATTAACTGCCGGACGTTGCATGCTCTTGATATGGTTAAATTCGGTACACCAAGTGTTGCCAGTCAGTGTTGGCCTTCAGTGCTGCCGAGATTGCAGCAAGAGAAGACGGATAGTCGATTTTCCAGACGGGAAGCTTAGCCACATTGCGGATCCGATAAACCTCACGTCAAGTGAGATCAATTGCAGCTGAAAACGCTAATATAAAAATAGACAGATGGATTCCAAAAATGAATTCATTGCTTTTGCAGGGAAAAATCCGCAGGCCGGCCGACTAATAGTCAAGGCAGGAAAATCATACAACTGTAACTGCCCAAAAACACGGCAAGACGGCGATTGTCGCCGCTTTTCGAAGCACTACAAAAAACTGTGAATGAACAGTTCAAGCCGCTGCAGCGACGACGCGATTGCGGCCGGAATTCTTCGCTTCGTAAAGCGCCCTATCCGCCTGCTTGAGCAACTGTTCCGGCGTGTCGATGCCGGGCACAAGCGTTGCAATCCCCATGGAAGCGGTGAGCGTGAGCGGCGTTTCTCCCGAGCGGAGCTGGAAAGGTCGCGCTTCTATCATCAAGCGCAGACGCTCGGCAACGCTTGCTGCCACCTCGGCCGTGGTATCCGGCATCACGACAACGAACTCCTCACCGCCGTAGCGACAGGCGAGATCGGCACCGCGGACGGTGGAGCGGATGCGGCCGGAGAACTCCTTGAGCACTTCATCACCGGCATCATGGCCGTAAGCATCATTGACCAACTTGAAGCGGTCAATGTCGGTGATGCAGATGGTGAGCGGCTTACCCCGCACTTTGGCGCGGGCAAAGAGCGTTCGAAGCTGCGTATCGAGATAACGACGATTGTGAAGGCCGGTGAGGCCGTCTGTGACGGCCAGCTCGATCGTCTGGCGCACGCTGTTGCGCAGGCGGTCATTATAGCGCTTGCGGCGGACCTGGGTCAGCACACGGGCCAAGAGTTCGTTCGGATCGAGCGGACGCACGATGTAATCGTTCACGCCGAGATCAAGCGCCCGGATGATCATCTGCTCGTCGCCCTGCTCGGTAATCAGCAGGATCGGAATGAAGCGGGTGCGCTCGAGCGAGCGGAGCTGCGAGCAAAGCCGCAGCGGGTCGTAATCGGTGAGGTTGCTGTTGACGATGACCAGATCGTAGCCGTTTTCGGCGGCTTCGAAGACCGCCGCCTGCGGATCCGAGAGTGCACTGACTTCGGCAATCGGCTTCAGGGCCTTGATGATGCGCTCCTGGGAGGCGCCACGACTGTCGACGAGCAGAACCTGCGCCTGCTCTTCCAGACGGCCGTCGGTCAGCCGCAGGCTGTCTTCCTCACCGACCTGGCGCGTGCCGTCGTGGCGGATGCGAAGTTCGTCGCTCAGCGTCTTCAGGCGCACGAGGCTCTTCACGCGGGAGATCAGTTGCAGGTCATTCACCGGCTTGGTGAGGAAATCGTCGGCGCCCGCTTTCAAGCCACGCACGCGATCCGAAGGCTGATCGAGCGCCGTCACCATGACCACCGGGATATGTGCCGTGCGCGGATTGGACTTCAGCCGCTCGCACACTTCGAAGCCGTCGATTTCCGGCATCATGATGTCGAGGAGGATCACATCAACCTGGGTGCGGTCGCAGATGTCGAGCGCGTCAAAACCGTTGCTCGCCGTCAAGACCTCGAAATACTCAGCCATCAGCCGCGCTTCGAGCAGCTTTACATTGGCAGGAATATCGTCGACGACCAGAATGCGCGCTGTCATGACATCGGCTCCTTACGCATCCCCGAGATAGGTCTTGATGGTCTCGATGAACTTCGGAACGGAAATCGGCTTCGAGACATAGGCCTCGCAGCCCCCTTGGCGGATGCGCTCTTCGTCGCCCTTCATGGCGAAGGCAGTGACCGCGATGACCGGGATGACGTGCAGATCCGGGTCGTCCTTCAGCCACTTTGTCACTTCCAGACCTGAGACCTCGGGCAATTGGATGTCCATGAGAATCAGATCCGGCTTGTGGCGACGCGCAAGATCCATCGCTTCCATGCCGTTGCGGGTCTGGACCGTCTCATAGCCGGAGGCCTCGATAAGATCGCGGAAGAGCTTCATATTGAGCTCGTTGTCTTCGACAATCATTACCTTTTTCGGCATTCACCCGGTCCTTTGTCCCGCGTCTCCAGGGGCCTGATGCTCGGCCCACGCGCGAGTTCGCATCTTCCGTCAGCTTGCATGCTAGTGCTATTTGGTTTCGAAATCGGTAATTTGCCAGGGAAACAGGAAAAGACTTTATGAAAAACAGAGATATACCTGCGAGTGCCGAAGATACGGCGGTGGCGGTTCTGGGGTGGCTGGCAAACGAACCGGACATGCTTTCGCGCTTCCTGGCACTCTCCGGAATACAGCCCGGGCAGTTGCGTGGAGCGGTGCAGGACCCAGGTTTTCTTGCGGGAATGCTGGATTTCCTGATGCAGCACGAGCCGACACTAATGGCTTTTTGCGAGGCGACGGAGACCAAGCCCGAAGTTGTCGTCGCCGCCTATCACCACTATGTCCGGCCCGGCCTGGATTCGGGTGAGTTCTGATGCTCACCGATCCGGAGCACATCAAGCTTGCCGATCGCCCGCTGGTCGTCTGCGACGTCGATGACGTGGTGTTGCAATTTGCGACACCATTCGAGGCTTTTCTCACTGGGCGCGATCTCCGTCTGCTGCCGCGCTCGTTCAAGCTGACCGGCAACATCGTTGACGCGGCGGAGACCGTGCTGGACGCGCTCGCCGTCAGGAACCTGATCCACGACTTCTTCGTCGAACAGGAGCGCTGGCAGACACCGTTTGCGGAAGCGGTGGACAGCCTCCATGGGCTGGCAAGCGAAGCCGACCTCGTATTTCTCACGGCCATGCCGCCGCGTCACGCCGAGGTGCGGCGCCGGCTGCTCGACCGGCTGACGCTGTCCTATCCGATGATTTCGAGCGAGGATCCCAAGGGGCCGATCGTTGCCCGCCTGCATGGCGGGCGCTCCCTCCCCGTCGCTTTTGTCGATGACATGCTCGGCAATCTGAGTTCCGTCGGCGCGCATGTGCCCGAATCGGCACTCGTCTACCTTCCGCCAGATGTCGCCATCTTCCGCTTTGCTCCCGAGCCGCAGGCACCCGTTCTGCGGGCCCGGGACTGGCTTGAGGCACGGCAACTGATCGAGGCGCATTTTCGCAGTTGAAGCCGCGCTTGCGGACAAGAGGATGGGGACAGCGTGATTGGCGCGAAAGAGGGCCTTGTCACGTCATTGGTCACGGCCTAGGGTGGCAATGTTCAACCTTTGTTCCAACGATGCCAGCCAGCGATCACTCTTCTCCGGGCTTCTGCCGTGACTGCCTCAAGGGGCAGCCCGAAGGACTACGGCGCTGCCGTGCCTGCGGCAGCCCCCGACTGGTCTATCACCCGGAACTCTATGACCTGACGCTGGCGCATGTGGACTGCGACGCCTTTTATGCAGCAGTCGAGAAGCGAGACAATCCCGACCTCGTCGACAAGCCTGTCATCATTGGCGGCGGCAAGCGCGGGGTGGTGTCCACCGCCTGCTATGTGGCGCGCATCCACGGCGTTCGTTCGGCGATGCCGATGTTCAAGGCGCTGGAGGCCTGCCCCCAAGCCATCGTGATAAAGCCGGACATGGAGAAATATGTTCGCGTCGGGCGAGAGGTGCGGGCGATCATGGAAGAACTGACACCGCTTGTGCAGCCGATCTCGATCGACGAGGCCTTTCTCGAACTGCGCGGCACCGAGCTTTTGCATCACGAACCGCCAGCGCGGGTGCTGGCGCGTTTTGCAAGGCGCGTGGAGCAGGAGATCGGCATCACGATCTCCGTCGGCCTCTCCTATTGCAAGTTCCTCGCCAAGGTTGCCTCCGACCTGCAAAAGCCACGAGGTTTCTCAGTGATCGGGGCTGCCGAGGCGGTGGCATTCCTCGCCGACAAACCGGTGTCGCTGATCTGGGGCGTCGGCAAGGCCCTGGCGACGACGCTCCAGGCGGACGGGATCCGCACCATCGGACAGTTGCAGGTGATGAACGAGCCGGACCTGATGCGACGTTACGGCGTCATGGGGCAGCGGCTGGCGCGGCTGTCGCGCGGTATCGACGATCGCACAGTGCATCCCAACGACCCGGCCAAGAGTGTCTCTGCCGAAACAACCTTCTTCGAGGATATCAGCAAGCCGGAAGACCTGATCGTCCATCTGCGGGAACTGTCGGAAAAGGTTGCGTGGCGGCTGAAACGGCAGGGGATAGCGGGCCATACGGTGGTCCTCAAACTCAAGACCGCGGACTTCAAGTCGCGCACCCGAAACCGGCGTCTCGACGATCCGACGCAGCTTGCCGACCGGATCTTTCGCACCGGCATGGCGCTGCTCGAGAAGGAAACCGATGGCACGCGCTTCCGGCTGATCGGCATCGGAGTGAGCGACCTTCGCGATGCGGCCACTGCCGATCCACCGGATCTGGTCGATGCGCAGGCGACACGGCGGGCGGCCGCGGAAGCGGCCATGGACAAATTGCGCGACAAGTTTGGCAAGGGTACGGTGCAGACCGGATACACCTTCCCAAGCAAGCGACCTTGAGTCTGCCATGACCCTTCCCGACACTCCAGAGCCCACGATGCGACAGCCCGTGCGCCCGCACAGTAAAGACAGGCGGTGGCGCCAATTCAGGGTGGCGGCCTCCTATCACCGGCGTCGCGGCAATGATCTGCTGCTGGGCGTCATCCTCGCTTTCGTTGCCGGCGCGATGAATGCGGGAGGCTTTCTGGCCGTGGGGCGCTATACCTCGCACATGACCGGTGTCGTCTCATCGATCGCCGACGATCTCGCGCTCGGATTGTTCGGCCTTGTTGGCTCAGGTCTTGCGCTGCTTTTTGCCTTCCTCTGTGGCGCGGCTTCGTCCGCCATCCTGATCAACTGGGCGCGACGGCATGCGCGGCGCCAGCAATATGCCTATCCGCTGGCGCTTGAGTCAGGGTTGCTGATCGTTTTTGCGGGTCTCGGCACGCTGCAGGAGACGGCCGTCGCGCCGGCCACCGCCCTGCTTCTCTGCTACGTCATGGGTTTGCAGAATGCGACGATCACCAAGATTTCAGGCGCTCGTATCCGCACCACCCATTTGACGGGCATGGTGACGGATATGGGGATCGAGCTCGGCAAGTTTGCCTATCTCTGGATCGCACGGCTGCGCTCTCACCCGCCGATCCCGGTTGACGGCCGCAAGCTTTCGATCCTGTTGCCGATCGTGTCGATGTTCTTTTTCGGCGGGCTGGTCGGCGCTCTCGGCTTCAAGCATCTCGGCCATGCCTTTGCACTGCCGATAGCCGCCCTCCTGCTGGCCGTCGCCTCGCCGCAATTGCGGGAACAGCGCAGAGGTCGCGTAAAGCCTGTCTGAAGGCGTGACGCCTGTGGAAAGCTGATCAAAGATACGTGTATGACCACCGCCCACACGAGATCACGAAACTTTTCTTAAACTTCGCCGGGTAGCATCGCGTCATCCTGTATCGCGTGTTCCCGGTCGTATCATGTTCCAGCGTTTCGCCCTCGCCTTCAGCCTCGGCCTCATGGCCAGCAGCGTTCTCAGCGGCCCCACTTCCGCCAGTGATCGCGGCCCCTTGCAGATCTACGTGTCCAAGGCCACGCAAACGCTGACCGTCTATGACGGCGACGAGGTTCTGGTCACTTCGAAGGTGTCGACGGGCAAGCCCGGACACTCGACGCCATCCGGCATCTTTTCCATTCTTGAAAAGCGCAAGTACCACGAATCCAACATCTATTCGAATGCGCCCATGCCGTTCATGCAGCGGCTCACCTGGTCCGGCATCGCGCTTCACGAAGGCAAAGTGCCGAACTATCCGGCATCACATGGCTGCGTGCGCCTGCCGAACGGTTTTGCCAAGACGCTGTTTTCGATGACCGAGCGGGGCGCCCATGTGATCATCACCGACGACCCGGTGACGCCGCGGCCGATCTCGCAGGCCAACCTTTTTACGCCGCGCCAGCCGATCCCCGCGGGCGGTCTGTTGTCGGATGCCGAACTGCGACCGACCAAGATCGAGGCCTCGCTCAAGCCCGTCGAGGTGGCGATGAACGAAGTCTTGCCGAAGACGGGGGCCGCCGCGCAACTGGTGCTCGAAGACGAGCCGCCGCTCCGTATCCTGATCACCCGGCGCAGCCAGCGCGAGGAGGTCCGCGACGTTCAGGAAATGCTGACCGAGCTCGGCTTCGATGCCGGTGCGACAGACGGCGTGCTGGGAAGCCAGACGCTGGCGGCCATCCGTGGCTACAAGCGCTGGAAGTCGATCGAGAAGGACGGCGAACTCCTCTCGCCCCGCTTCATCACCGAACTCTCCGCCTCCGCTGGGCGAGACAAGCCACTCGCCGGACAGATCTTGGTGCGGCAGAAGTTCAAGCCGGTGTTTGAGGCGGCAATTGGTATCCGGGAACCGGAAAAGGGGCTGGGCACGCATTTCCTCGAAGCAAGCCACGTCGACCGGTTCAAGGGCAAGGTCGACTGGCGCAGCGTCAGCATCGACAACCACCTGCCGGCGCCAACGCTGAAGCGGCTGGGCATTACCGAACCGGCTGATGATGCGGCTCTCTTCACCGCCGAAGCCGCCCTCGCCCGCCTGGATATTCCAGACGACGTGCGCGCCAAGATCGAGACGATGCTGAGCGAAGGCTCGTCGATCACCATCTCCGACAGCGGGATCGGGCCAGAGACCGGCGACGGCACGGATTTCATTACCGTGACGCGGACGAAGGGCTGAAACTCCTCACACCAGTTCGACATCCAGCACGCCCGGCGTCGAGCGCATGGCGGCAGCTATTTCGGGTGAGATACGGAAGCGTTCGGTGAGCTCGACCTCGATCTCGCGCTTGCCCTCGTCCTTGATGACGATGAAGGAGACGAGGCCGTCGCCGCGAGCGTTGAGGTGGGCAGCGACTGCACGCAAGGGGCCGGAATCGCGGACATAGACGCGCATCGCCTTCTGCATGCGGATTGATTGCTCCTCCAGCGACTGCGCCGTCTGGATGCGCAGGCCAACGCCTTCCGGGCGCTCTTCGGCGGCGACCGTGATGACCAGCGATTTGCCGGATTCGAGCAGGTCGCGATACTGGTTCAGGCCTTCGGAGAAGAGCACCGCTTCATACTGGCCTGATGCATCAGAGAAGGTGACGATGCCCATCTTGTTGCCCGTACGGGTTTTGCGCTCCTGTTTCGAGATGACAGTTCCGGCCAGACGACCGGCCGTCGCACCCTGCTTCACCGCGACCGAGAAATCGGCGAAATTCTGGACGCGCAGTTTGTCGAGAAGGCTGCGATAGGCATCGAGCGGATGGGCAGACAGATAAAAGCCGAGCACCTGGAACTCGCGCATCAGCTTTTCCGACGACAGCCACGGCGTGTAAGGCGCGAAGGCGATCTTTTCCGGACCGCTTGCACCACCTGAACCGAACATGTCGGACTGGCCGCTTACGGCGTTTTCCTGGGCACGCTGGGCATAGCCCATGATGCGGTCAAGGCTGCCGATCAGTTCGGCACGGTCACGGCCGAAGCAGTCGAAGGCGCCGGCGGCGATCAGACTTTCAAAAACACGGCGGTTGATCTGCTTGGGGTCGATGCGCAGGCAGAAATCTTCCAGGCTTTCGAAAGGCTTGTCTCCGCGGACCTCGACGATGTGTTCGACTGCGTTTTCGCCGACACCCTTGATGGCAGCGAGTGCGTAATAGATGCGGTTGGGCCCGGTCTGGAAATGGCGGAAAGACGTCTGCACCGAAGGCGGCACAACTTCGATACCGAGGCGTCCGGCATCCTGACGGAAGTCGACGAGCTTTTCGGTGTTGGCCATATCGAGGGTCATGGACGCAGCCAGGAACTCGACCGGGTAATGCGCCTTCATATAGGCGGTCTGGTAGGAGACGATCGCGTAGGCCGCGGCATGCGACTTGTTGAAGCCGTAGTTGGCGAACTTCGCCAGCAGTTCGAAGATGTTCTCGGCCTGGGGCTTCGACACGCCGTTCTTCATCGCGCCGTCGACGAAACGGGCCGACTGCTGGTCCATCTCGGCTTTGATCTTCTTACCCATGGCGCGGCGCAGAAGGTCGGCTTCGCCGAGCGAATAGCCCGATAGAACCTGGGCGATCTGCATGACCTGCTCCTGGTAGACGATGACGCCCTGCGTTTCCTTCAAGAGATAGTCGATCTTCGGGTGAACGGAGGCGAGTTCCTCCTCGCCATGCTTGCGGGCATTGTAGACCGGGATGTTCTCCATCGGGCCCGGACGATAGAGCGCCACCAGCGCGATGATGTCCTCGATGCAGTCGGGACGCATGCCGATCAGAGCCTTGCGCATGCCCGCACTTTCCACCTGGAAGACACCGACAGTTTCCCCGCGCGAAAGCATCTCGTAGGTGAGCTTGTCATCGAGCGGGATCGCCGCCAGATCCACCTTATGACCGCGCTGCTCGACGACGAAGTCGACGGCGGTCTTCAACACGGTCAGCGTCTTCAGGCCGAGGAAGTCGAACTTCACCAGACCGGCCTGCTCGACCCATTTCATGTTGAACTGAGTGACCGGCATGTCGGAGCGCGGATCGCGGTACATCGGCACCAGCTTCGACAAAGGGCGGTCGCCGATGACGATACCAGCGGCGTGTGTCGAAGCGTGACGGTAGAGCCCTTCGATCTTCTGGGCGATTTCGAGGAGGCGCGCGACGACGGGTTCCTCGGCGGCGGCCTCCTGCAGCTTGGGCTCCTCCTCGATCGCCTTGGAGAGCGGCGTCGGGTTGGCGGGATTGTTGGGCACGAGTTTGCAGATCTTGTCGACCTGGCCATAGGACATTTCCAGCACACGACCGACGTCGCGCAGGGCCGCACGGGCTTGGAGCGATCCGAAGGTGATGATCTGCCCCACCTGCTCGCGGCCATATTTCCGCTGGACGTAGCGGATGACCTCTTCGCGGCGCTCCTGGCAGAAGTCGATGTCGAAGTCGGGCATCGAGACGCGTTCCGGATTGAGGAAGCGCTCGAAGAGCAGCGAGAAACGCAAGGGGTCCACGTCGGTGATGGTCAGCGCATAGGCGACCAGCGAACCTGCACCCGAACCACGGCCCGGTCCCACCGGGATGTCATGCTGCTTGGCCCATTTGATGAAGTCCGAAACGATCAGGAAGTAGCCGGGGAACTTCATGCGCTCGATGACCGAGAGCTCGAATTCGAGCCGGTCGCGATAGTCCTTCTCCTCGTAACCCGGTGCCATGCCGAGCGCTGCGAGGCGGTTATCGAGGCCTTCAATCGCCTGACGGCGCAGTTCCAGTGCTTCCTCGCGTTCCGCCTCTTCCGGATCGTCGCTGCCGCCGGTGAAACGGGGCAGGATCGGTTTGCGGGTCGAGAGGACGAAGGAGCAGCGGCGGGCGATTTCGACCGTATTCTCCAGAGCCTCCGGCAGATCGGAGAAGAGCGCCTGCATCTCCGCGCGGCTCTTCAGGTAATGATCGGGTGTGAGGCGGAAGCGGTCGTCGTTAGAGACAATGGCGTTGTGCGCCACTGCCATCAGGGCATCATGCGCATCATAGTCGTCTCGCGTCGGAAAAAAGGCCTCGTTGGTCGCGACAAGCGGCAGGTCGTGGTCGTAAGCCAGTTGCACCACCCGGCGCTCATGGGTCCGGTCGTAATTGCCATGCCGTTGCAATTCGACATAAAGCCGATCTCCGAAGAGGCGCCTGAGTGCCAAGAGGCGCGCCTCCGCAGAGGCGGAATGGCCATCCCGCAGCATGCGGTCGATCGGACCGCCGGCAGCGCCGGTGAGCGCAATCAGGCCCTCAGTGCCGCTCTCCTGTAACCAAGACAGCTTTATATGGACCGGCTGGCCGGCATCGCCGCCCAGATAGGCGCGGCTGACGAGATCCACCAGCCGCTCGTAACCCGCGGCATCCGAGGCGAGCACGACGATGGACGGCAGGTCCGGCATATGCCCGTTGCCGCCGCGCTTTTCTCCCGTCGAATCTTCCATATCGATCGACAGCTGGCAGCCAATGATCGGCTGCACGCCGTCACCGATCGCCTTCTGAGAAAATTCAAGCGCGACGAACAGGTTGTTGGTATCGGTGATGGCAATCGCGGGCTGGTCGTCGGCCACCGCCTTGCCCAGAATTTTCTTGAGCGGCAGCGCGCCTTCAAGGAGCGAATAGGCTGAATGCACGCGAAGATGAACAAAACCCGGTCCGACCATGGGACCCGATGGAGCGTCCACTCCGCTGTTGCCTTCGCCCATGTCGATCACCCTCGCACTGCACTGAATCAGCGGGATTTTCGATGGTCGGGACTGCGAAGTCCAGTCACGTTTGCCGCGACGGACACATGTATACAGGTTTCAACGGCGGCCGCTCAGAGCGCAAGCATCAGGAGGGTCATGCTGGCAACAAATACGGCCATGGAGGTGAATGCAGCAACGTCACGAATGATTTCGGTCATGTCCGTCTCCTTGTTCCTCTATGTTTTCATCTTGTTCCCTTTTCGTTCTTGCGTCAACCCCAAAAAAGCCCGGCCGGAAGCGGGAACAAAAGTCCCGTCCGCATAATGAGCAGCGATGGAGTGGAGGGTCAGGCCTCGATCTCGACGACCTTGCCGTCGATGAGCGTCACGCAACGGTCCATCCGCCCCGCGATCTCGTGATTGTGGGTGGCGATCATCGCCGACAGGCCCGATTGGCGCACGAGCGCTTCCAATGCCGAAAAGACGTAGGATGCCGTTTCGGGATCGAGGTTGCCGGTCGGTTCATCGGCAAGCAGCACCAGCGGCGCATTGGCAACCGCACGGGCGATCGCCACACGCTGCTGTTCGCCGCCGGAGAGTTCGGCCGGTCGGTGGTCGGCGCGGTGGCCGACACGCATGTAATCCAGCAGCTGCTTGGCGCGCTCGGCCGCTTCCTTGCGGGTCAGGCCGGCAATCAGCTGCGGCATCATCACGTTTTCGAGCGCTGAGAATTCCGGCAGCAGATGGTGAAACTGATAGACGAAGCCGACGGAGTTGCGACGGATCGCGGTGCGTTGTTCGTCCGGCAGTTCCTGGCAGGGAATACCGCCGAGCGTAACTCCACCGCCGTCGGGATGCTCCAGCAGGCCGGCGACATGCAAGAGGGTGGATTTGCCGGTACCCGAGGGCGCAACGAGCGCGACGGTCTCACCGGTGCGCAGGGTAAAATCTGCACCCTTCAGGATCGAAAGCACGGTTTCGCCCTGGCCGTAATGGCGGTCGATGCCGGCAAGAGACAGAACGATGTCATTGGCCATCGGGATCGGCATCCTTATTCGTATCGCAGCGCCTGGACGGGATCCAGGCGCGAGGCCCGCCAGGCCGGGAAGATGGTCGCCATGAAGGACAGGCTGAGCGCCATGACCACCACGGACACCGTCTCGCTGACATTCATGTCGGCGGGCAACTGGCTGAGGAAATAGAGTTCGGGATCGAAGAGAACAGTGCCCGAGACCCAGGAGAAGAACTGGCGGATGCTCTCGATGTTGAGACAGACGACGACACCGAGGATCACACCGGCGAACGTACCGGCAGTGCCGATGGCCGCCCCCGTCATGAAGAAGATTCGCATGATGGCGCCCGAGGTCGCCCCCATGGTGCGCAGGATGGCGATGTCGCTGGCCTTGTCCTTCACCAGCATGATCAGGCCGGAAATGATGTTGAGCGCGGCAACGAGCACGATGAGCGTCAGGATCATGAACATCACGTTGCGCTCGACCTGCAGGGCCGAGAAGAAGGTCTGGTTGCGCTGGCGCCAGTCGGTGATGAAGATCTGGCGGCCCGCAGCCTGTTCGACGAGCGGGCGCAGCCGGTCGACATCATCAGGATTGTCGATGAAGAGCTCGATCGACTGGACGATGCCCTCGACGTTGAAATAGAGCTGCGCCTCTTCGAGCGGCATGTAGATGATCGAGGCATCGTATTCCGACATGCCGATCTCGAAGATGCCAGAGACCGGATAGGACTTGACGCGCGGATTGACGCCGAGCGGCGTGACGTCGCCCTCCGGCGAGACGAGCGTGATCGTGTCCCCGGCGGACAGGCCCAATTGGGCCGCCATGCGCGAACCGATCAAGACGCCCTGCCCTGTGGCAAAGCCGACCATGTCGCCTTGGCGGATATTGGAGGAAACCACCGAAAGCTTGGTCAGATCGTCGGGCCGGATGCCGCGAACCAAGGCACCGGTGCCGGCACCTTCGCGACCGGAGGCGAGCGTCTGACCCTCGACGAGGGGCAGCGCCATTTTGATGCCCTGGACGGCACTGAAGCGGGTCGCCAGATCGGCATAGTCTGACAGAGGCTGATCGACCGGCTGGACGATCATGTGACCATTGATGCCGAGAATGCGGGAGACGAGCTCGGTGCGAAAGCCGTTCATGACCGCCATCACGATGATGAGAGTCGCGACCCCCAGCATGATGCCGATGAAGGAAAAACCGGCAATAACCGAGATGAAGGCTTCCTTGCGCCGGGCGCGCAGGTAGCGCCAGGCCACCATGCGCTCGAAGCCCGAAAAGGCGCGCGCAGGCGAGCCTTTCGCGGATCCTGCCGTCTCGTTGCCAGCAGCCTTGCTCGCCATGGTCACTCCTTGCCTTCAGGTCTGTCCGACAGCGTCAAAGCCATCGCGCTCAGGCGGTCAGCTTGTTGATCGCCGCCTCGATCGTCATCGTCTCACGGGCGCCGGTGCGGCGATCCTTGAGTTCGATTTCGCCTGATGCCACGGAACGCGGCCCGGCGATGATCTGGACGGGAACGCCGATGAGATCGGCGGTCGCGAACTTGGTCCCTGCCCGGTCGTCCGTGTCGTCGTAGAGCACGTCCTTGCCGGCAGCCTGCAGCGCTGCATAGAGCGTCTCGCAAGCCTTGTCGCAGGCCTCGTCGCCGGCCTTCATGTTGATCACCACGGCATCGAAAGGCGCGACCGAAGCCGGCCAGATGATTCCGTTGTCGTCATGCGAGGCTTCGATGATGGCGGGAACAAGGCGTGTCGGGCCAATGCCGTAGGATCCCATGTGGACAAGGTGCTCCTTGCCGTCAGGTCCCTGAACCTTGGCGCCCATCGGCTCGGAATATTTCGTGCCGAAATAGAAGATGTGGCCAACCTCGATGCCGCGTGCCGACAGGCGGTCGTTCTCGCCGATGGCACCGAAAGCGGCCTCATCATGCATTTCCGAGGTCGCGGCATAGACCGAGGTCCACTTGTCGAAGATCTTCTGGAGACCAGCGACATCGTCGAAATCGGTATCAACAGAGGGGATGTCGAAATCGACGAAGCTCTTGTGGCAGAAAACTTCCGATTCGCCGGTGTCGGCGAGGATGATGAATTCATGGCTGTGATTGCCGCCGATCGGACCGGTGTCGGCGCGCATCGGGATGGCGCGCAGGCCGAGACGGTCGAAGGTGCGCAGGTAAGCGACGAACATCTTGTTGTAGGAGTGGATCGCGTCGGCCTGGGTGAGGTCGAAGGAATAGGCATCCTTCATCAGGAATTCGCGCGAGCGCATGGTGCCGAAGCGCGGACGGATCTCGTCGCGGAACTTCAGCTGGATATGGTAGAGGTTCAGCGGCAGGCTCTTGTAGGACTTCACCGACGAGCGGAAGATGTCCGTGACCATCTCCTCGTTGGTCGGACCATAGAGCATCGGACGGTCCTGCCGGTCCTTGATGCGCAGCATTTCCTTGCCATAGTCCTCGTAGCGTCCGCTTTCCTGCCAAAGCTCGGCCGACTGCAGGGTCGGCATGGAAAGCTCGATGGCGCCGGCGCGGTTCTGCTCTTCGCGGATGATCGCGTTCACCTTATCGAGCACGCGCTTGCCGAGCGGCAGCCAGGAATAGATGCCCTGGCTCTGCTGGCGGATCATGCCCGTCCGCAACATCAGGCGGTGGGAGACGATTTCCGCTTCCTTGGGGTTTTCCTTGAGGATCGGCATGAAGTAGCGCGACAGACGCATAACGGATTCCAGACGTTTGACGATGCCGCGCGGCCGCGCGGAATCAGCGATTGAAGACGGATATCAGGATGCGTTCATAGCTGGTTGGACTTCAGAAGAAAACCCGCAAGCAGGCGAGAGCCCGCTCGCCCACAGCCAGACGCAGAACCCGTTCCTCCTTGCATAATGAGCATGGCTCAAGGTCATCACATGACGCTGATGCGACAATTCCGCATACCAAAAATTTTTTGGGAGACTGTTACAATTCTGCAAGAATTGGGGGTGACAACGTCCATAGTTTGGGCTAGGTTCAGCCCATAAAAGAGGCAGGGAGGTCAAATCTTTGCCATAGTCGCGGTAAAGTCTTGGGAGGATCAGATCTTAGGCGCGCTTTGTCGCTGCCCCTTAATTGGTGAAGGATCACGCGATATTTTTGAACAAGGTCTTTCGACCTTGTTTTTTTTTGCCCTTACATCAGGCCGTTGTGCCGCAAGCCCATCCAACAGACGCGCCAGCGCAAGATGGTCCATTTCCGCGGAATTGATTATTGCTGGACAAGGCCCGGCACGAACACCGGCAAATCTTTGAAACCCCATCCGAAATAGGTTTCAGCCAGGAACCAGGCGCCGTAGATGGCGCCGGAGACGAGCGTGGTGAGAAGCATGACGCGGCCGCCACGGAAGCGGGTCGGCGCGCTTGCCACAGTGCCGGGCACGACGGACTGATCCTCCTCCTGCGTGCGCAGGCCGATCGGCAGGATTGCAAACAGGGTTAGCCACCAGATGACGAAATAGACGGCGAGGCCCGAGAGGAATGGCATAGATCGTTCTCCGCGTTCAGGCCGCCCGATGGTCACGGTGGGCGGATCGGATTGCTATAATGCCGGAGGCCCCGACAGACAAAGGTCAAAGCGTCGCATGACAATAAAATGAACGAGGAGCCCGGTCGTTTATACCTGTTCAAGCTCGATCAGCGTGCCAAAGAAATCTTTGGGATGGAGAAAGAGGACAGGCTTGCCATGGGCGCCGATCTTCGGCTCACCGGAGCCAAGCACGCGTGCGCCGGCTGCCGAAAGCTGATCGCGGGCGGCGAGAATGTCGACCACCTCGTAACAAATGTGGTGCATGCCGCCGGTAGGGTTCTTGGCGAGGAAAGCCGTGATCGGCGATTCCGCGCCGAGCGGCTCCAGGAGCTCGACCTTGGTGTTTTCCAATTCGACGAAAACAACGGTCACCCCGTGCTCGGGCAGTGGCTGGGCCTGCGACACATGCGCGCCGAGTATGTCCCTGTAACTTGCAGTCGCGGCCGCAAGATCGGGTACGGCGATGGCGATGTGATTAACGCGGCCCAGCATAAGAACCTCCGGCATGGCTTCAGCTAACGTGGCACCAGCTTAAGCGAGGGTCCACGCGCCGTCTGTCAGACTTTGGTCAGGAATACCGTGACAACCGGCTTCTTGCCCCACACCTCGTTCGCTGTCGAGCGTACCGCGCGGCGGATGGCCTCGCGCACGGTTTCGAGATCCTTGCGACGGCTGCGGGGAATGCTTTCGACGGCGCCGAGCACGGCGTCGTAGAGGGTGTCTTCCATGGCTTCGCCTTCGAAATCGTATTCGGGCAGGCCGATCGGCACGACATCGGGGTCCCCGAGGAAGTCGAAGCGGCTGTCGAGCACGACATTGACCGCGACATGACCGACATAGGACAGCTTCTTGCGGTCGCCGATGCCCATTTCTTCCATGTCACCGACCAGACGACCATCCTTGTAGACACGACCGAAAGGTGCCTGATCGATGACTTCGGCAGGCCCGGGGGCCAAACGCAGGATGTCACCATTGCGCACCCGCGGCACGGTCTTGATACCTGCCTGCAGACCGAGTTCAGTCTGGGCGACAAGATGGGCGGCCTCGCCATGTACCGGCACGAGGATCTGCGGGCGGGTCCACTCGTACATCTTCAAGAGTTCGTTGCGGCGCGGATGGCCCGACACATGCACCAGTGCTTCCGCATCGGTGATGATGTGCACGCCCTGTTCGACGAGACCGTTCTTGATGTCCTGGATCGCCTTTTCGTTGCCGGGAATGGCGCGGGACGAAAAGACCACGGTATCGCCCGAGGTCAGGGCAACATTGCGCATTTCATCGCGCGAGAGCTTAGCAAGCGCTGCACGTGGCTCACCCTGGCTGCCGGTCAGGATCACGACGACCTTGTCGCGCGGAATGAAGCCGTATTCGTCTTCGGCGATGAAGGGGCGCAGGCCCTGCATGATGCCGATGTCGTCGGCGACAGCCGTGACCCGCTTCAAGGAACTGCCGAGCAACAGCACTTCGCGGCCGGCGGCTTCGGCCGCCTGGGCGATCGAGCGGATACGGCCGACATTCGACGAGAAGGTGGTAATCGCAACGCGACCCTCGGCTGCCTCGATGATTTTGCGCAGCCCTTCGGACACCTCCTCTTCGGATGGCGACACGCCGTCACGCAGGGCATTGGTGGAATCGCACATCAGGGCGAGAACACCTTCTTCACCCACTGCACGGAAACGGGCTTCATCGGTCAGCGGCCCCAGCGAGGGGTTCTGGTCGATCTTCCAGTCGCCGGTATGCACCAAATTGCCAAGCGGCGTACGGATCACCAGCGACATCGGCTCCGGGATCGAGTGGTTGACGCCGATGGCTTCGATCTCAAAGGGGCCGACATTGATGCGGTCGCCCTGCTTGAAGGGTGTGATCGGGATTTCGGCACGCGAGCCCTCATAGTCACGCTTGGCTTCGAGCATGCCGGCGGTAAAGCCCGAGGCGTAGACCGGCACGTTGAGGCCCGGCCACAGATCGTTCAGCGCGCCGTAATGGTCTTCATGAGCATGCGTGATGATGATGCCCTTGAGGTTCTTCTTCTGCGACTTCAGGAAGCGCAGGTCGGGAAGCACGAGGTCGACGCCCGGCAGATCCGGGCCGGCAAAAGTGACACCGCAGTCGACCATGATCCATTGGCGATTGGACGGCGGGCCATAGCCGTACAATGCGAGGTTCATTCCGATTTCCCCCACGCCGCCCAGCGGCAGGAAAACCAGTTCGTCGTTCTTGGCCATTCTTTCTATCCGATCCGTCTTACCCGAAAAACACGTCACCGGCGGCGATGGACAGAGTTCCAGCCGCGCTGTCGAGCAACAAAAGTCCCTTATCATCAATTCCAGAAAAGATACCTGAAATCGACCTGTCCGGCAGGTTCACCGTGATTTTCTCACCAATGCCGCAGGCGACACGGCGCCAGCGGGCAACGATCTCAGCGATCCCCCTGCCCCGGTCCCAAACAGACAAGGCATCCGCCATAGCAACGTAGAGCCGGGCAAAAAGCTCCTGCGGCGAGATCGACACGCCTTGGTCGGCGAGCGATGTCACCGGATATTGCGCAAGATCCGGTCGCGCCCGGATATTGATGCCGATGCCGATGACCAAAGCCATACGACCGTCCTGCAGTCGCTCGGCCTCAAGCAGAATGCCGGAAGTCTTACGGCGATCGATCAGGACGTCGTTCGGCCACTTGATATCAACGGTCGCGGAACCCGGCGGCATAACGGAGACAATCGTCTCATGAACGGCGAGCGCCACGGCGAGCGGCAGCGAACTCAGTTCCTCGGTCGGTGCGAAGTCGACAAGCAGCAACGAGGAATAGAGATTGCCGCGCTCCGACACCCATTCGCGACCACGACGACCGCGTCCGCCGGTCTGGCGTTCAGCGGTGATCCAGAGAAAACCGGAATCGCCCGCGCGAGCGCGGGCGAGTGCTTCGGTATTGGTGGACGAAACCTCGTCCAATGGGACATGCCGGAAATCATCGATCGAAATCCGGCGGGCCTTGCCGACGCCGCTCAATTAAACAGCGTCTTTGCTGCCGCTTCCGCAGCCGTGCCGAGCGGTCCACCGAAGAGGACGTAGCCGACGACGAAGAGACCGGACAGGCCAAAGACCAGACGCAACTCAACAGCCGTGCGTGCAAACTCGCCCTTGGCTTCATCGAACCACATCACCTTGACGATGCGCAGGTAATAGTAGGCACCGATCACCGAGGCGATGACACCGATAATGGCAAGAGCGTAGAGCTTGGCCTCTATGGCGGCGACAAAGACGAAGTACTTGGCGAAGAAGCCGGCAAGCGGCGGGATGCCGGCAAGGGAGAACATCAGCGCGGTTAGCACGAAGGCCATGAAGGGACGCGTGGTCGAAAGGCCAGCGAGATCATCGATGTTCTCGACATTGCCGCCTTCCTTCTGGCGCATCGCCATGATGCAGGCGAAGGTGCCGAGCGTCATGACGAGATAGATCAGCATGTAGAGCAGAACGCCGGCGACGCCGGTGTCATTGCCGGCAGCAAGACCGACCAGAGCATAACCCATATGGCCGATCGAGGAATAAGCCATCAGTCGCTTGATGTTCTTCTGACCGATCGCGGCAACCGAGCCCAGCACCATCGAGGCAATTGAGATGAAAACGACGATCTGCTGCCATTCGGCAAAGATCGGCAGGAAGGCGTCAATGACGATGCGGACCAGGATCGCCATGGCGCCGACCTTCGGGGCGGCAGCCAGGAAGGCGGTGACCGGGGTCGGTGCGCCTTCGTAAACGTCAGGCGTCCACATGTGGAACGGCACGGCAGAGATCTTGAAGGCAAGACCGGCCAGTACGAAGACGAGGCCGAAGATCAGGCCGAGGCCCGGTTCGCCCTGCGACAAAACGGCAGCGATCTGCTCGAAGCCGGTGTTGCCGGTGAAACCGTAGACCAGCGACATGCCGTAGAGCAGCATGCCGGACGAGAGAGCGCCGAGCACGAAGTACTTGAGGCCGGCTTCCGTCGAGCGGAGGCTGTCACGGTTGATCGCGGCCACGACGTAGAGCGCGAGCGACTGGAGTTCAAGCGCCATGTAGAGGGTGATCAGGTTGTTGGCCGAGATCATCAGCATGACGCCGAGGGTCGCGAGTACCAGCAGAACCGGGAACTCGAACTTGTCGAGGTGGTCGTAGCGCGCGTGGCCGACAGCCATGATCATCGCCGTGATCGAGCCGATCAAGGCGAGGATCTTCATGAAACGGGAATAGCCATCGGCGATGTAGGCGCCGTTGAAGGCCTGGCCGGACGGATCCGAAAAGATCAGCCAGGCGCCCGAGAAGACGAGCAGTGCAACGGCCAGACCCGTGACGACGTTGGTCGACCGATCGCCGGAAAACACGCCGATCATGAGCAGCACCATGGCACCCACGGCCAGGATCAGTTCCGGCGTGACCAGATGCAGGCTTGCAATGAGAGTTTCAACGGTCATGTCCAAAGGATCCTGTCGTCAGTTCGCAATCAGCGCCAGAGACTGGGCTGCTTGCAAGGCTGCGGAATAGTTGTTCACCAGGTGATCGACGGAAGCAGCCGTCGCGTCGAGAATCGGCGCCGGATAGACACCGAAGAAGATGGTGAGGGCAATCAGCGGGTAGAGCACGAGCTTTTCGCGGGCGGAAAGATCGAGCAGGCTCTTCAGGCTTTCCTTTTCCAGCGCACCGAAGATAACCCGGCGGTAGAGCCAGAGCGCATAGGCGGCGGACAGGATGACCCCGGTCGCAGCGAAGAGCGCCACCCAGGTGTTGGCGCGGAAGACGCCGATCAAGGTGAGGAATTCGCCGATGAAGCCCGATGTACCCGGCAGGCCGACATTGGCCATGGTGAAGACCATGAAGGCCAGCGCATATTTCGGCATGTTATTGACCAGGCCGCCATAGGCCGCGATTTCGCGGGTGTGGAGACGGTCATAAATCACGCCGACGCAAAGGAAGAGCGCGCCGGAGACGAAGCCGTGGCTGATCATCTGGAAGATCGCACCCTGCACGCCCTGCGTATTGGCAGCGAAGATACCCATCGTGACATAACCCATGTGGGCGACCGACGAATAGGCGATCAGCTTCTTGATGTCTTCCTGCATCATCGCAACCAGCGAGGTGTAGATGATCGCGATGACCGACAGCGAGAAGACGAAAGGCGCGAAGTAGTCCGAGGCGAGCGGGAACATCGGCAGCGAGAAGCGCAGGAAGCCGTAGCCGCCGAGCTTCAGGAGGATACCCGCCAGGATGACCGAACCTGCCGTCGGTGCCTGAACGTGTGCGTCCGGCAGCCAGGTGTGGACCGGCCACATCGGCATCTTCACGGCAAACGACGCGAAGAAGGCGAGCCACAGCCAGGTCTGCATCTGCGGCGGGAAGTCATGCTGCAGAAGGGCTGCGATATCGGTCGTGCCGGCTTCCCAATACATCGCCATGATGGCGAGCAGCATCAGCACCGAGCCGAGCAGCGTGTAGAGGAAGAACTTATAGGACGCGTAGACGCGGTCCTTGCCACCCCAGACACCGATGATGATGAACATCGGAATGAGGCCCGCTTCGAAGAAGACGTAGAAGAGCACGATGTCGAGCGAGACGAAGACGCCGAGCATCAGTGTCTCGAGGACGAGGAAGGCAATCATGTATTCCTTCAGACGCTTCTCGACAGACGTCCAGCTGGCGAGCACGCAGAAGGGCATGAGTAGCGTCGTCAGGACGACGAAGAGCACCGAGATGCCATCGACGCCGACGCGGTAGGAAATGCCCGTGCCGAGCCAGGCATGCTCCTCGACCATCTGGAAGCCGACATTGGAATTGTCGAAGTTGATCCAGACGAAGAGCGAGACGACGAAAGTGAACACCGTCGTCAGCAACGAGACGTTGAGGATGTTGCGGCGGCCGAGAGAGGTGTCTCCACGGGTCAGCAGAAGCAGAGCGACGCCAACCAGGGGAAGGAAGGTGACCGTCGAGAGAATGGGCCAATCGGTCATCAGAAGGAGCTCCCGAGCATCATCCAGGTAACAAGGGCCGCAATGCCGATCAGCATCGCGAAGGCATAGTGATAGAGGTAACCCGACTGCAGGCGCACGACCCGCTGGGTGAGACCGCCGACCGCCGAGGCAACACCGTTCGGGCCGTAGGCGTCGATGGTGGCAACGTCGCCCTTTTTCCACAGGAAGCGACCAAGCGCCTTGGCCGAGCGGACGAAGAGGAAGTCATAGAGTTCGTCGAAGTACCACTTGTTGAGCAGGAACTGGTAGAGGAGCCATTGGCTCTCTGCCAGCTTCTTCGGCGTCGACGGGTTCTTGATGTACATGTACCAGGCGGTAACGAAGCCGACGACCATGGCGATGAATGGGCTGAGCGCTACCCAGGCCGGAACGTGGTGGAATTCTTCCAGCAGTTCGTTCTCCGGCAGGGTGAAGAGCGCGCCCTTCCAGAACTCCATGTATTCGTGGCCGTAGAAGAAGCCTTCAAAGACGACACCGGCAAAGACGGCGCCGATCGCCAGCAGGAAGAGCGGCAGCAGCATGACCATCGGCGATTCATGCACATGATGCATCACGTCTGCGGACGCGCGCGGCTTGCCGAAGAAGGTGAGGAACATCAGGCGCCACGAGTAGAAGCTCGTGAACAGCGCGGCGATGACCAACATCGAGAAAGCAAAGCCCGAGACGGCCGAATGCGAGGCATAGGTCGCTTCAATGATCACGTCCTTGGAGAAGAAGCCGGCAAAGCCGAAGGGCGTGAAGGGAATGCCGACGCCGGTGATCGCGAGCGTGCCGAGCAGCATCATGTAGAAGGTCCACTTGATGTGCGGACGCAGGCCGCCCATGTGGCGCATGTCCTGCTCACCATCGACGGCATGGATGACCGAGCCGGCGCACAAGAACAGCAGCGCCTTGAAGAACGCATGGGTGAAGAGGTGGAAGATGGCCGCGCCATAAGCGCCGACGCCGAGCGCCACGAACATGTATCCGAGCTGCGAACAGGTCGAATAGGCAATGACGCGCTTGATGTCGTTCTGCACCAGACCGACGGTTGCGGCGAAGAAGGCCGTGATCGCGCCGACGACAGTGACGACCGTCAGGGCATCATGCGACAGTTCGAACAGCGGCGACATGCGGGCGACGAGGAAGACACCGGCGGTGACCATGGTTGCGGCATGGATCAGAGCCGAGACCGGTGTCGGGCCTTCCATGGCGTCCGGCAGCCAGGTGTGCAGCAGGAACTGGGCCGACTTACCCATGGCGCCCATGAACAGCAGCAGGCAGGCGCCGGTGAGCGCATGGCTGCGGTCGAGCTGCAGGCCAAAGAGGTTCAGCACGACTTCCGGCGAGCCTGCGCCTTCAGCCGGCAGATAAGACTGCGCCGAGGCAAAGATCGTCTCGAAATTGATCGAGCCGAACATGACGAAGACGGCGCCGATGCCGAGGATGAAGCCGAAGTCGCCGACGCGGTTGACGATGAAGGCCTTCATGGCGGCAGCCGAGGCGGACGGCTTCTTGAACCAGAAGCCGATCAGCAGATACGAGGCCAGACCCACGCCTTCCCAGCCGAAGAACATCTGCAGCAGGTTGTCGGAGGTCACCAGCATCAGCATGGCGAAGGTGAAGAGCGACAGATAGGCAAAGAAGCGCGGCCGATGCGGGTCGTGGTGCATGTAGCCGATCGAATAGAGGTGAACCAGGCAGGAGACCGAGTTCACGACGATCAGCATCACCGCCGTCAAGGTGTCGACGCGCAGCGCCCATTCGACGTCTATGCCGCCGGACTGGATCCAGCGCAGGACCGGGACCTTGATCACTTCATGGGCTTCGTGGCTGAGCGCCACCTGGAAAAAGACGACCCAGGAGAGAAGCGCCACGATGATCATCAGACCGGTGGTCACGTATTCCGACGCCTTAGCGCCGATCTGGCGTCCAGCGAGGCCGGCAATCAGCGCGCCAAGCAGAGGAAGAAAGACAATAGCTTTGTAGATGAGCATAGCCGTGTCAGCCCTTCATCATGTTGACGTCTTCGACGGCGATCGAGCCGCGATTACGATAGAAGACCACCAGAATGGCGAGACCGATCGCGGCTTCCGCTGCAGCCACCGTCAGGATGAACAGCGCGAAGACCTGGCCGACAAGGTCGCCGAGGAAATGCGAGAAGGCGATCATGTTGATGTTGACCGCGAGCAGGATCAATTCGACCGACATCAGAATGACAATGACGTTCTTGCGGTTCAGGAAGATACCGAAGACGCCCAGGGTGAAGAGCAGTGCACTGACCGTCAGGTAGTGGGAAAGACCGATTTCCATGATTTACGTTCCTTGACCTCGTGCTCGCTTCAGATGCCCTGGCCCGACTTGACCTTGACCACCTTGACGGCAGTCTCGGGTGTGCGGGCGACCTGGGCCGAGATGTCCTGGCGCTTGATGTTTGTCCGGTGACGCAGGGTCAGCACGATCGCGCCGATCATGGCGACGAACAGAACCAGGCCTGCGATCTGGAAGAAGAAGACATAGTCGGTATAGAGCACGTCACCCAGCGCCTGGGTGTTCTGACGCTCCGTGATGGCCGGGATCGGCTGCGTGATCGCGCTCTTGGCCGCCGGGCTGATGACGCTGCCGCCGATGACGACGATCAATTCGATCGCGACAATCAGACCGATCAGCGCTGCGACAGGCGCATGCTTTGCAGCGCCGGCACGCAGTTCGGTGAAGTCGATGTCGAGCATCATCACGACGAAGAGGAAGAGGACCGCAACCGCGCCGACATAGACGACGAGAAGGATCATCGCCAGGAACTCAGCGCCCGTGAGCAGCAGCAGTGCCGCCGCATTGATGAAGGTGAGAATGAGGAACAGGACCGAATGGACCGGGTTCCGTGCCGAAATCACCATGAAGGCCGAAGCCACGGCGATGAAGGCGAAGAGATAGAAAAAGAGAGCCTGAAGACCCATGGTGGTGCCTTTTCATCTTCCCCCGGACGTGGGCCCTGCCCCGTCGCCCGATAAGGCATGGCCGGTATCCCCACCGTCATGCCCGTTACAAAACCTGAGTTGTCCTGGCGAAGGCGGAAGTCCCGCCAGGACGTGATCCGGAGGGATCAGCGATACGGTGCGTCGATCGCGATGTTGCGCGCGATCTCGCGTTCCCAACGGTCGCCGTTATCCAAAAGCCGTGCCTTGTCGAAGTACAGTTCTTCGCGGGTCTCGGTGGCGAACTCGAAGTTCGGTCCCTCGACGATCGCATCGACCGGGCAGGCTTCCTGGCAGAAACCGCAATAGATGCACTTCACCATGTCGATGTCGTAGCGCACCGTGCGGCGGGTGCCGTCGTTTCGGCGCGGGCCAGCCTCGATGGTAATGGCCTGGGCGGGACAGATCGCCTCGCACAGCTTGCAGGCGATGCAGCGCTCTTCCCCGTTGGGATAGCGACGCAGCGCGTGTTCACCGCGAAAGCGCGCCGAAACCGGGCCCTTTTCGAACGGGTAGTTGATCGTCGCCTTCTGCTTGAAGAAGTAGCGCATCGACAGGAAAAACGCGCCGACGAACTCCTTCAGGAAGAGCGAATTGATAGCCTGTGCAATTGCCATCTTATTCTCCAATGCAGCTGAGGTTGCGATCGGGCGTCATCACGCCCAACCCATCAGCTTCAGCACGAATGCGGTAATCACGACCATGGCGAGCGAGATCGGAAGGAAAACCTTCCAGCCGAGACGCATCAGCTGGTCATAGCGGTAGCGCGGGACGAATGCCTTCACCATCGCGAAGAGGAAGAAGACGAAGCCCGCCTTGAGAACGAACCAGATAAAGCCCGGCACCCAGTTCAGGATCGCGATGTCCACCGGCGGCAGCCAGCCTCCGAGAAAGAGGATGGTGGTGAGCGAGCACATCAGAACGATGGCCGCGTATTCGCCGAGCATGAACATCATGTAGGGCGTCGAGCCGTACTCGACCATGAAGCCGGCGACGAGTTCGGATTCGGCTTCCGGCAGGTCGAAGGGCGGACGGTTGGTTTCCGCCAATGCCGAGATGAAGAAGACCACGAACATCGGGAAAAGTGCGAGCCAGTGCCAGTCGAGGAAGGAGGCCGGCAGGCCGAGACGCGTGCCGAGACCATCCGTCTGGGCCATGACGATGTCCGAGAGGTTCAGCGAGCCGACGCAAAGCAACACGGTGACGATGATGAAGCCCATCGAGACTTCGTAGGACACCATCTGGGCCGCAGAGCGGAGCGCCCCGAGGAAAGGATATTTCGAGTTCGAAGCCCAGCCACCCATGATGATGCCGTAGACTTCGAGCGACGAGACAGCGAAGACGAAGAGGATGCCGACATTGATGTTGGCGATCACCCATCCCGCATTGACCGGAATAACGGCCCAGGTCGCAAGCGCGAGCGTCACGGCGACCAGCGGCGCCAGCAGGAAAACGCCCTTGTTGGCGCCGGCCGGAATGATCGGCTCCTTGAAGACGAACTTCAACAAGTCGGCGAAGGACTGGAACAGCCCCCAGGGACCGACGACGTTCGGGCCACGTCGCAGCTGAACAGCCGCCCAGATCTTGCGGTCGGCGAGCAGGATGTAGGCAATGAACACCAGCAGGCAGACGAGCAGAAGCAGCGACTGACCGACGATGATGGCCGCAGGCCATACATAGGTGGAAACGAAATTATCCATGGTCTCCTGCCCTTACTCTGCCGCAGCCTTGAAATTGTTGCGGGCCAATGCGGAGCACTCAGCCATGACGGCCGAAGCACGCGCGATCGGGTTCGTCAAATAGAAGTCTTTGACCGGCGACGCAAACACAGACTTGCCCAACTTGCCCGGTTTTTTCGCCAGTGCAGCAATATCTGCAACAGCGCCCGGCGCAACTTCGTCGATCTCGGCGAAATGCGGGTAAGCTTCGTACAACTTCACGCGCAACTGGGCGAGCGAATCAAACGGCAGCTTCTTGCCGAGCACGTCCGAGAGTGCGCGCAGGATCGCCCAGTCTTCACGAGCCTCGCCCGGCGCGAAACCTGCGCGGTTGCCCATCTGGACGCGGCCTTCGGTGTTGACCCAGGTGCCCGACTTTTCGGTATAGGTCGCGCCCGGCAGGATGACGTCGGCAAAATGCGCGCCGTTGTCACCATGGCTGCCGATATAGACGACGCACTTGGCGGTCTTGGTCGAGAAGTCCAATTCGTCTGCGCCGAGCAGGAAGACAACATCGAGCGACGACAGCATCTGGCCGGCCGTAACAGCCCCCTGCCCCGGCACAAAGCCGAGATCGAGTGCGCCGACGCGCGATGCGGCCGTGTGGAGAACGGAGAAGCCGTTCCACTCTTCGGTGAGCGCACCGACATCCTGCGCGAGCTTGGCGGCATTGGCGAGCACGGCGGCGCCGTCAGCGCCCAACAGAGCGCCCTGGCCGATGATGATCAGCGGGTTCTTGGCGGCCTTCAGGGTTTCGGCGAAGCTGTTCTTGCCGGAAACGAGATCAGCCAGGGTATCGGTGCCTGCGCCCAGGTAATCGTAAGGGTAACGCAGGTCGCCACCTTCACCGATCAGCGCGATCGGCAGGCCACCACGGCGCCAGCGCTTGCGAATGCGGGCGTTGAGCACGGCCGCTTCGTAACGCGGGTTGGCGCCGACGATCAGGATCGCGTCCGCAGCCTCGATGCCTTCGATGGAGGTATTGAAGAGATAGGTCGAGCGACCGAGCGACGGATCTACTGCCGTCCCATCCTGGCGACAGTCGGTATTCGTCGATCCCAGAGCGTTGACGAGCGACTTCAGCGCGAAGATCTCTTCGACGGAAGCGAGATCGCCGGCGACGGCGCCGATCTTGTCGGCGGAGGTCGAAGCGACGGCCGACTTGATGGCGGCGAAGGCTTCGGCCCAGCTAGCAGGCTGTAGACGTCCATCCTTCTTCACGTAGGGGCGGTCAAGACGCTGTGTCTTCAAGCCGTCCCAGATGAAGCGGGTCTTGTCGGAGATCCACTCTTCGTTGATCTGCTCGTTGACGCGCGGCATGATGCGCATGACTTCGCGGCCACGGGTATCGACGCGGATTGCCGAACCGAGTGCGTCCATGACGTCGATCGATTCGGTTTTGCCGAGTTCCCAGGGGCGGGCGGTGAAGGCGAAGGGCTTGGAGGTCAGCGCGCCGACCGGGCAGAGGTCGACAACGTTGCCCTGCAGCTCCGACGTCATCGCCTGCTCGAGATAGGTTGTGATTTCGGCGTCTTCGCCACGGCCGATCAGGCCGAGTTCGGCGATACCGGCGACTTCGGTGGTGAAGCGGACGCAGCGCGTGCAGTGAATGCAGCGGTTCATCACAGTCTTGACCAGCGGTCCGATATACTTGTCTTCGACGGCGCGCTTGTTCTCGGTGTAACGCGAGCTGTCGATCCCGAAGGCCATAGCCTGGTCCTGCAGGTCGCATTCGCCGCCCTGGTCGCAGATCGGGCAATCCAGCGGGTGGTTGATCAGCAGGAATTCCATCACGCCTTCGCGGGCCTTCTTGACCATCGGCGTGTTGGTGAAAACTTCCGGAAGCTCCCCGTTCGGGCCGCCGCGCACGTCGCGCACGCCCATGGCGCAGGAGGCTGCCGGCTTCGGCGGCCCACCCTTCACTTCGACGAGGCACATCCGGCAATTGCCAGCGACCGACAGTCGTTCATGGAAACAAAAGCGCGGGACTTCGGCGCCGGCTTCCTCACACGCCTGCAACAGCGTGAAATGATCCGGAACCTCGATCTCTTTACCGTCGACCTTCAGCTTTGCCATATTCGCCTTCCTGCCTCACGCTTTCGCGCATCTCCGGAGCCTTTCAGCTCCACCGGCGACCCAACCCTCAGGGTTTTGCCGCCCGTTCAATGTCCCCAGTCCGAAAGACGCGCCGGCGCCGTCGAACCCTAAATTACTTGTCGGTGGCGGCCTTACCGCCTGCCAGACGTCTGGCCTGACCGGCCCAGTCATCCCGCAGCGTGCGACCGTCGAGCCCGAGCTCCCTGTCCAGCCCCTCCAGCGCCTCCGGCTCCATCTCGGCCAGTTGCTGTAAGCGGGTGATCCCCCTGCCCTTCAGCACCTGCTCGAGCTTCGGCCCAATGCCGTCGATCCGTTTCAGGTCGTCGGCCTTGCCAGCCTTGCGGACCGGCGCTGCCTTCAACATCTTTGCGGGCGCCGCAGTCTCGGCTGGCTCGACCGCCTTCGTCGCGATCACCGCTACCGGCTGCTTCGCCGCCTTCGTCTTTGCCACAGCCTTGGCCAGCGGCTTAGACGCCTCGACCTTGGCCTTCGCAGCCGGTCTGGCAACCGTCTTCGGCTGAGCCTTCGACGGGCCTGCATTTGCCGTCTTCGGCTCGGGCGCAGCGGGTGCAGCCGTTACCTCTTCCGTCACCGCCTCCGCCTTCGGCTGCATAACCTTCTCAGCCGCCGTGCTGGCTTCCTTGGCCTTGCGCTCGTCTTCCAGCTGGCGGGCAAGCTCTCCGGTCAGGTCCATGGCACCCTGCAGGGAGCCGAGGAAAAACCGGCTCATCTGGGCTGCCATGCCGAAGCCGAATGCCGTCGCAGCGGCCAGAGCGGCCGCCGGGTTCATCAGTGGATCGGTCGCGTCGGACACGGGGGGAACGTCAGCCGGATCGCCCGGCCGGCCCTTTCCCTCTTTGTCCGAACCGCTCACCATTCCTATCCGTCCTTATTCCGCCGCTTCCATGACCACCCCGTGGGCGATCGCGTTGCGCGTGTACTGATCGATGCGCGCTTCGATTTCCGGGCGGAAATTGCGGATCAGGCCCTGGATCGGCCAGGCTGCCGCATCACCCAGCGCACAGATCGTGTGCCCTTCGACCTGCTTCGAAACCTGCAGCAGCATGTCGATTTCGCGCTTCTGGGCATTCCCCTTCACCATGCGCTCGACGACGCGCATCATCCAGCCGGTGCCTTCGCGGCACGGCGTGCACTGGCCGCAGCTCTCATGCTTGAAGAAGGCCGCAATGCGCCAGATCGCCTTGATGATGTCGGTCGACTTGTCCATGACGATCATGCCGCCGGTGCCGAAGGAGGACTTCACCTCGCGCATGCCGTCGAAGTCCATGATCGCGTCAGCCATGTCTTCGCCCTTGACGACCGGGCAGGATGCACCGCCCGGAATGACCGCGAGCAGATTGTCCCAGCCGCCGCGAATACCGCCACAATGGGTTTCGATGATTTCGCGGAAAGTCAGGCCCATGGTCTCTTCGAAGGTGCAGGGCTTGTTGACGTGGCCGGATACCATGAACAGCTTGGTGCCGACATTGTTCGGACGGCCGAAGGACGAGAACCAGGAGGCGCCACGACGCAGGATGGTCGGGGCAACGGCGATCGATTCGACGTTGTTGACCGTGGTCGGGCAGCCATAGAGGCCCATGTTCGCCGGGAAAGGCGGCTTGAGACGCGGCTGGCCCTTCTTGCCCTCAAGGCTTTCAAGCAGAGCGGTTTCTTCGCCGCAGATATAGGCGCCGGCGCCGTGATGGACATAGACGTCGAAGTCCCAGCCGCACTTATTGTTCGTGCCGAGAATGCCGGCGTCATAGCATTCGTCAATGGCGCGCTGCAGCTCTTCGCGTTCGCGCATGTATTCGCCGCGAACGTAGATATAGGCCGTGTGTGCACCCATGGCGAAACCGGCGATGACGCAGCCTTCGATCAGCGTGTGCGGATCGTGGCGCATGATTTCGCGGTCCTTGCAGGTGCCGGGCTCCGATTCGTCGGCATTGACGACGAGATAATGCGGACGGCCATCCGATTCCTTCGGCATGAAGGACCACTTGAGACCCGTCGGGAAGCCGGCGCCGCCACGACCACGCAGGCCCGACGCCTTCATCTCGTTGATGATCCAGTCCCGGCCCTTTTCGATGATCTGCTTCGTACCATCCCAATGGCCGCGCGACATCGCCCCCTTCAGGGACTTGTCCTTGAGGCCGTAGATATTGGTAAAGATGCGATCCTGATCCTTCAACATATCCTAAACCCTCAACGCGGCTTCTTGCCGAAGACCTTGATGTATTCCGCCTCGCCGCCCTTGGCGAGCGCCTTGGCCTGCTTGACCCAGTCGTCCCGCTCGATGCGGCCGGAGAACTTCAGGTAGGTATCCACCCATTCGCGCTCCGCCTTCTTCCATTTGGCGATCTGTTCGAAGGTGTAGATGCCGAGGCCGTTCAGCGTGGCCTCTATCTTCGGACCGACGCCCGAGATCATCTTGAGATCATCAGGCGTTGCAGGACGCTCGATGCCGGCCGGACGGTTCTTCTCGTCAAGGACAACGGCAGAAGATGCCACCGGTGCCGCAGCCGTTTCCTTCACGGGGCGCGCCGTATCGGCGCTATCACCCTTGACTTTGAGATTTTCAGCAGCGCCCTTCTTGTCGGTCGCCGGCGTCTTCAGCTTCGGATCGGTGACCGGCGTATCGGTGACGGGTCGGCCCGCATTGGCCGGCGGCACCGAGGCTTCTGCAGCGACGTCCGGAGCCGGCGCATCAGCAAAGCGGATCGGCTCGATGGCATCCGTCAGCGTGACCGGACCACCAACTGGCGCGGAGAATACACGGTCGACCTGCGGACCAGGCTTGATGTCGGAGCCACGGCCTGCGGCGAAGCGATCGATGATGTGCTCGAGCTGTGTCGGCGTCAGGTCTTCGTAGGCATCCTTGAAGATCATGACCATCGGTGCATTGACGCAGGCGCCCTGACACTCGACCTCTTCCCAGGACAGAGTGCCATCGGCATTCTGATGAAGCGGTTCCGGATGGATCTTCGACTTGCAGACGTGGATGAGATCTTCCGCGCCACGCAGCATGCAGGGCGTGGTACCACAGACCTGGATATGGGCGCGGGTGCCGATCGGCTTCAGCTGGAACTGGGTGTAGAAGGTCGCAACTTCTAAGACGCGGATGAAGGGCATGTCGAGCATTTCGCCGACATACTCGATCGCCGCCTTGGTGACCCAGCCTTCCTGCTCCTGCGCGCGCATCAACAGCGGAATGACCGCCGATTGCTGGCGGCCCGCCGGATACTTGCGGATGGTGGCCTCAGCCCAGGCGATGTTTTCCGCGTTGAAGGAAAACGCTGCGGGCTGGAATTGCTCTTCGGCTAGTCGACGAACGGACATACTTCCTCACGCCTTGTCTCAGTTTATGGAACCACACCGCGTATTCGTCACATTGGCGAATTCGCAGGCATAGGCCGACTTGTCTTTCTGCAGAAACACGAAGAGTTTCGATCCCGTCCAGGACGAACTCTTGATCTCGTAGCCCTGCTCGATCAGCTTGGCCATCGACACGGTTGCCTTCGTCGAAACAGCGTCATTGTCCTGCGCCACCACAGAGGTGGCGGCGGCAAGACAGAGGACGGTTGCGGCGAAAGCTCTCAACATCAGCGGTCTACTTCTCCGAACACGATGTCGAGGGAGCCGAGGATGGCGGATACGTCTGCCAGCTGATGGCCGCGGCACATGAAATCCATGGCCTGCAGATGCGCATAACCCGGCGCACGGATCTTACAGCGGTAAGGCTTGTTCGTGCCATCGGAGACGAGGTAGACGCCGAATTCGCCCTTCGGCGCTTCAACGGCGGCATACACTTCGCCTGCCGGCACGTGATAACCTTCGGTGTAGAGCTTGAAGTGGTGGATCAAGCCTTCCATCGAGCGCTTCATCTCGCCACGTTTCGGCGGCACGACCTTGCCATCCAGAGACGAAACCGGACCTGTCTTGGCATCGCCCAGCAGACGATTGACGCACTGCTTCATGATCTTCACCGACTCGCGCATTTCGAACATGCGGATCAGGTAGCGATCATAGCAATCGCCGTTCTTGCCGACCATGATGTCGAAGTCGAGATCGGCGTAGCATTCGTACGGCTGCGACTTACGCAGATCCCACGCAGCACCCGAACCGCGCACCATGACACCGGAGAAGCCCCAGGCCCAGCAGTCCTCAAGGCTGACAACGCCGATGTCGACGTTTCGCTGCTTGAAGATGCGGTTGCCGGTCAGAAGGTCGTCGATGTCATCCAGCTTTTCCGGGAACTGATCACACCACTTGCCGATGTCCTCGACGAGGTCATGCGGCAGATCCTGGTGAACCCCACCGGGACGGAAATAGGCGGCGTGCATGCGCGCACCGGAGGCACGCTCATAAAACACCATCAGTTTTTCGCGCTCTTCGAAGCCCCAGAGCGGCGGCGTCAGCGCACCGACGTCCATGGCCTGCGTTGTGACGTTCAGAAGATGCGAGAGGATACGGCCGATTTCCGAGTAGAGCACCCGGATGAGCTGGCCGCGGATCGGGATCTGGATGTCGAGCAGCTTTTCGACCGCCAGCGAATAGGCATGCTCCTGGTTCATCGGCGCGACATAGTCGAGACGATCGAAATAGGGCAGCGCCTGCAGATAGGTCTTGGTCTCGATCAGCTTTTCGGTGCCGCGATGGAGCAGTCCGATATGCGGATCGACACGCTCGACGATTTCACCGTCCAACTCGAGAACAAGGCGAAGAACGCCATGGGCTGCCGGATGCTGAGGCCCAAAATTGATATTAAAGTTGCGGACGTTGTGTTCAGTCATGGTCCCTGCCCTTCCGCTCACTTTGCTGCTTTTTCATCGCCGGGCAGCACATAGTCCGTGCCCTCCCAAGGCGAGAGGAAGTCGAAGCTGCGGAATTCCTGCTTCAGTTCGACGGGCTCGTAGACCACGCGCTTGGCCGAGTCGTCGTAGCGGACCTCGACGAAACCGGTCGTCGGGAAGTCCTTGCGCAGCGGATGCCCTTCGAAACCGTAGTCCGTCAGGATGCGGCGCAAGTCCGGATGATCCGTGAACAGGATACCGTACATGTCCCAGGTTTCGCGCTCGAACCAGTCGGCGCCCGGGAAAACCGGGCAGGCGGACGGCACAGGCTTGAACTCGCCGGTCGCGACCTTGATGCGGATGCGCAGGTTCTGACGCGGCGACAGGAGGTGATAGACCACGTCGAAGCGGTCTTCGCGCTTCGGATAGTCTGCCCCACAAATATCGATCAGGTTGACGAAGCCGCACTGGACGTCGTCGCGCAGGAAAGTCAGGAGCGAAATCAGGTTTTCCGACTTCGCCGTCAGCGTCAGCTCGCCGAAGCGGATCTCGCTCGAAGCGATGAGGGCGCCACGCATTTCTGCGAGGTAGGATGCCAACTCGTTCAGGGCTTCACTCATGTTATCAGTCCCTTCGCCTTACCGCTCGATCGTTCCGGTACGCCGGATCTTCTTCTGCAGCAGGAGCACGCCGTAAAGCAGTGCTTCTGCCGTGGGGGGACAGCCCGGCACATAGATGTCGACCGGCACAACACGATCGCAACCGCGCACGACGGAATAGGAATAGTGGTAGTAACCGCCACCGTTGGCGCAGGAGCCCATCGAGATGACGTAACGCGGCTCGGGCATCTGGTCGTAGACCTTGCGCAGCGCGGGTGCCATCTTGTTGGTCAGCGTGCCGGCGACGATCATGACGTCGGACTGACGCGGTGAGGCGCGCGGGGCGAAGCCGAAACGCTCGGCATCGTAACGCGGCATGGACAGCTGCATCATTTCGACGGCGCAGCAGGCCAGACCAAAGGTCATCCACATCAGAGAACCGGTGCGAGCCCAGTTGATCAGCTCGTCGGTCGAAGTGACAAGAAAACCCTTGTCGGCGAGCTCATTGTTGATCTCGCCGAAGAAACGGTCATCGCTGCCGATGGGCTTGCCCGTATTGGGGTCAATAATGCCCTTGGCCTGCGGAGCCACCATCGTGGCGTCGGACTGGATCACTCCCATTCGAGCGCCCCCTTCTTCCATTCATAGACAAAGCCAATGGTGAGAACACCAAGGAAAACCATCATCGACCAGAAGCCGAACCAGCCAACCGCACTGAAGGACACTGCCCAGGGGAACAGGAAGGCGACTTCGAGGTCGAAGATGATGAAGAGAATCGACACCAGGTAGAAGCGGATGTCGAACTTCATGCGCGCATCGTCAAACGCGTTGAAGCCGCACTCATAGGCCGACAGCTTCTCCGAATCGGGCGCCTTGTAGGCCACGGCGAACGGCGCCACGAGAAGCGCGATGCCGATGACGAGGGAAATACCGATAAAGATGGCGATCGGAAGGTAGGAACTGAGCAGTTCAGTCATCATATCACCCTGCTTGTCTCTAATGCCACGAAGCATTTAGGGCGGAGCCGACAAGCCGAAAGAGAGTTGCAACGAGCCGTGGTTAGCGCAGGCGGACAGCCAGCGCAAGTCCAGCGGAAGCCTTTTCACTCGATACCGAAGAGCACCTTACCAGCGGGTAAAAAGCCTGTCGCGTGCAATCCGCATCGCGGTGCACAAAGACCGCAGGTATCGACAGTTTTCCGGTTATAAAGTGGCGCGAGTGACGGGGCTCGAACCCGCGACCTCCGGCGTGACAGGCCGGCACTCTAACCGACTGAGCTACACCCGCGCATTGTCGTGGGCATCACCCACGGCGACCGTTAAGAGACGGCCTTGACTTGATATTTCCTGGAATGGCGCGAGTGACGGGGCTCGAACCCGCGACCTCCGGCGTGACAGGCCGGCACTCTAACCGACTGAGCTACACCCGCGCATTTCCAGAATGGGGATCAAGTGGCCCCCGGCGACCGGGCTTGCCCTGTCGTTGAGCGGCTCTCTACGGGGTTCATCTGGAGGTGTCAAGCAGGTTTCAAGACAAAACCATGACCGGCCGAAATTTATCCCGGAGCCCTCGACAACCCTCCTCGCCTCCCCTCTTCTCGCGACACCAGGCCGCAGGCGCATTTGCGGGATTCTCGAACGTTTTCCACACGCCAATGCAGGGGCCTTCGCAAAAAAAGAAAAAATTGCGAGAAAAACTCTTGCGGAAATTCTGCGATCCGCATAGATCACGGCCACCGACGCGGCGGACATGATCCGGTAAGCGGACGGGCGATTAGCTCAGTTGGTAGAGCGCCTCGTTTACACCGAGGATGTCGGGAGTTCGAGTCTCTCATCGCCCACCATTTTCTTTCCAAAATAATTTCTGAACTAGTTCTGCGATGGTTTGCGACGCAGCCTGATGCGCATCGCCTTTCCTTCCGCAGTCTCCACCTCGAATGCGCCGGTTTTCCTCACGAGATCGCTCAGCTTCGACGAACCATAGGTACGGGAATCGAAGTCCGACTTCAGATTGGATAGCCGTGTACCCAAGGTCGATAGAGCGACCCAGCCGTCGTCGCTGTCGATATCGACCAAGACCCGCTTGATGATCGGAACAGCGGCATTCGGAGGGCTGCCCGGAGGTGCCGGTTTCGTCTCCCGCTCCACTGGCGGATCCACGGACAGGTTCTCCGTATAGATGAAGCGGCTGCAGGCCTGGCGAAAACTTTCCGGCGTCTTCTGTTCACCAAATCCGTAGACATCGGCCCCCTGCTCACGAATGCGCGATGCCAGCCTCGTGAAATCGCTGTCGGACGAGACGAGGCAAAAGCCGCCAAAACGTTCGGTGTGGAGCAGATCCATCGCGTCGATGACGAGGGTGATATCCGAGGCATTTTTACCAACAGTATAGGCGAACTGCTGCTGCGGCACGATCGCATGCCGGGTGAGCGTCTCGGTCCACCCCTTCATGCGGGGACTGGAAAAATCACCGTATATGCGCCTTACGCTCGCTTCTCCGAGACGCGCGACCTCCTCGAAGAGCCGATCTGCGATTTTGCTGGATGTATTGTCTGCGTCAATGAGAACCGCGAGTCGCTTGGTGTTGTCCGCGAATGCCATGCAGGTTTCCCATCGCAAAAGCACCTGGGGCCACAATAGCGGTCCGGCGCATCCATGGCGCGCATCACATCGGACAAGCTCGCCTGTTGCAAGTGATAGGCTCTGCCTCGGTTAACAGATTTTCGCGTCCCGGGGCGCGGTTCATTCCCTCAATCCTGCGCCAGCACGATCACCATATCCTTCTCGGTGTAAGCAAGCAGTTCCGAGCGATTCGGATTGACCGTCACGCCGCCGAGATTACGAGGATCCGCGTCGCTGTCGCGCTGGCGGCGGTGGCCGATGGCGATTTCGCCGCGGCGAAGCGCTGCGAGCGCGACCGTGTAGAAGTTCACCGGCTGCGAGATATCCACATAGTCGCTCATCGGGCGCATGTAGATCTCTGATCCTTCCACATCGAGCAACTCGTCGAAGATCGCCGCCATGAACTCGTTCTCGGAGGCCTGGGCGAGCATCAAGCTCACCAGCTTGTTGCTGACGACGAAATCATCGGCGCGGGTCACTTCCGCCAGTTCGCGATTGCGGACATCGGTCATCTCGCTCACCACGTTGATGTGCAGACCGGCACTTTCGGCGATCTTGCGCAGGTGCAGCAGCGTAATCAGCGTGCGCGTGTCGGCCGACTGCATCGCCATGTGATCGCTGTAGCCCAACACCAGCACGTGGTCGTAGGACGGAATATCCAGCGCCTCCAGTGCCGCCTTGCTGCTGGTGTCGATCACCCGATGCTGAACCGTCATGTGGTCGTTGGGCAGCGTCAACTCCGCAATGTCCGCCTCGAATTCCGGTGTATTGGCCGCGATCATCAGTACCGACCCTGGCGCCACGTAGCGGCCGAGCTCGGTCGCAATCACGGGTCCCCGGCGGTTCCAGCCCAGAACCAGAGTTCGTTCCGGCTGGAGATCATGCCGGACAGGTGGACGGATGGCGGACTGGGCGAATTGCGGGGCGCCTGACGAAGTCTGGATGGAGGCATCGTCTTCGGCGATGATGACGAGGCGTTCACCGGCCGCAATGACGCGATTCGGCGAAGGGTTGAGGTGGATCCTCCCGTCGACGTCACAGACGCCGATCAGCGTGCTCGTCTCGTAAGACATAACCGCCGTGCCAAAGGGCTTGCCTTCCAGCTGCGGCTGAGGAAGCGTATAGATCTCGCAGCCGTCGAAATCGAGGAGCTCCGTGTAGACAGCCGACAGGCCCGACTGGCGGCTGGTATGGACGACGATACGCGAGATCAGGTCGTCGGCGAGGACAAGCTGCATTTCCTTGCCGCCGACGATGCGGGCGACCTCCGTATTCTGAGCCTCGCGGATTTCGGCCGCGATCTTGTAGGGCTCAGGTCGGCGGCCGGGGTCGTTGACCAGTGCCAGGACCGACTTGATCACCTGCGAATCAGGATCCTCTTCCTCCGGCGAGAGAACAATGATCGAGCGCGACGCATGCGGATTAACGATGGCGAGGTCGTAGAGATCGGTCGGATCGCCGCTCCGGCAGATGATCTTGGTATTCTTCAGGTCGCCCACCTTGGTGGCGATCTCGTCTTCCATCTCGACCTTGTCCTTGTTCGCCATGATGACGATTCGCGGACGACGGCGGCTCTGATTGGCGATGACCAATTCGGAAATCACGTCGAAGATCGAGGATGACCAGTTGAGGATGATGGTGTGGTCGCTTTCGAGCACGCGGGAACGGCCCTTGCGCAATTCGTCCAGCTTGTTTTCCAGGCCAGAACTGATGACACCGATCAGTGCGGAGAAGACGAAGATGCCGGCGATGGTGACCACGAGGGAAACCGTGCGGAAGGACCAGCCCATATCACCGCCCATCGTGCCGGCATCCATCGTGCGCATCAGCGATTCCCAGGCGCCTTCGATGAAGCCGACCGGTTCACCGCCTTCGGGTGCGATGCCGGTGATGGCGAGAAACAGAGCAGCGAGGATAATCACGACAAGCGAGATGAGGCTCAGCCAGCCGATCAGCGCAATTGCGCCGCCGGCCATGCTCTTGTCGAACTCGTAGCGCAGCCGCGCGCGCCAAGGGGAGTGGGTCTTCATGAAGGATGCTTTCGAACAGTCGCAGGAAAGGAAACAGTGCCTCGCAATGGCAAGGCTTCCGTTAACATTCAACGGAATCGCAAGAGGCCCAACAGGGTTGCCCCTATAAAAGTCGCAGAGACGCCGGGATGGATTAGAACATGGTTGTCATGGTCCGCCCTCCCCTCGCGTTCGCATACGAAAAGGCCCGCAACCGGAGGGGCGCGGGCCTTCTGTTTTTAGCCGTAAGGAAAGCTTACTTGCCGCCGATCGGGCGGGTTGCAGCGGCCTTCTCGACCATGGCGGTCACCTCGGCTCGGCGCGCACCTTCGAGCGGCATGCGGGGCATGCGGACGCGCTCGGAGCCACGGCCCATGATCTGTTCCGAGAGCTTGATTGACTGAACGAGGTCATGTTCCGCGTCGAGATGCAGGAGCGGCATAAACCAGCGATAGATGCGGCGCGCTTCCATCCAGTCGCCACGGTCGGCAGCGGCGACGAGCGCCACCGATTCGGCGGGGAAGGCGCTGGTGAGGCCGGAAACCCAGCCCTTGGCGCCGAGCATCAGGCCTTCGAGAGCCACGTCGTCGAGACCGGCGAAGATGTCATAGCGATCACCGAAGGCGTTGATCAGGTCGGTGAAGCGGCGCGGATCGGGCGCGCTTTCCTTGACGGCCTTGATGTTCTTCACGCCATCGAGCGCTTCGAGCACTTCCGAACCGATGTTGACGCGGTAGGCCGGCGGGTTGTTGTAGAGCATGATCGGCAGGCCGGTTGCTTCTGCGACCGTCTTGAAATGGGCGACCAGTTCATGCGGCTTCGGCACATAGACCATGGCCGGCAAGACCATCAGGCCATCGGCGCCGATCTTTTCCGCATCGCGGGCATAGGCGGCGGCCCGGCGGGTGTCGAATTCCGAGACGCCTGTCACGACCGGTACGCGGCCGTTTACCACTTCGACGGCGGCCTTCAGGATGGTCCGCTTTTCTTCCGGGTCGAGCGAGTTGTTCTCGCCGCAGGTGCCCATGACGATCAGGCCGTTGACGCCGTCGTTAACCAGTGCATCGAGCACGCGCTGCGTGGCGTCGATATCGACGGACAGGTCTTCATGGAATTGAGTCGTTGCGGCGGGGAAAACGCCGTGCCAGCCGGTGGTCATGGGATGCTCCTCTTGAGTGGGTGCATTTCAAATATACAAATTGTCGACAAGAAGCAAGGGCGGGTTTCACGCTCGCCAGTCAGGCGAGACATCCATCGTCTTTGACGGCGAGTGGCGGCTCAGGCGAAGGGTTCCGCCGGCCCCCTCGCCGGCAGGGTGAACCATTGCGGCCCCTCCTCCGTCATGTGGATATGATCCTCCAGCCGGATGCCGTAGCGATCTGGGAAGACAATCATCGGCTCGTTGGAGAAACACATTCCGGGCTTCAGGCGGGTCTGGTTCGCGCGGACGATGTAGGGCTCTTCATGGATCTCCAGACCCAGGCCATGGCCGGCGCGATGCGGCAGGCCCGGCAGCTGATAATCCGCGCCAAGGCCATGGCGGGCAATCTCGGCACGCGCGGCATCGTCGAGGCTGCCGCAGGTTGCGCCCCAGCGGGCGGCGTCGAAGACCGCCTGCTGAGCCTGACGCTCGATCGCCCAATGGCGGGCAAAGTCCGGCGTCGGTTCGTCGAGCACATAGGTGCGGGTGAGATCCGAATGGTAGCCGTCGATGCGGCAGCCGGTATCGACGAGGATCACGTCGCCGGCCCTGTAATGCTGCTCGCCCTCGGCGCCATGCGGAAGCGAGGTGGCAACCCCGAAGGAGACGATGCAAAAGCTCGACCCGCCGGCGGCTCCCAATGCCTTGTGTTCGGCATCGATGAAGCGGACGACCTCCGAAGCGGCAATGCCCGGGCGGATGAAGGCATGGGCTCGACGATGGACTTCGAGCGTCAAACCCATGGCGTATTGGATCAGGGCGATCTCGGCCGGCGATTTGCAGAGCCTGATGTCGCGCAGCAGGCGGGTGCCGTCGACGAGCCGCCCTGCCCCGATCGCGCGGGTGAGCGCGTGATAGACGAAGAGCGGCAGGGCGTCGTCGAGCGCGAGCCGCGCACCGTCCGACAGAAGCGAGGCGACCAGGGCCGCGCTGTCCTCGTCCTCCTGCCAAACGGCGACCTCGCCTTCCAGACGCGGCAGGGTCTCGACGCGGCTCTGCTCGAAGCCGGGCACGATGTAAACCAGCCGGTCGGGCAGCACGACCGCGCCGACCAAGCGCTCACTTTGATGCCAAACGAGGCCGGTGAAATAGCGGAGGCTCTCGGTGGAGCCGAGAAGCACGGCCTCGACATTCGCCTCGGCCATGGCCCGGCGCAGCGCTGACAAACGCTGTTGGCGCTCGGCGGTCGTGATCAGCGGCGGTTGCGTTGTGGTAGTCATGGCTTGTCCTTACAGGGAAGAGGCGCCCCATCTTGAGGGGAACCGGAAAGATCGGGAGCCGGGCTGAAGTCAAAGACCTGAGATGGCGGTCGCCTTCGCGAAATCGCGGGCGACATAGTCCTGAATCTGGCGGACGATCTGTTCGCCATGGGCAATCGCCAGCCGATCGGCCTCATCAGCATCGCCGGCCCGGATCGCTGCAATCATCGCCTCGTGCTCTTCGACGTAGCGCTTCGGCAGGCGGTCGTCGAAGGTTGAGTAGTAGAGGCGGAGAATCCGACGGCCTTCGTCGAGCAGGCGGGCGAAGAAGGCGGTGTAATAGGCATTGGCGGCGCGCTCGGCGATGGCGACGTGGAATTCACGGTTCGCCTCGATCATGGCAAAGGCATTCTGGGCCTCGACGGCTGCGGCGAATTCGCGTTGCCGCTCGACGATCGCCTGAATCCAGGCGTCCCCCTGCCGGAGTGCCGCCCCGCGCGTGGTCACTCGGTACATCAGGCAGAGCGCTTCGAAATAGGTGGGGAGGCTGGAGAAATCGATCGTCGCGACGATCGTGTTGCGGTTGGGCAGCGTAGTGACGAGGCCATCGGATGTGAGGCGCAACAGAGCCTCACGGATCGGTGTACGCGACATCCCGAATCGCTCCGACAAGCGCGTCTCGTCCAGCGGGCTGCCGGGAGAACGCTCCATCGACAGGATCTCGTGCCGCAGCGCCCGATAGACGCTCTCGGTGCCGGAACCCCTCACGCGCGGTCCCTCGTCCTGGCCGTCCTTCAATGTGCTCATTCCCTCATCCCTGCATCGCCGTCCGCACACGCGTGTGCAATCTGCATGCAAGACACCGTCGAATGGCGGGGAAGTCAAGGCAGCAACATCCCGACGCCTCGCTTATCCGAGCTCGGGACGTGCCTCGATATACCATTCGACGAAGGCCTTCACCCCCTCTTCCAATCTCGTAGACGGCGTATAGCCGGTCAGAGCCTGGAGGAGCGCCGGGCTGGCGAAGGTGCGCGGCACGTCGCCCTGCTGCATCGGCAGCATCTGGCGCTTGGCGGGCCGGCCGATCGCCTTTTCGACGATGTCGACAAAATCGAGCAGGTTCTCGGGTTGGCCGCCGCCGATGTTGACGACGCGGAACGGCGCCTGACGTGACAGGGTCTCGACGCGTTCATCGGCGACGCGATTGGATTCGTCCGGGGCCACATGCGACAGGCGGATGATCGCCTCGACCAGATCCTCGACATAGGTGAAGTCGCGGCTCATCTGGCCTTCGCCATAGATCTCGATCGGCTGATCGTTGAGGATCCTATCGACGAACTTGAACAGCGCCATGTCCGGGCGCCCCCAGGGACCGTAGACGGTAAAGAAGCGGAAGGCGGTGGTCGGGGTCTTGTGGAGATGGGCGTGGCTGTGGGCGATCAGTTCCATCGACTTCTTGGTTGCCGCATAGATGGTCAGGGGCTCATCCGTTCGGTCGGTCTCGTGGAACGGCACGGTCGGGCTCGCACCGTAGATCGACGAGGTGGAGGCGAGCATCAGGTGCTTCACCTTGTGGCGTTCGGCGAGATCGATGATGTTCCATGAGCCCTGGACGTTGGAACTCAGATAGGATTGAGGGTTCTCGATGCTGTAGCGAACGCCGGCCTGGGCGGCGAGATGCACGATGATCTCGGGATTGGCCTTGGCGACTGCCTCCTCCAGAGCGGCGCGGTCTTCCAGCATGGCTATCACGGGCGTGAAGGCGGGATACTGGGCGAGCGCCGCATGGCGCATATGCTTGAGCTTGACGTTGTAATAGGGCGTCACGCCATCGAAGCCTGTGACCTCGTGACCCTCCGCCAGAAGGCGGCGGGCCAGATGAAAGCCGATAAAGCCGGCCGTACCGGTGATGAAATAGCGCATGTCAGGCCTTCGTCTTCCGCTTGCCGATCGGGAAATGGGCAAAGCCGTATTTCGCCATTTCCTCCGGCTTGTAGATGTTGCGCAGGTCGACGATGACCGGAACCTTCATCTCCGTCTTCAGGCGGCGGAAGTCCAGCGCCCGGAACTCGTCCCATTCGGTCACGACGACGATCGCCTCGGCACCGGCCGCGACCTCGTAGGGGTTCTTGCCATAGACGACAGGGCCGAGCATAGACCGTGCGGCTTCCATACCTTCCGGATCGAAGACGTGCACATCGGCGCCTCCGTCGAGCAAAGCCTGGACGATGGTGATCGAGGGCGCGTCACGCATGTCATCGGTGTTCGGTTTGAAGGTCAGGCCCAGAACCGCGATCTTCTTGCCGCGGACAGAACCACCGCAGGCAGCGATCACCTTGCGGCCCATGGCCCGTTTGCGGTTGTCGTTGATGGCAACGGTCGTCTCGATCAGGCGCAGCGGGCTGTCGAAATCCTGGGCGGTCTTGACCAGCGCCAGCGTGTCCTTGGGGAAGCAGGAGCCGCCGTAACCGGGTCCGGCATGGAGGAACTTGTCGCCGATGCGCTTGTCCATGCCGATGCCCTTGGCCACCTTCTGGACGTCGGCACCGATCTGCTCGCAAAGGTCGGCGATCTCGTTGATGAAGGTGATCTTCATCGCCAGGAAGGCATTGGCGGCGTATTTGATCAGCTCGGAGGTGCGGCGTTCGCAGAAGTAGAGCGGCGCTTCGTTGAGATAGAGCGGGCGATAGACTTCGCGCATGATGTCGATGGCGCGTTCGTCTTCGGAGCCGATGACGATACGGTCCGGCCGCTTGAAGTCCGAGATGGCAGCGCCTTCGCGTAGGAATTCCGGGTTGGAGACGACTTTGATGTCCTTGTCCGGGAATTCTTCGCGGAAGATGCGCTCGATCTCGTCGCCGGTGCCGACGGGCACCGTGGACTTGGTGACGACCACGGTAAAGCCGGTGACGGCGGCGGCAATCTCGCGAGCTGCGGCATAGACATAAGATAGGTCTGCATGGCCATCACCACGACGCGAGGGCGTTCCAACCGCGATGAAGACGACGTCGGCATCGGCGACCGGCTGTGCAAGATCCAGCGAGAAGCTCAGACGTCCGGCCTGCCGGTTATGGGCAATGATTGCATCGAGGCCAGGCTCGAATATCGGGACTTCGCCCCGTTCCAGTGCCTCGATCTTCTCGGCGGACTTATCCACGCAGATAACCTGATGGCCAAAATCCGCCAGGCAGGCTCCCGAGACCAAGCCAACATAGCCCGAACCAATCATCACAATGCGCATTCAACACCTATCGTTCTAGCGTCACTCATCAAGCCACCTCTTCCCGGTTCCCACATGGAACACCGGATGCGACACGAAGATGACGAACCGCCGAGCGGGCGCCCGGTTCGCCGGGCACGGAGATAAACTTGCACAGCCAGGGAGAAACCTGCCGCTGCTGCAAAGAGGGAACTACCCTTGGCTGCGGCGACAGTCAAAGAAAATGCGCGCAGAAATCAGGCTGCTGCGGACAGGTTCTCCCGCAGTCTCCTATGCTCCGCCTCATCGAGCGAGAAATTCCACATGATGGCGATTGCGGCGAGCTTTGGCAGGATCGGCAGGAAGGCGTAGAGCACGGCCAGTGCCTCGATCGCCTGAGGCGTCTGGGTCACGCCCTGATCACCGCTGAAGCCCGCGAGATCGAGCAATGGAAATACAATGCCGGCCGAGAGCGCCACGGAGAACTTCGTGACAAAGCTCCAGGCTGCGAAATAGAGGCCGGACCGCTGCTCACCCGACGCAACCGTGTCGTTATCCACCACATCGGCCTGAATGGCCGGCGGCAGAGTGAGATCGAAGCCGAGCAAAAGACCGGTCGCAACACAGACGACGGCAAAGGCGATCACATCCCCTTCCCCAAGGAATCCGGCGATGGAAAAGATGGCGCAGGCCGCAAGCATCGCGAGGCACCATGCTCGGTGTTTGCCGATCCGGCGGGCAGTCGCCACGGCGAGCGGCACTCCGGCTACAGCGCATAGGAAATAGGTAAATAGCAAAGGCCCTTGCAGCTCCGGAGCACCCAGACGCTGGCCAACGAAGTAGATGAAGAGCGAGGCCGGCACGGCATTAGCAAAACTGTTGAGGAGAAAGGCGGAGACTAGACGCAGGAACGGTCCGTTTCGGCGGAGATGGGCCGCTCCCTCTCTCATTGACAGGCGCCGCGTCGACAGGTCGGAAGGTTCCGGCACCATGGTCACGGCTATTATCGCGGCCATCGGCAGGGCAATGACGATGAAGACGGCCAGCCAGGCAAGTCCGTGGAAGCCGGATGGTGAACCCAACCCACCGAGAAAGGGCAGCGTGATCGCCAAGAGTGAGCCAATGAGCGTCGCGCTCTCGCGCCAGCCCGACAGTCGCACGCGCGCCTGATAGCCGGTTGCGAGTTCCGCCCCCCAGGCGGTGTAGGGCAAAAGAGACCAGGTGGCACCGAGTGAGAGGGCAGTCCCCCACAAAGCGAGGTACAGGATGCCGGCATCGGACGGTGGCCAGAACAGCATAAAGGCCGACAGCGCAGTCAACGGTATCGAAACGGCAAAGAAGAAGCGGCGACGGCCATACCGCGAGCGCACACGGTCGGAGAGCCAGCCGATCAGGGGGTCGGTGACCGCGTCGACCATCCGGATCGCCAGCAACAAGGCACCGATCGCGGCGAGCGAGATGTCGAAATTGTCGGCATAGAAGCTGGGCACGACGATATAGAAGGGAAGCGCGATCGCGGCGAGCGGTAGGGCCGGCAGAGCGTAGAGCGCCAGACGGCCGCTTCCTGGTTCGTCATGATGGGTCATGCCTGCTCCTGTTTGATGTTCCGGTCTCTGAGCGCCACGGTCAGGAGGCGGGAGAAACCTGGGACTTGCCAACACGCCGGCAGCGTTCGGAGCAATAGACGACCCGGTCCCAATCCCGCTCCCATTTCTTGCGCCAGGCAAAGGGCCGGTTGCAGGCGGGACAGGTCTTGGCGGGCAGTTCGCTTTTGCGGATCATTTTCGGCATCGCGGCTTTGTCCGGTTTCTCCTCCCCAATTCGCGCGGCAGGGGCAATCGGATCACAATTCCCCCGTTGAAGCTTGCCACCCCCTGCCCCACTTGCTAGCTCACAGCGACAATCACGGGAGAGACTTTTACATGAGACAGCATTCCTTCGGCCGCACGGAATTCACCGTCAGCGACATCGGCTTCGGCGCCTGGCAAATTGGTGGATCCTGGGGCGAGGTATCGGAGGCCGATGGCCGGGCAGCCCTCAATGCCGCCCTCGACGCGGGCATGACTTTTGTCGACACGGCCGATGTCTATGGCGACGGACGCTCGGAGAAGATCATTGCTGACGTTCTGAAGGCGCGCGGCGGGGCACGTCCGATGGTGGCGACAAAGGCCGGGCGCCGGCTCAATCCGCATGTGGCCGATGGTTACACGAAGTCGAATATCGAGGCCTTCATCGACAGGTCGCTGCAGAACCTCGGCGTCGAGACACTCGATCTCGTGCAACTGCACTGCCCTCCGACCGAGGTCTATTATCGCCCGGAGATGTTCGAGGGGCTGGAGGAGCTCCGCAATGCAGGCAAAATCAAGCATTACGGCGTCTCGGTGGAAAAGGTCGAGGAAGCGCTGAAGGCGATTGAATATCCCGGTGTGGTCTCGGTCCAGATCATCTTCAACATGTTCCGCCAGCGCGCCGCCTCGCTGTTCTTCCAGGAAGCGAAGCGCCGCAATGTCGCCGTCATCGCCCGCGTTCCGCTGGCGAGCGGTCTGCTGTCGGGGAAGATCACGGCGAACACCCAGTTTGCGGCGGAAGATCACCGCAACTTCAATCGCAACGGTGAAGCCTTCGACGTCGGTGAAACCTTTGCCGGCGTGCCGTTCGAGACGGGGCTCGCAGCCGTCGAGGAAATCCGCAAGCTCGTTCCGGCCGGCGCGTCCATGGCGCAGTTCGCGCTGCGCTGGATCCTGATGCATGAGGCGGTCACCGTGGTCATCCCCGGCGCGCGCAACGGCGAGCAGGCCAAGGCCAATGCCGCCGCGTCCGATCTTCCGGCAATCTCGGCGGATGTGATGGCGGCAGCCAAGGACACCTATGAGCGTCTGATCGCACCGCATGTGCATCACCGCTGGTAAGACACAGCAATGCTGAAAAGGAAGAGGCCGGGTGAGCGATCACCCGGCCTCTCTCGTTTCCGCATGACGATCTGCCGATCAGTTGGTGCCCTGCAGGTTCACTTCCCAGAACAGGGTTTCGCCCGAACTATCGTCGACACCGTCATTGTCGGTGACGGCGAAAGCCTTACCTGATGCGTCAAAGGTGAAGCCTTCGAGCTTGTCGACGACATAGCCGTTGGTCGCAGCCTTCAGGTCGGGCAGGAAGTCGTGCACTTCCTGCTTGGTAACAACAGGCAGTTCTGCACCGATCTTGGCGGGCTTCAGGTCGGCGATGTCAACTGAATAGAGCTTCTTCAGCTTGGCGTTGTCGCCCACCTGGTTGTCGCGCTCGACGATGTAGAGCTTGCCGTCACGGGCGGTGATCTCGGAGAGGCCGACCCAGCCTTCGCCCGCCTTTTCCAGCGGGTAATGCACAGCGCCCCATTCCTTGGACTTCGGATTGTAGGACAGGAGTTTGACGAGCCCCTTGTCGTCGTCCCCCCATTCGCGCTGCACGGCCATCCACAGCGTCATGTCGTCGCCTTCGCCGACGCTGGTGATGCCTTCCAGACCGAAGCGGGTCTGGCCAGCGAGCAGTTCCGTGGGGAAGCCGATCTCCGACTTGATCTCGCCCTTGTCGTCGACATTGTAGATGCCATGGCCGACGAGCTTGGCCGGATCACCTTCAGACGCGAGCCAGAAGCCGCCCTTGCCATCCAGCGTGATACCTTCGATGTCGAGCTTCTGGGCAGCCTGACCACCACGGGTGACCGGCAGGGCCTTGGTGATGACGGCCGGCTTCTGCGTCGCGTCGATCGTGAAGATCGTCGGCTGTGCCGAATAGAAGCTGTCATTAACGGCATAGAGCTGGCCGGCCTTCTCGGCGTCGCCGACGAGGCCGGACAGAGCACCCCAGCCGATCGGCGCGCCGTCGACGATCTCCGAGCGGAGCATCGGGTAGGCAGGCGCGCCTTCCGCCAGTTCATACAGCATCACATGCGAGCGCACGCCGCCGTCTTTCCCGAGGTCCATTTCGTTGGCGGTGGCGAGCAGATTGCGACCGGGGATGGCGACGGCCCCTTCCGGCGAGACGCCGGACGGCAGGAGCTGCACCAGTTCCGGCTCGGCACCGGTGTCCTTGTAGACGCCAACGATCGAGGCGCGCTCGGAGAGCACGAAGACGTACTTCTGGTCACCAAAGGTCGCTGCCTCCAGGCCCTCGAGTTCAACGCCCTTGGACTTGGCGCGCTTGTCGGGGAAATGGCCGATCTGGGCGGTGGCGAGCTCGAGCGACGGACCGGATTCGTAGAGTTCCTTGCCGCTCTTGTCGAAGATGGTGAAGCTGCGCGAACCGCCCTTCCAGTCGCCTTCGTTGGCGATCACGATCCGGTCGTCGTCCAGCCACTTCACCGCATCCGGCTCGCGAAGAACGCCTTCCTTGCTGCCGGTGAACTTCAAGGCACCGTCCGACTTCGTATCGATACCGGCGAGATCCACCTGACCGGCGGAGAAATGCGCCTTCACTTCGCCGGTCTTGCCGTCGACGATGGCGATGTGGTTGTTTTCCTGCAGCGTCACGGCGATTTCGCCGAGGCTGTTGATCGCAACGAATTCCGGCTCCGGATCTTCAGGGGCGATCTCGGAAAGGCCGGTCAGCGCGACGTGCTTGATTGAGCTGCAATCGACGACGCCGTCTTTCAGTGATGCGATGACGAGGTCACCGGCGGGCATCTGCGACAGGTCGCCGTCATTGACGTCTTCGTCGCGCTCGTTCTCGATGGCGACTGCGACGAAGCTCTTGTCCTTGGAGACGGCGACCGAATCCGGCTGGCCGCCGAGATCGCAGCTCGCTTCTATCGCCTTGGTGGCGATATCGACGACGACGAGCTTGCCGGACGGGTTCGCCTTGCTCTCGGAGGTGTTGATGCCGGCCAGAACCTTGGTGCCGGCAACGGCAACGGAGGTGGGTTCGCCGCCCATCATCAGCGCGCCGCCGGCCTTCGGCCCCTTGGCGTCGGTGATGTCGACGAAGCCGATCGCGCCGAGTGGGCTATCGGAATAAACGAGCGTCGTGCCGTCTTCGGTTGCCGTGACGATTTCCGCCGAGGTCGTCGACAGTTTGTCCTTGTCGGCCGGTAGATTGGTGGCGACTGGGAAGGCGGCGATGCGGTTGAAGACCTGCTCGGCTGCGGCCGGCATGGCGACCGATGCCAGAAGTGCTGCGGTCAAGGCCGCGCGTGTGAAGCCAAACGTCATTGGGGAAACCTCCTGTTGCCGAAGAATGGAACAGGAGGCTTTTGCGTCACCCGGATTACAGGCGCATGACAATCATCCAATTCAGCCCGGAGTTGTTTCTCGCCTTGCTTCCCGGAGCATGAGGAAGAGCGAAGCGCCGAGGATGAGCACCGCGCCGAGCCAGAGATAGCCGCTCGGGGCATAACCGAAGACCAGCCAGCCGGCAAAGACGTTGAGCGGCAGCTTCAGATCATCGAAAGGCTGGACGTAAGCGGCATCGGCGGCGTTGTAGGCGAGCGTCAGGAGATACTGGCCAATGGCCGTCAGCAGGCCGGCTGCGAGTAGCAGCCAGAGTGCTAGACCTTCCGGCACAGAAAAGCCTGAGGCAGCGGCCAGGCCTGCATTGATCGGCGTCAGCAGGACGAGCAGCCAGACCGTCACCGTTTCGGGCGCTTCGTAATGGGTCAGGTTCTTCATGATCAGGGAGGAGCCGCCCCACAGGAGCGCCGAGAGGATGGGCAGCAGAGCTGCTAGCGTGAACGTGTCCGACCAGGGCTGCAGGATGATCATCGCGCCGGTGAAGCCTGCGAGCGTCGCCAGCCAGCGGTCGCGACCGACGGTTTCCCCGAGGAAGAGACGCGCGCCGATGATTATGAAGAAGGGCGAGGTCATGACGAGCGCGATGGCCTGCCAGATCGGGACGGTTGCAAGCCCGGTCACCCAGGCCTGGACACCGAAGGCGGCGAGCAGGACGCGCAGGATGTGGCGGACAGGATAGGCCGTCCTCATGGCGCGCAGGCCGAGGCGAACAAGCAGAGGCAGCGAGAGGATCAGCGCAAAGCCATATTGCCAAAAGGCCGTGGAGGCGGGTGGGAAGTGTAGCGTCATGGCCAGCCACTGGGTCACGACGTTGAGGGCGGCAAAGGCGATGCCGGCGAGAACCATATAACCGGCGCCGATCACGGCGCGGGAACGCAGCAGCGTTGCGGAACTCTGATTCATGTCTCTTTTCCTTTTTCCAAAAGGACCAACACAAATCAGGACAGACGAGGACGACGAGGCCTTCCCCGGACGGGATTAAGCCACACGCAGCAGTGACGCCGACCGGAAATCCGGGTGACGCGTCGCTACCTGACCTCATTCTCTTTCATCCGGACTATGACCGTCGGCTCCGGATTTACACCGGATCTGCTGACCCTGCCCTCCTCCGTTACCGGCAAGAATGACAGGCGCTCGCGGGCTCGAGTTTCCCCTTACCGCCGGTGGGGAATTGCACCCCGCCCTGAGAACGAATTGCCGGAAGACCCGACATGACAGAGATAAGGCAGAGTTTGCTGCAGTGCAAGACAACAAAAAAGCCCGGCACGAGGCCGGGCTTCAGAGGCGTCAGCTGACCATCGCACCGTAGGGTGGCGACGGTCACGACAGATCAGCTGTTGACAGCGTCCTTCAGGCCCTTGCCGGCCGTGAACTTCGGAACGTTGCGAGCCGGGATGTCGACTTCAGCGCCGGTGGACGGGTTGCGGCCTTTGGAGGCTTCGCGACGGGCGACGGTGAAGGCGCCGAAGCCAGCGAGACGGATGTCGCCGCCGTTCTTCAGCTCGGCCTGGACCGTTTCAAAAACGGCATCAACGGCAGAGGCGGCGTCAGCCTTGGTCAGGCCAGCCTTCTCGGCGACCGCGGATACGAGTTCGTTCTTGTTCATGTTTCCACCCTTTCTGATTGGTATGAAACGACTCAAATGATTAAGTCGGGCGGAGAATACGAATGCTTCTGCCCTTCGCAACTCAAAAGCACCCGAAAGCCCCGGAAAACAAGCCGTTTAAGCGTGTTTTCACAAAAAAGGCTGGCATATTTGCCAGCCTTTTTTTCTGATTTGGAGCTTTATGGCTCAACCATGGCAAAATCGCATCAATGTGCGATGGTTGCCCCGGTCTCGTCGGTGCTTTCAACCGTCCCGATTGCCGGGGTCTCGACGGTACCGTCCCACTCGATCGGCTCCGGCACACGGATCAGGGCGTGTCTGATGACCTCGCCCATCCGCGACACCGGTACGATCTCCATGTTGTTCTTCACGTTGTCCGGAATGTCGGCCAGGTCCTTGGCGTTTTCTTCCGGAATGAGCACCTTCTTGATGCCGCCACGGAGAGCCGCGAGGAGCTTTTCCTTCAGGCCACCGATGGGGAGAACACGGCCGCGCAGCGTCACCTCACCGGTCATGGCGATGTCCTTCGACACCGGGATGCCGGTCATGATGGAGACGATGGCAGTCGCCATGGCGATACCGGCAGACGGGCCGTCCTTCGGGGTCGCGCCTTCCGGAACGTGCACGTGAATGTCCGACTTGTCGAAACGCGGCGGCTCGACGCCGAAATCGACGGCGCGCGAGCGGACATAGGACGCCGCTGCCGAAATCGATTCCTTCATCACTTCCTTCAGGTTGCCCGTCACCGTCATGCGGCCCTTGCCGGGCATCATGACGCCTTCGATCGTCAGCAATTCGCCGCCGACCTCGGTCCAGGCGAGACCCGTGACAACGCCTACCTGGTCCTCACCCTCGGCTTCGCCGTGGCGGAAGCGCGGGATGCCCAGATATTCGTTGATGTTCTCGGCCGTAACCGCCACCGACTTGACCTTGCCCTTGATGATCTCGGTCACCGCCTTGCGGGCGAGCTTCATCAATTCGCGCTCGAAGGAGCGAACGCCGGCTTCGCGGGTATACTGCTGAATGATCGCCAGGATCGCGCCGTCCGTCACGGAGAACTCTTCCGGACGCAGGGCATGTTCCTTGATCGCCTTCGGCAGCAGGTGACGCTTGGCGATTTCGAGCTTCTCATCCTCGGTGTAACCGGCGATGCGGATGATCTCCATGCGGTCCATCAGCGGACCGGGGATGTTCAGCGTGTTGGCGGTCGTCACGAACATGACGTTCGACAGGTCATATTCCACTTCGAGATAGTGGTCCATGAAGGTCGAGTTCTGTTCCGGGTCCAAGACCTCGAGCAGGGCCGAAGACGGGTCGCCGCGGAAATCCATGCCCATCTTGTCGATCTCGTCCAGCAGGAAGAGCGGGTTGGACTTCTTGGCCTTCTTCATCGACTGGACGATCTTGCCGGGCATCGAGCCGATATAGGTGCGGCGGTGACCGCGAATTTCGGCTTCGTCACGGACGCCCCCGAGGGCCATGCGTACGTATTCACGGCCGGTCGCCTTGGCGATCGACTTGGCGAGCGAGGTCTTACCGACGCCCGGAGGGCCGACGAGGCAGAGGATCGGGCCTTTGATCTTCGTTGCACGGGCCTGAACGGCCAGATACTCGACGATGCGCTCCTTGACCTTGTCGAGGCCGAAGTGGTCCTCGTCGAGGATTTTCTCGGCAGCGTTCAGGTCGATCTTGACCTTGGACTTCTTGTTCCAGGGCAGGCCCAGCAGCCAGTCGAGATAATTGCGCACGACGGTGGCTTCCGCCGACATCGGGCTCATATGGCGCAGCTTCTTCAGCTCTGCATCGGCCTTTTCCTTGGCTTCCTTGGAAAGCTTGGTCTTGGCGATGCGCTCTTCCAGCTCGGCCATCTCGTCACGGCCATCTTCGCCGTCACCGAGCTCCTTCTGGATCGCCTTCATCTGTTCATTGAGGTAGTATTCGCGCTGGGTCTTCTCCATCTGGCGCTTGACGCGCGAGCGGATGCGCTTTTCGACCTGCAGGACTGAAATCTCGCCTTCCATGAAGCCGAGCGCCTTTTCAAGGCGCGTCTTCACGCTCACCGTCTCCAGCATTTCCTGCTTCTCGGTGATCTTGATAGAAAGGTGCGAGGCAACCGTGTCGGCCAGCTTCGAGTAGTCCTCGATCTGGCTTGCGGCGCCGACGACCTCGGGAGAGATCTTCTTGTTCAGCTTGACGTAGTTTTCGAACTCCGAAACCACCGAGCGCGACAGGGCCTCGATCTCGACGGCATCTTCGTCGGGTTCTGCAAGGATGCGAGCCTTGGCTTCATAGTAATCTTCGCGGCCGGTGTAGCTATCGATCCGTGCACGGGCGCGGCCTTCTATGAGGACCTTCACGGTGCCGTCGGGCAGCTTCAGGAGCTGCAGGACGTTGGCAACGGTGCCGACTTCATAGATGGCCGTCGCGGCCGGATCATCGTCGCTCGCATTGATCTGCGTGGCCAGCATGATCTGCTTGTCGGAACCCATTACCTCTTCCAGAGCGCGAATGGATTTCTCACGGCCCACAAACAAGGGGACGATCATGTGCGGGAACACAACGATGTCGCGCAGCGGAAGCACCGGATAGGTGTTCGCCTCGTTTGTCGATGACGTATTCGTCATTTCAATTCCTTTCAAACATCCCGGGGAACCGGGACCTGATGACCGACCCAAAGGCATCGGTCATGTTCTTGCTCCTCCAACAAGTGGAGTCGCGAAACCGTCAATTCAAGCCTGCCTGGCTGGTCCGTCGCAAATCTGTGACGGGAACATGACGCTTTCCCTCGACCCGCATCCTAGAACGCGGACCTGAAGCGAGGCGTGTGTGGCTGCGACCGGCAAAGCGGTCACTACAGCCATCGCATGAAGGGACGAACGATACGCAGATACCGATACGCAACAGAATCCAGGCGGCATGTCACCCGATCTGTTCTACTCCAACCGTCAACAGAGACAACAGCAGACACGGTAAAATCAGAAAAGATCACCCTAAAACGAAAGAGCCCGCCAAGGGCGGGCTCCAACTGCATTTGTGACTCGTGGGTGAAATCACGCCGAAGCGTTGGCTTTTTCTTCCTGGCGATCCGCATAGATGTACAGCGGACGGGAATTGCCGTTGACGACGTCGTCGGAAATGACGACTTCGCGCACGCCATCGAGTTCCGGCAGTTCGAACATCGTGTCGAGCAGGATCTTTTCCATGATCGAGCGAAGTCCGCGGGCACCGGTCTTGCGGGTGATCGCCTTACGGGCAATCTCGCGCAGTGCGTCCTCGTGGAAGGTCAGTTCGACGTCTTCCATTTCGAACAGGCGCTGGTACTGCTTGACGAGCGCGTTCTTCGGCTCCGACAGGATCTGGATCAGCGCATCCTCGTCCAGGTCTTCGAGCGTTGCCAGAACCGGCAGACGACCGATGAATTCCGGGATAAGGCCGAACTTGACCAGATCTTCCGGCTCCAGTTCGCGCAGCACTTCGCCAACGCGACGATCATCTTCCGCCTTCACCGTTGCGCCAAAACCGATCGAGGTCTTCTCGCCACGGGCAGAAATGATCTTGTCGAGGCCGGCAAAGGCACCGCCGCAGATGAACAGGATGTTCGTCGTGTCGACCTGCAGGAATTCCTGCTGCGGATGCTTGCGGCCACCCTGCGGCGGAACGGAAGCAACCGTGCCTTCCATGATCTTCAGAAGCGCCTGCTGGACGCCCTCCCCCGACACGTCGCGGGTGATCGAAGGATTGTCCGACTTGCGGGAGATCTTGTCGACTTCGTCGATATAGACGATGCCGCGCTGGGCGCGCTCGACATTGTAATCCGCAGACTGAAGCAGCTTCAGGATGATGTTTTCGACGTCTTCACCGACATAACCGGCTTCGGTCAGGGTCGTGGCGTCCGCCATGGTGAAGGGCACGTCGATGATCCGGGCGAGCGTCTGGGCAAGATAGGTCTTACCGCAGCCGGTCGGGCCGACAAGCATGATGTTCGACTTCGCCAGTTCCACGTCGCCGCCCTTCGAGGCATGCGACAGGCGCTTGTAGTGGTTGTGCACGGCCACCGACAGGATCTTCTTCGCCTGCTTCTGGCCGATCACGTATTCGTCGAGGATCTTGATGATGTCCTGCGGCGTGGGGACGCCATCACGGGACTTGACCATCGAAGACTTGTTCTCTTCGCGGATGATATCCATGCAGAGTTCGACGCATTCATCGCAGATGAACACAGTCGGTCCGGCAATCAGCTTGCGGACCTCGTGCTGGCTCTTGCCGCAGAAGGAACAATAAAGGGTATTCTTGGAGTCACCGCCGTTGCTTCCGCTGACCTTGCTCATGTCTTTATCCTTCCAGCACGCCGCGCCACCGCAGTCACGGCAGGGCGGTCACTCACACTGTCCAGTTCCCACCGCCGCCTTTGGTGAAAACCTCTTCCGATCTGGAGCTACTAGCCGATCAGCACAACACGGATCGGCGGCAACGAAAACTCCCAGTCTCGGCAGACTATGTCACAAACGTTCAACATAGCCTTAATCCATACTATTAGCGCTTTCGCGGCGACTTTAAACCCCCGGCGCCTTCACTTCCTGCGGCGCCCGCAAAGGCGCCGCCCGGCCGGATGCCGTCAAGCCGACGGAGCCGCGCCCTCAATTTCGGCGCGAGACGTCAGAATACGGTCGATCAGACCCCAGTCCTTAGCTTCGCTCGATTCCATGAAGTGGTCGCGATCAAGCGTGGTCTCGACTTCCTCATAGGTGCGGCCGGTGTGCTTGACATAGACCTCGTTCAAGCGACGCTTCATCTTAATAATGTCACGAGCATGGCGCTCGATGTCAGACGCCTGGCCCTGGAAGCCGCCGGATGGCTGGTGGACCATAATCCGTGCGTTCGGGGTGGCGAAACGCATCCCCTTCTCGCCGGCGGCAAGCAACAGCGAGCCCATGGAGGCTGCCTGGCCGATGCACAGCGTCGACACGGCCGGACGAATGAACTGCATCGTGTCGTAGATTGCCATGCCGGAGGTCACGACGCCGCCCGGCGAATTGATGTAGAGGGCGATTTCCTTCTTCGGGTTCTCGGCTTCCAGGAAAAGAAGCTGAGCGCAGACCAGCGAGGCCATGGTATCCTCGACCGGACCCGTCAGGAAGATGATCCGCTCCTTCAGCAGGCGGGAGAAGATATCGTAGGAGCGCTCGCCGCGATTGGTCTGCTCCACGACCATCGGCACCAGAGCCAGGGCGGTATCAACGGGATTTCTCATATCGGTCCTTTTCCAGCCTCACCCCGGCACGTCAGCACCGGGAATCACGTAAAATCTGTCAACCCCTACATAGAGTGTCCGGACCCTGACATTCAAGACACGAGCAAGGGATATCCTTAATGCCTGCAAGCGACCTAACGGCCCTGCTCCGGCTGTTTTGCCCGACCCGCGAGGTTCTTGCTCCTGAGACTTGCCCACGACGCACAAGAAACCTCTAACATGGTGAAAATTCTCTTTTTCCTTGCAGCCAAGAACAGCTGCACTTGCTGCAATCCACAAGGTCACCGTAGGAAGTGCTTAACCCGGCTGCGCCATTGTGGAGCGCGTAGGCCCAGACTCCATTATTTGGGATATTGATCGTGATCGACGTGAAGACGGCGTTTCTGCTCTGGGTGATCCAGGCGGGCACGCTTGCGATTCTCCTTCTTGCCATTTGGCTGCATGGGCGGGATCAGCGGCATTTCCTTTGGTTCGGCATAGGTTTTGCCGCGCACGCTACGGGGCTCGGCCTCGTCGGCGCGCGTGGCAACATTCCCGATTTCGTGTCTATTCACGTGGCCAACATCACCTCGCTTTTCGCCTTCAGCGCATGGATCACTGCCATCTCGGCTCTGGATCGACGGCGCGCGCCGTTTGCCGCATGGCTGCCGCCCCTGATCTGGATTGTCGGAAATCTTCTGCCCCAGGTCCGCGAAACCTTTGCCCTGAGGGTATCGACCTATAACCTCGCTGCGGCCATCGGTTTCTTATCCCTGGCGGTGCTGATCACCAAGGCAAGCTTCAGTTCACGCCGCTACCGCATCATGCTGTCGGCGATTTGGGCCACTCAGGCGATGTCGAGCCTCACGTTCGGGATCTTTGTGATCTTCCGGCAACCCAAAGGGTTCCAGGACAACATCCTTGGACTATGGATGGGAACAGTCGCCCTGGTCGGCTTCATCACGGCAATCGTGATCCTCGCCAAGATGCTGATGGACCGCTCTGAGGAGCGCCTGCAGGCGCTCGTGCGAACGGATCCCTTGACGGGCGTCCTCAATCGCCGCGGCTTCTCCGAAGCCTATCAGCGCATTCATGACGAAGCCCCCTCGCCGGCTCTTGCGCTGCTGATCTTCGATCTGGACCACTTCAAGCAGGTGAACGACGAACATGGGCATCAGGCGGGCGATCAGGTGCTGCTGGAATTCTCCGCACTCTGCCGATCGCTCCTGCCGCAGCGGGCCGCCTTCGGGCGCACCGGCGGTGAAGAGTTTGCTGCCGTCCTGGCCATTTCCGAACCCCGCGATGCCGCTCTCTTTGCCGAGACGGTGAGGATGGCACTGGCCGAGAAGCCAATATCAACAGAGCTCAAGCCCCTCAGCATCACAACCAGCATCGGCATTGCCGTCAGCCCTCTTGCCGGTGCAAAGCTGGAGCAACTGATGTCGGACGCTGACAGCGCGCTCTATGTTTCGAAGAGCCAGGGCCGCAACCGGACGTCGGTGAAGGCCGGCGCGCGTATTGTCACTGTGCCAACGGCGCGTTTGGAGACGGGCGTCGCGGTTGATGAACAGGTTGACCGCCAGGTCGCGATCCTGAAAAGGATCGCCGCCGTCGCAACCTCACTGGACAGCTGACCTTCGCCAAGGCATTGGCGGAACAGTCACCATCGCATAAACAGGTTATCATGACCGAGCTTTCCTTCCTCACCATCGATCCAGCCAGCCGTCGCGTCTCTCTCGACGCCCGTGATCCCGCTTTCTACGGCGATCCGAACCGGGCCTACGCGGCTTTGCACGCAAGCTGTCCGACCTTCTATTGGGAGGAACAGAAGCAGTGGTTCTTCACCGGTTATGACCATGTGAACGCGCTTTTGCGCGACCGCCGCTTCGGCCGGCAGATCCTGCATATCGCAACGCGCGAAGAACTCGGGATGCCAGAGCCCGCAGCGCATACCAGCCACTTCGATAAGGCAGAGGAGCATTCGCTGCTCGAGATCGAGCCGCCGGAGCACACGCGGCTGCGGACACTGGTGAACCGTGCATTCGTGTCCCGACATGTCGAGAAGATGACGCCGGAGATCGAGGAACTGGCGAACCGATTGATCGACAGCTTCGAAAAGGATGGAAGGACGGAGCTTCTGTCGACATTCGCCGACATCATCCCGGTCACGATGATCGCCCGGATGATCGGCATTCCCGAGGAGATGGGGCCGCAGCTTCTGAAATGGAGCCACGACTATGTCGGCATGTACATGTTCAAACGGACACGCGCCGACGAAGAGGCGGCCGATCGCTCAGCCAAGGAGTTTGCCGACTACGTGCGTCAGGTGATCGCGGAGCGGCGGGCCGAGCCGCGCGATGATCTTCTGAGCCACATGATCCATACCGAGCACAAGGGCCAGTTCCTGACTGAGGACGAGTTGATCTCGACGACGATCGTGCTCCTCAATGCCGGCCACGAGGCGACCGTGCACCAGATCGGTAATTCGGTTCGGGTCATCCTCGATAGCGGGATCGATCCGGCGACGCTGTTTGCTGACGAGAAGACCACCGAACGGACGGTCGAGGAGACGCTCCGCATCTGCGCGCCCGTGCATATCTTCCAGCGCTGGTGCCTGGAGCCCTGCGAGATCGACGGCGTGTCCTTCCAGCGCGGGGACAAGGTAAGCCTCATTCTGGCAGCCGCCAATCTTGATCCGCAGAAATTCCCGGATGCGCTGACTTTCAAGCCGGAGCGCGACGAAGGGGCGAACCTCTCCTTCGGTGCCGGCATCCATTTCTGCATCGGGGCGCCGCTGGCAAGGCTCGAACTCAACATTGTTCTGCCGCTCTTGTTCAAGCGTCTGCCGGGGCTAAAGATCGCCGAAACGCCCAAGGTCAAGGATGTCTACCATTTCCATGGGCTGGAACGGCTCGACCTCAGCTGGTGAGGTCGGACGCCTCGCTGTAACGGGCCATCAGGATTCCAACGGCACGATGCATGGCGGCGCGCAATTCCGGCGGGTCGATGATCTCGACCTCCGTTCCAAGCTTCAGCATCTCGGAGACGGCCATGCGTTCCTGCGCCACCGGCAGGCGGACAGTGTGCCAGCCCTGTTCGTCAGGTTCCCCCAGAAGCTCAAGATTGGAGCGAACGTAAGGAGGAGACATGTGCTCTACCTCCCTCAGCCCCCAGCCGGATAGCCGGACAATTGCCGAATTGGGGTAGAGTTCGCGTTCGAGCCGTCGGGTGTTTTCGTCCCAGTAGGCTGCGAGGTCGAAAGTTTTCGGCCAGTCGAAGTGTTCATCGGTGACGATCAGATCGAGGACACGCGAAATGCGGTAGGTGCGCGGTGTGTCGTCAACGCGGGCGACGAGATACCAGGCGCCGCCCTTCATGACGATCCCGAGCGGTTCTGCCACCCTGTTCTTCTCCGCCTTCCACGAACGGTAGCGCATGCGGATCCGCTTGGAGTTCCAGACGGCATCGGCAATGGCCTGAAGGTAGACCGGCTGTTCGCCCTCAGCGAGCCAGGTCGGTGCATCAAGGTGGAACTTCGATTGCGTGCGCCTCGCACTCTCTCTCAGATCCTCGGGCAAGGCCGCCGTCAATTTCTTCTGAGCGCCGGCCATCAGCGATCCGAGACCGAGATCGGCTGCGGCGCCGGGAATAGCGGAGAGGAACATCGCCTCAGCTTCGGCAGGCGACAGCCCATTGAGGCGGACACGGTAACCGTCGAGAAGCTTGTAACCGCCATCCGAACCGCGCTCGCTGTAGACCGGGATGCCGGAGAGCGAGAGGGCGTCGATGTCTCGATAAATGGTGCGGACCGAAACTTCGTTCTCGGCAGCGAGCGCTTCCGCCTTCACCAGGCCCTTCGCCTGCAGGGTCGTCAGGATGTTGATCAGCCGGCTTGCGCGCATAAGAAAATCCTCGTCTGGTCGAGCACCCTAAACCAACCTGACACAGACTGACAGGTACGGTCGCATAGTCTCGCTTCATCGCCACATGGCGGCATCATTTCGAAAGGGAGACTTCAATGCGCAATGACTACCAGATCACCCTCTTCTATTCGCCACAGACCAGAGCCACAGGCGCGCGCGTCTTGCTTGAGGAACTGGGCATCCCCTATACGCTGCATGTGCTCAACATGAAGGCCGGCGAACAGCGACAGCCGGCCTATCTTGCGATCAATCCACTCGGCAAGGTGCCGGCGGTCGAGGTTGAGAGCACGCTCGTCACCGAACAGGGCGCGATCTATCTTTATCTTGCCGATCTTTTCCCCGAAGCGGGTCTTGCTCCTGCACTGACAGATGCAGACCGCGGCGCCTATGTCCGCTGGCTGTTCATCTATGGTAGCTGTTTCGAACCCGCGGTCGTCGATCGATACATGAAGCGGGAGCCGGCTTCTTTCAACGAGACCCCCTATGCCAGTTATGACCTGCTGATCGACATGCTGGAGGACGCCTTGAAGAAGGGCCCATACCTTCTCGGCGACCGCTTCACCGCAGCGGACCTCCTGTGGGGAATCGCACTGCACTGGACCACAATGTTCGGTCTCGTTGAGTCCCGCCCCGCCTTCCAGGCCTACATGGAGCGGATCAACAGCCGGGCGAGCATCCAGAAGGTCTCGACAGAGGACATCACCTTGGCGGCCGAGCACGAGGCGGCAGCGGCCCGGATGAAGGCTGCGAGCTAGAGCCGGATCACATAGTCCTTGCGAGTCGTTTCAAGCACTTCCCAGGTTCCCTTGAAGCCGGGCCTGAGGATCAGGCGGTCGCCGGCCCGGAGGTGGATCGGCGCTCCGCCCTCTTCGGTGACAACCGAATGGCCTTCGAGAATATGGAAATACTCCCATTCATCGTAGAGAATCCGCCACTTGCCGGGCGTCGACTGCCAGATCCCGGCATAAACGCCGCCCTCCGCCTCCTCGATGTTCCAGGTGGTGAAGCGGGGGTCGCCGGAGATCAAACGGTCGGGCGCGGGTGCGCCCTCTTCCGGGGTGACGGTCGTCGGGTCGAAAGGCAAGGAATGGTTCATCACGGCTTCCCTGAAAAAAGGAGGCGGCGCAGATCGCGCCGCCATCAGATGCGGCGTCAGGCCTTGGCGAGCGACTGCTCGAGATCGGCGATGATGTCTTCCGGATCCTCGATCCCGATCGACAGGCGCACGACATCGGGACCTGCACCGGCAGCAATCTGTTGCTCCTCGGAAAGCTGGGCATGGGTGGTCGAGGCCGGATGAATGATCAGCGAGCGCGTGTCGCCGATATTGGCCAGATGCGAGAAGAGCTGCAGCCCCCCGACCAGTGCCTTCCCGGCTTCCAAACCGCCCTTGATGCCGAAGGTGAAGACCGAGCCTGCGCCCTTGGGCGAATAGCGCTTCTGCAGGGCATTGTTGGGATCGTCGGCAAGACCCGCATAATTGACCCAGGCGATTTTCGGGTGGTTCTTTAGCCAGGTCGCCACCTTCAGCGCATTGTCGCAGTGGCGCTGCATGCGCAGCGGCAGGGTCTCGATGCCGGTCAGGAGCAGGAAAGCGTTCATCGGCGCGATCGCCGGACCGAGGTCGCGCAGACCGAGCACGCGGCAGGCGATGGCAAAGGCAAAGTTGCCGAAGGTCTGGTGCAGGACGACACCGGAATATTCCGGGCGCGGCGTGGAAAGCATCGGATACTTGCCCTCCTTGGCCGACCAATCGAAGGTACCGCCGTCGACGATGACACCGCCCATGGAGTTGCCATGGCCGCCGAGAAACTTGGTGGCGGAATGGACGATGATGTCAGCGCCATGCTGTAGCGGGCGGATCAGGTAGGGGCTGGCCATCGTGTTGTCGACGATCAACGGCAGGCCGTGGCGATGGGCAACCTCGGCGATTGCCTCGATATCGACGAAGGTGCCGCCCGGATTGGCGAGGCTCTCGATGTAGACGGCCTTGGTGCGATCGTCGATCTGCCCTTCGAAGCTTGCGACGTCGGCGGGATCGGCCCAGCGAACGTGCCAGTCGAAATTCTTGAAGGCATGGCCGAACTGGTTGATCGAACCGCCATAGAGTTTCCTCGCCGCGACGAAATTGTCGCCCGGTTGCATCAGCGTGTGGAAGACGAGGAGCTGCGCGGCATGGCCGGAGGCAACGGCGAGCGCTGCAGTGCCCCCTTCGAGGGCTGCCACGCGCTCTTCGAGAACGGCCTGCGTCGGGTTCATGATGCGGGTATAGATATTGCCAAATTGCTTGAGGCCGAAGAGGGCTGCGGCATGGTCCGAATCGTTGAAGACGAAGGCGGTCGTCTGGTAGATCGGCGTGATGCGCGCGCCGGTCGTAGGATCAGGCTGGGCGCCGGCGTGAACGGCAAGCGTGGCAAAACCCGGATTCGTGTCCGACATGTTATGGATCCTCCCTTAAGCTGGACTGCTGCGGATCATAGTCAGTCGGGGGCGGTTGTCAGCCTGCAATATTCCAATCTCAACTGTCGGATGAGCATAAACGTCCTTGATCGAGGTCAATGCACGTAGCGCATGGCATGGCATTCTCCTCCTCATTGACGGAGAGATATCATGACCCTGAACATCGCAGACCCGGTACGCCACACCATGCAGCAGATCCTGTCCTGGTTCGCGCAGGGCTTTGAAGCATCGACCGAGACCGACGTTCTGGCCAATCTCGATCAGGCGCAGATCGAAGCGCTGGCGGAAGACTGCGGCCTCAGCCCGCACCAGTTGCTGGGGCTGGTCAAGGCCGGGCCGCATGCCGCCGACGAGATGCCGCAGGTGATGCGCGCCCTCAACATCGATCCAGACGAAGTCGACTACCAGATGCGGAAATTGTTTCGCGACATGCAAATCGCCTGCTCGAGCTGCCAGTCCAAAGATCAGTGTCGACACGACCTGGAAGCCGGCACAATCGGCAAGACTTTTGTCGACTATTGCAACAATGCCGAGAGCCTCAACAGTCTGCGCGCCAACCCGGATCTGTTGATGGAGCGCTAGTCGCTCAAAGCCCCAGACGCGGCATCTCGATTGCCGGGCAGCGGTTCATGACGACCTTAATACCGGCTGCCTCAGCCGGCTTCACGGCCTCGTCGTCACGCACCGTCAACTGACCCCAGATCACCTTGGGCCGTTCGGGCAAAGCCAGCGCTTCAGCAACCACCTCGCCGAGGTATTCGGGTGCCCGAAACACGTCAATCATGTCGATAGGCTCGGGAATATCGGCCATCGTCGCATAGACGGTCCGGCCGAGAATTTCCTTGCCGGCCTGACCGGGATTGACGGGGAAGACTCGGAAGCCTTTCGACATCAGGAAGCGCATGACGCCGAAACTCGGGCGATCGGCCTTGGGTGAGGCACCGAGGAGCGCGATGGTCTTGACGCTGCCAAGGATCTCCCTGAGGTAGTCGTTCGAATAATGGGTATGTTCCGCCATCCCGATCTCCTTTGCCGCGTGCTTCACATAGCAGAACTAGATGGGATATAGCACGTCGACAACAAGGCCAGCTGCGCGATGTGTGGTCAGGTGAAAAGCTTGTCGCTCAGACCGGAACCCGCTGACAGAGCCCAGCGTTGAACCGCATTCAAGGAGGACCATCATGCGTCTGAACCATATGATCATTCTGGTGGCGGCCATTGGCGCGGCATCGCCGGCCGCCGCCATTTCACGCTACAACTCACAAAGCCTGACCTGCGCCGAGGCCCGCCAGCGGGTGATCGACGAGGGCGCGGTCATTCTGCGCTACCCGTCGAAACGGGTCCCGGGCATGACGCTCTACGATCGCTACGTCACGCGCAACGCCCAGTGCGACGCCAACGAATATGCCGAACGTGCTTATGTTCCAACGCGCGACGAGCCACGTTGCCCGGTGCTCAGCTGCGAACCCGTCAGTCCCCTGCCGGATCAGTTCTTCAAACCGGTCATCCGCTTCTAAGCGTGGTCAGGCCGCGTGCGCCGGTCCGTGGGCATGGGTCAACTCGTATACCAGCGGGTATTCTGAGACGAGTGCGCGGTTCATCACGACCTTAATCCCCGCAGCCTCGGCCTTTGCTGCGGCCCCGTCGTTGCGGACGCCGAGCTGGCACCAGATGGCTTTCGGCATGGGTTTCATGGCCAGGACTTCATCGACGATCGCATCAAGATGATCCGACTGGCGGAAGACGTCGACCAGATCGATCGACTCTTTGATGTCGGCAAGTGAGGCATAAACGGGCTGGCCAAGGATCGTGGAACCCGCATGCAGCGGGTTCACCGGAAAGACGCGATAGCCCTTGCCAAGCAGAAAACCGGAGATCCAGTGGCTTGGTCGGTGATCATTGGTGGAGGCGCCGACCACCGCGACCGTGCGCGCACCTTTGAGGATCTCCGCGAGATAGCTGTTCAGATAGGTGTCGTGGTTCATGGACTTTCTCCTGCCCTTTCGGGCCGTTGAGTAAACCGTCCTGTATCCCCGATACTGTTATACGCCCTGCCCGTTAACAGCCATTTTGTTCGATCGCTCAAATGCCTAACATCAGTCCGGCAGGACCACATGACCGTGCTCGTCCAGCGGGAAGAACGGATTGTGGGCGATTTCCCAAAGGTGGCCATCAGGATCCGCGACGTAGCCGGAATAGCCTCCCCAAAAGACCTTTTCCGGCGCCTTGACCAGAGTCGCTCCGCAAGAGACGACGAATTTGACGACCGCATCCACACCGATTTCGCTCGGCACGTTGTAGGCAAGGGTGACGCCGGAGAAACCGGGCGACGTATTGTCAACGCGGGCATCCTGCGCCAGATGCGCCCGGGAAAACAGCCCGAGCACTATTCCCTTGAGCTGAATGAAGGTGACGTCGTCATTAGAGGCCGAGGATCTGCTCCAGCCGAGCCGCTCATAGAAATCGGTGCTGCGTGCGACATCTGCAACGCCCAGCGTGATCAAGGAAATGCGACGCTCCAGGGACATAAATTACCTCCATCTTGGGCGCCTGCCGATACGTTCGGTTTATGTTTTCATTATGTTCATGCAAATATTAGCATCATGAGTTGCGCTCATGTTTTGCCTGCAATCCCTCCCTTCGCAGTCAATGGATCGGATAGCCTGACCTTTTCGCGAAGGATGGATAAGTCGCTACAGGCACATTCTGTGGCGATTACGGCGACCGGCACCTGCAGGATATGCGGTAAAATAATACCTCATATCTAATCCCTTGATTCTGCTATATTTTCCGGCGCGCTGATCGGCCAACATCATCTTGACCAATCCGGCACCTCTGATTATACAGCGCACAAGGACGCGGCCCCTCGGGACCGCTTTCTTTTTTGTGTCGAACACGGCGCGAAACAAGCAACAAAAAACGCCTGCTGGCCCATATCAGGGTTTGCCAGGATCACACGGAAAGAGACCTCAATGTCTACCTTCGTTCAGAAGCCTGCAGAGGTGGAGAAGAAGTGGATCGTCATCGATGCCGAAGGGCTCGTTGTCGGCCGCCTCGCCACCATCATCGCCACGTATCTTCGCGGCAAGCACAAGGCCACCTACACCCCTCACGTTGACGATGGTGACAATGTCATCGTGATCAACGCCGAGAAGGTTGTCCTCACCGGCAAGAAGTATTCGGACAAGACCTACTACTGGCACACCGGTTATCCGGGTGGCATCAAGGAACGTACTGCCCGCCAGATCATCGAAGGCCGCTTCCCGGAGCGCGTTCTCGAGAAGGCTGTCGAGCGCATGATCCCGCGCGGCCCGCTCGGCCGTCGCCAGATGAAGAACCTGCGCGTCTATGCCGGCTCGAACCATCCGCATGAAGCTCAGCAGCCCGTCGTTCTCGACGTTGCCAAGCTGAACAGCAAGAACACAAGGAGCGCCTAAGTATGGCCGATCTTTCTTCCCTGAAGGACCTTGCCCCGGCACAGGACGCAGCTCCGGCTCACGTCCGCAAGGTCGACTCGCTGGGTCGCTCCTATGCCACCGGCAAGCGCAAGAACGCCGTTGCCCGCGTCTGGGTCAAGCCGGGCACCGGCAAGATCACGATCAACGGCCGCGAATTCCGCACCTACTTCGCCCGTCCGGTCCTGCAGATGATCCTGCAGCAGCCGATCGTCGCAGCTGCCCGTGATGGCCAGTTCGACATCGTCGCGACCGTTCACGGCGGCGGCCTTTCCGGCCAGGCCGGTGCTGTTCGTCACGGTCTCTCGAAGGCCCTCACCTACTTCGAACCGGGCCTGCGCTCGGTCCTGAAGAAGGGTGGCTTCCTGACCCGCGACAGCCGCGTTGTCGAGCGTAAGAAGTACGGCAAGGCCAAGGCCCGCCGTTCGTTCCAGTTCTCCAAGCGTTAATCGCTGGACAACCGGAAACGGAATCAAGGCGGGGCTTCGGCTCCGCCTTTTTTTGTCTCTTGAGACCGACGCCACCGCTTGACCGCGGAGAAGCGTCCGATAATTTGATCAAATTAAGCCCAGGAATGATCATGGCCAGCAAATCGATCGACAACGCCTTTACCGCCACCGCTCTTCGTGGCGCGGCGACTGATCCGACCTACGCCGGTGTGCTCTCTTTCATGCGGCGCAAATATTCGAAGGCGCTCGACGGCGTCGATGCCGTGGTGCTCGGCATTCCCTTCGATGCGGCCGTCTCCAACCGCCCGGGCGCGCGCTTCGGGCCGCAGGCGATCCGGCGGGCCTCGGCGATCTTCGACAATGATCCGCAATATCCGTTCGCCCGCGATCTCTTCGAGCAGATGGCTGCCATCGACTATGGCGACGTGCTGCTCGACTACGGCAATCACCAGGAGACACCCGCGCGGATCGAGGCGCAGGCGGCTGAAATCATTGCTTCCGGCGCCTATCTGCTCGGGCTCGGCGGCGACCATTTCGTCACGTGGCCACTTCTGAAGGCACATGCCGCAAAACACGGGCCGCTGGCGCTCGTCCATTTCGATGCGCATCAGGACACCTGGGACGACGACGGCCAGCGGATCGACCACGGCTCCTTCGTCTGCCGGGCGGTTCGCGAAGGGGTCATCGATCCCTCTGCCTCGATCCAGATTGGCATCCGGACCGAGGCGCCGGAGGATTTTGGAATCAAGATTATTCCGGGCTACGAGGTGGAGGACATGAGCGCCCAAGCAATCGCCGACCAGATCCTCTCCCATGTCGGCAACCGTCCCTGCTACCTCACCTTCGATATCGACTGTCTCGATCCGGCCTTTGCACCAGGAACCGGCACGCCGGTCGCAGGCGGCCCCTCCTCTGCTAAGATGCTGTCGGTCTTGCGCAAGCTCGGTCCCCTCGACATCCGCGGCTCCGACGTGGTCGAGGTTGCGCCCGCTTATGACCATGCCGATATCACTGCCATTGCCGGTGCAACTGTCGCGATGTATATGCTGGGGCTCAAGGCCGAGCGGCTCTCCGCCTCGCGTCAACAAACTGAATCACAGAGCGGATAAAGTGATTCCGCCGAGCTTCGTAACCTTCTGAATTTGTGGACTAAAACATGAGCGCGAAAATCTTCATCGATGGCGAACACGGAACCACGGGGCTGCAGATCCGCACCCGCATGGCCGGCCGCCGCGATGTCACGCTCCTGTCGATCCCCGAAGCCGAGCGGCGCAATGCCGCGATGCGCGAGGACCTGCTGAACAGCGCCGACATCGCCATTTTATGCTTGCCGGACGATGCCTCGAAAGAGGCCGTCACCATGCTCTCGGGCAACAACAAGGTTCGGATCATCGACACCTCGACCGCCTACCGCGTCGCCGAAGACTGGGCCTATGGCTTTGCCGAAATGGACAAGGCACAGGGTGCCAAGATCAAGGCCGCCCGGCACGTGGCCAATCCCGGTTGCTATCCGACGGGGGCGATCGGTTTGATCCGGCCGCTGCGCGATGCCGGCATCCTGCCGGACGGCTATCCGGTCAGCATCAATGCTGTCTCCGGCTATACCGGCGGCGGCAAACAGCTGATCGCCCAGATGGAAGACGCCGCTCATCCGGAGCATCTGAGTGCCAACAACTTTCTCTACGGACTGCCGCTCAAGCATAAGCACGTGCCGGAGATGAAGATCCACGGGCGGCTTGACCGGGCGCCGCTGTTCTCGCCCTCCGTCGGTCGCTTCGCACAGGGCATGATCGTGCAGGTCCCGCTGTTCCTCGACGACCTCGCATCCGGCACGACGATTGAGAGCATCCACGATGCCCTCGTTGCGCATTATGCGGGTCAGGACATCGTCACCGTTGTGCCGCTCGCCGAGAGCGGCAAGCTGCCACGCGTGGATGCCGAAGAACTGGTCGGGCAAGACACGATGAAGCTGTACGTGTTCGGCACCGAAGGTGGTCCCCACGTCAATCTCGTCGCCACACTCGACAATCTCGGCAAGGGCGCGTCGGGTGCGGCCGTCCAGAACATGGATCTGATGCTGTCGGCCTAAGGCTGCGTTATCTGGGGAGAGCGTGATGCTCGATCATATCGGTCTGTCCGTGACTGACTATGCGAAGTCCAAGACATTCTATGACGCGGTGATGCCGACAATCGGCGCCGCCTGCTGCATGGTTGTGACGGCTGAAGAGACCGGCGGAACTTATGAAGGTGCCGGCTATGGTTTACAAGGTAAGCCCTCCTTCTGGATCGGCACGGGCGGGCACACCCGAGGGTCAATGCATGTCGCCTTCGTCGCTGAAAGCCGGGCGGCGGTAGACGCGTTCTACGCGGCTGCAATGGCGGCTGGTGCAACGGACAACGGTCCTCCCGGTATCCGCGCCCATTACCATCCGAATTACTACGGCGCCTTCGTCCTCGATCCCGACGGTCACAACGTAGAAGCCGTCTGTCACAAGCCTGCCTGAGGTCGCCTGGGGCTGACTGTCGCCGGCTGCTGAACGCTTCGTCAGGCAGACGTGATATCGTCTGCTCTTCCAGAGACGGCTATAGTGCACCCAAAGAGAGGTGCCATGACAGAGCAGCAACGTTTTCCCGTCTATTTCATTCCCCATGGCGGTGGCCCGTGGCCGTTCATGGAATTCGCCAAGGACGAACAGGGTCGCGGGCCGTGGGACGACCTTGGCAGCTTTCTGCGCGGTCTGGCCGACGCGGTCGGGCGCAGGCCGAAGGCGATCCTGGTTGTGTCTGGTCACTGGGAAACGGAACCGGTGCCGACGCTGAGCAGCGCCGAGCGGCCGGGTATGCTCTACGACTACTATAACTTCCCGCCGCACACTTACGAGCTGTCTTACCCGGCACCCGGCTCTCCCGCCCTTGCTGTCCGAGCCCGCGCCCTGCTTGCCGCTGCCGGCATCGATAGCGCGGAGAATGCGGAGCGCGGCTACGACCATGGCGTCTTCATTCCGCTCATGCTCGCTTATCCGGATGCGGACGTACCGGTAACCGTAATGTCGCTGAAGAATACGCTCGACGTGGCAAGCCATGTGGCGATCGGCAAGGCGCTGGAGCCGCTGCGCGACGAGGACGTGCTGATCATCGCCTCCGGCATGAGCTATCACAACATGCGGCAGTTCCGGCAGGCTGAACCCGGTCACGTGCAGGAGGCGATCCGTTTTGATGCCTGGCTGAAAGAGACCGTGGAGAGCGAAAGCCTGGAAGAACGGGTTTCGCGTCTGGCGACGTGGGACCAGAACCCGGACGCGCGTGCCTGCCATGTGCCGGATCACGACCACCTGGTGCCGTTGTTCGTCGCGGCCGGCGCCGCCGGCGATGACGCCGGACGGCAGGTCTTCCAGGGGCATTTCCTCGGCAAGCCCTATTCGGGCTTCAGGTTCGGTTGAATTAGTCGCGGACTTCCATAGCGATCGGGCGCGGACGCTCACCGTAGAAGCCGCGCAGATGCGCCACGGCGAAGGCGAGCACGATCAGCGCCATGCCCTGATGCGTCAGGCCCGCATGCAGCTGTACTTGGCTCAGAAGCGTCACGATACCAATCGTCGCCTGCAGACAGACCAGGGCGAACATCAGCACGCTGCGGCGGGCATGAGTGGACTGGGGCGCTGCCCGCAGACACTGGATCATGTGGAACAGCGCGATGGCAAACAGCACATAGGCGCCCAGCCGGTGGACGAACTGCACCGTCTTCGGGTTTTCGAACAGGTTGATCCATGCCGGCGCCTGCACGAACAGACCCTGCGGCACGATCGAGCCATCCATCAACGGCCAGGTATTGTAGCTGAAGCCGGCGTCGAGGCCGGCGACGAGTGCGCCGAGATAGATCTGCAAAAAGGTCATCGCGACCAGGATGCCGGCCACCATTCGTGCTTTTGGCGTCGGCGAGGCATCTTCGCTGTGGGGGCTGAGGCTGCGCATGATCCAGACACAGCTGGCAAAGATGAAGCAGGCCATCATCAGGTGGGTGGCCAGTCGATACTGGCTGACGTCGACACGTTCGCTGAGGCCGGACGACACCATCCACCAGCCGATGAAGCCCTGGAGAGCGCCGAGCGCGAGAACACCGACCAGCGGCAGGCGCAGGCCCGGCTCGATACGACCCCTGATCCAGAAATAGAAGAGCGGCAGCGCGAAGATCAAGCCGATCATGCGAGCGAGCAGGCGATGCGCCCATTCCCACCAGAAAATGTGCTTGAACTCGTCGAGGCTCATGCCCTTGTTGATCTGCTGATATTCCGGAATCTGGCGGTAGAGCTCAAGTTCTTGTTCCCACTCCTCGACAGAGAGCGGCGGGATGACACCGTGAACCGGCTTCCATTCGGTAATCGACAGCCCAGAATCGGTGAGGCGCGTTGCGCCGCCCACCAATACGAGACAGAACAGCGTGAAGACGACGACGCCGAGCCAGACGCGGATGGCGCGACGGTCGCTATCCACCTTGGCAATCTGGGTCCGGATTTGGGTTTCGGTTCCGATCGTCGCAGCTGTCATTCGTCAATCCTCTTTTCGCCCGTTGATTTGCATCACTCCGGTGTGCAAAACAAGCCCGCCGGTTTGCGGCAAGCGGTCGCGTCGCAAGATGACGGGCCAGTCCTAAAAGAGAGGCGTGCCATGCGGCCATCCCTGCGCTCCTTCATCGGAACGATCGCGATTATCATCATCGTTTTGCTCTATGCGCTGCTGGCGACAACGATTGCGTCTGCCACACTGGCTGAGGCTCCCTGGTGGGGTCACCTCCTTTACTTCGTCCTGTCCGGCGTCTTGTGGATCGTGCCGGCCATGCTGATCATCAAGTGGATGGCGGGACCGGCGCGCAAGTAGGGCACCTTTACCAGCTGTTTACCGCGTTCCGGTTCGATCGACCGGAAATGGCCTTCCGATAACCGTTTCTTGCAGAAGCCGGCACTAGCTTCGGCTCGCGCGCAGGCAAAACGGACGGGAGACCCGCATGCGGGAACTGACATCGAAGACCATGACTGTCTTTGCAGGGCAGATGGCCATTCCCGACTCTGTCGTGCCGGGCCGTTCCACCGACGTGCTTGCAAGCATCAGTGGCGCCCCGCGCCTTTCCATCACCGTCCACAACGACATGAAGGCGGTGGAGCGTGTCTGGCGCCAGCTGGAGGCCGATCCCTGGAACTCGATGCACCAGGCTTTCAACTGGTGCTATGCCTGGGTCCAGACGCATGACAGCCCGGTCGCGATCGTCGAGGGCAAGATCGACGGCGTTCCCGCCTTCATCCTGCCGCTCGAGATCGAAAGCCATGCCATGGTGCGCACGGCGCAATTCATCGGCAGCGCCTTCACCAATTACAACAGCGGACTTTTCACCGCCGATTTTCGTCGCCAAGCCCGGCACCTGCCGATGTCAACCCTCAGCCACCAGCTGGCGCAAGCCCTTACCGGCCGAGCCGACCTAGTCCGGCTCACCCATGTGCCGCTCGACTGGCGTGACGAGCGCCACCCCTTCAGCGACTTCAACTCGGTCAGGAACCCGAACTCCGCCTTCCAGGTCCGGCTCGGGACGGACATGGAAGCGACGATCGCACCGCTCAACGCCAAGGCACGCCGGAAGAAATTTCGCTCCCAGGTCCGCAAGATGGACGCCGTAGGCGGGTTCGAGCATGTGCGTGCCACCAGTCCGGGCGACAAGACCGCGCTTCTCGACACCTTCTTTCGTCAGAAGGCAGCCCGTTTCGCGGCGCAAGGATTGCCGAATGTCTTCCAGGCTGCCGAGACGCAAGCCTTTTTCCATATGGCGCTCGAAATGGATCGAGGCGGGAACGACGTGCCGCTTGAAATGCACGCGCTGCGGCTCAAAGGTGAGCATTCCGGCAAGATCGCAGCGATAGCAGGTCTGTCGCGCAAGGGCGATCACGTCATATGCCAGTTCGGCTCGATCGATGACACCTTCATGCCCGAAGCGAGCCCGGGCGAGTTGCTTTTCTGGCTGATGATCGAGCGGGCGGCGCTTACAGGTGCCGCCGTCTTCGATTTCGGCATCGGCGACCAGGACTACAAGCGGCGCTGGTGCCGAAACCCGACGGAGCATCACGACTTGATGATAGCCATCACGCCGGTCGGCCGGCTCGCGGAATGGCTATTCAAGGGAATGACTCGTGCGAAAGCCGGGATCAAGAACAACGCCACGCTTTATTCCACCCTCCAGCGCATCCGGGCTCTTGGCTCGAAGAACCCTGCCGCCGTAGTCCCTATCAGCGACGAGCAGTAACCGCTGGGGCTCTTAGGCCGCCCTGCGGCGCGGACCATTGACCTTCGGCCGAACCGACATCAAGACCAGATCATCATAACCGACCTCCTGGAAGGCGCGCATTATATCCGCCAGTTCACGGGCATCCGGTTCAGGTGCCGATAGAATGATCTCGTGTTTGCCGTTGCGGCTGAGCCGAGCGAGACCATTGGCTTCCGCCGGACCGCATTCGACCAGTACGAGATCATAGGCATCCGCCAGAGCGTCGACGATCATCGAGAGGCGGTCGGCGCCCCGCATGGCCTGGCGCACGTCCGCGTTGCCTTGCGGAATGATGTCGGCGGTCGAGCTACGGTCAGGGTGGATGCAATCGGCAAAGGCCGCTTCGCCGGTCAAGAGATCGGTGATGCCGGGCAGATCGGCCCAGGCAGTCATCATCTGGCTCGGCCAGGCGGAGCCCGTCATATCGATCAAGACAACGCGCCGCCCGCGGCCCGCCACTTCTCGTGCCAGCGCGACAGTGCCAGCGGAACCATCGTCACCCGAGGGAGAAATCGCGAACGCCGCGCGGGTCCCCTGCTCCAGCAGGTAATCGGCAACGGATGTGGCGGAGAAGTCGTCTTCGCCTTCGTCAGCCGTTTCGCTGGCCTCAACCGGACCGGCAACGTCCTCATCTGTTTCTTGCCCGACGACAGGAGCCTGCTCTGCCTCTTCGGTCAGATCCAGCAGGCTTGCCGGCTTTGCTGGAGCTGTTGCAACGGCCAGTGCCGGGGCAGGAGCGAGGACCGCGGCCGGTGCGACATCATCAGCGAGATCCGCCTCGGCGGCGGCGTGCATATCCTCATCCTCAAATTCCACGTCGCGTTCATGGTCGCGCGCGTAAGAACCGGCAGCGGGGCGCAGGGCGCGACCGCTGAACAGTTCCATCAGCATGACGATCACGCAGGACAGGATCAAGGTGGCAACAGCTGAGACGATGGTCATCGGAAGGATCTTGGGGAAGCTCGCCTCCTGCGGCGGGACGGCGCGCGAGATAACGCGGGCGTCGGCCGGGCTCGAATCCTTGTCGAGGCGTGATGAAGCCTCGCGGTAGCGCGCCAGATAGGTTTCCAGCAGCTGACGCTGGGCGGCCGCTTCGCGCTCCAGCGACTTCAGGCCGACTTCATCCTCACCGGCGCGGGCAGTGTCGGCCTTGACGCTGTTCATCTGGGAAATCAGCTGCGTTTCGCGCTCGCGGGCAACAGCCGCTTCGTTCTCAAGACCGGCGGCAACCTTCAAGGCTTCGACACGGATCTGGTCACGTAGACTGGCCAGTTGCGCACGCAGCGATTTCATCTGCGGGTGCCCGTCGAGCAGCCGTGTCGAAAGATCGGATATCTGTGCCTGGATCTGCGATTCAGCCGTACGCAGGCGCTGGATCGATTCCGAGCGACTGACTGCGTCGATGGTGTCGGTCGACCTTCCTGCCTTGATTGCGGCCTTGAGGTTCTCGGCAGTCGCTTCGGCATTGGCCCGTTCGCCGCGGACGCGAGCGAGTTCGGTGGAGATGTCGGACAACTGCTTGCTGCTGAAGGATTGGTCGGAGCCGAGCGACATCAAGCCGGCATTGGAGCGATACTCCGCCACCTTCTGCTCTGCCTCCCGGACCTTCTCCCGCAGGTTGGCGATTTCGGTTTCCAGCCAGCGGACTGCTTCGGAATTGCTGTCAAGCTTGGCGCCGCTCTGCAAGGAGCGATAGACGTCAGTGATCGCATTGGGCACGTCGGCGGCAAGTTGCGGGTCTTTGGACGCGAATTCGATCCCAATCACACGGGATTTTTCGACCTGATAGACGGAAAGCTTTTCCTTGAACGCCTTCAGCACCCGCTCTTCCGGCGGAAGGTCGAGAGGATTCTTTGTAAGACCGAACAGAACTAGAAAATCGGTGATGGCAGAGGGGCTGGATTCAGGGTCGAACTCAGGCCGCTCGTGCAAATTGAGGTCACGGGCCACCTGCTTGATCAGGTCGACCGACTGCAGGAGCTGAACCTGGCTGACCACATTCAGTTCGTCGGGCATCGGTTCGACCGTCGATGCGTTCGGGCCGGATGCTGAAAAACTCGGCTCGCGCGGCTCGATCAGCAGCATCGCATTGCTTTTGTAAGTGGGCGCGATCGCGTGCGCGCCGACGAAAGCCAGCACGCCGACGAGTGCCGTCGTGGTGAGGATGATCCCTTTCCGTTGCCACACGGCACGGAAAAACTGCGCCAGGTCGATATCGACGTCCTGCTGATCACGGTCCAAACTCGGCATCACACACTCCCGGGGCTTTGTCCGTGCAATCGTAAAGGATCATGGTAACTCAAGGGTTAATCGCAAGTGGTGCAACCTAACGCCTTCCCTCATCTCACCTCAGGGTGAAATGCGCGGTCTGCCGTTTACCGGGCATTAACCCTAACCGTTCGATAACGAGACAACGAAACGGGTTCAATCGGGGGCGCGACTGCGCATGGCCATGGTGGGGAAACACGCGGTACTTCTGGTCGCAGGCGCACTTCTGTCCGCCAGCCTGGCTGGTTGCGCCGGTTATCGCCCTGCGCCGAAGGTCTTTCACGAGGCCACGATCCAGCCCTATCGCCTCGATAGCGGCGACCGGTTGCGCGTCACCGTATTCGAGCAGCCGAGCCTGACCAACACCTACACCGTTGACCAGGCGGGCTACATCGCTTTCCCGCTCGTCGGCCAGGTCGCCGCCCGCGGCGCAACACTGACCCAGCTTGAGGGCGTGCTCGCCCAGAAGCTGAAGCAAGGCTATCTGCGCGATCCAGACGTTACCATCGAGATCGACCGCTATCGTTCGATCTTCGTCATGGGTGAAGTCGGACAGCCGGGCCAGTATGCTTACGTCCCGGGCATGACCATTCTCAACGCCATCGCCGTGTCCGGCGGTTTCACAGGCCGTTCGAACCAGCGTGACGTGGACGTGACGCGCAAGATCAACGGTCAGATCATCACCGGCCGCGTGCCGATCACCGACCCCATCCTTGCAGGCGACACCATTTACGTGCGCGAACGGCTTTTCTGATCGATGTCAGACAAGCGGCCTTTGCGCATCGTCCATTGCTTTCGATCACCCGTGGGCGGCATCTTTCGCCATGTCCGCGATCTCGCCGAACATCACAGCCAGGCTGGCCATCAAGTCGGCATCGTCTGCGACAGCTCCACCGGAAGCGAGCACGAAGACAAGCTTTTCGTGCAAATCATGCCCTATCTGTCGCTCGGGCTGGAGCGCCTGCCCATCCAGCGCTCAGTCAGCCTGAGCGATCTGGCGGCACTGAAAGACTGCTACAACCATATCAAGGCATTGCAGCCTGACATCTTGCACGGACACGGCGCCAAGGGCGGCGTGATCGCGCGGGTCATCGGCTCGATCCTGCGGGTTCAAAGGTATCGCGTGGCCCGCCTCTATTCCCCGCATGGCGGAAGCCTGCATTTCCGCTCCCGCACGCTGTCAGGCGAAACCGTCTTCATGGCAGAGCGCATTCTGGAGCGCGGCACGGAGGCGATCTCCTTCGTCTGTGACTACGAGCGCGCCACCTATGAGACGAAGATCGGCAAGCCCCATTGCGATGCCGTCCGCATCTATAACGGAATCAGCGACCGTGACTTCGGCGCGGTGCCCCGGTCGGCCAATGGCGCGGACTTCGTCTATATCGGCATGTTGCGCGACATGAAGGGACCTGATGTCTTCATCGAAGCCTTTGATCAGATGGAACGGCGACTGGGCAGGCCCCTCAGCGCCCGCATTATCGGCGACGGTCCGGACGAACAGAAATACAGGCGCATGCTCAACGAAAGAGGCTTGTCGGACCGCATAACGATGCTTCCTGCCATGCCTGTCAGAGACGCGTTTGCGATGGCCGATATCGTCGTCATTCCCTCGCGCGCCGAAGCAATGCCCTATATCGTGCTGGAAGCGCTCGCGGCGGAGAAGACGGTTATTGCGTCACGGGTCGGCGGTATCCCGGAAATCCTCGGCAGCGACAGTGCGGCCCTGGTGGAACCCGGCAATCCGGCAGCCCTGGCCGCCGTGATGGCAACTGCCCTCACCTCGGCGGACTGGTCGCGGCGAACCATGCCTGAGCGCGAAGGCTTCCGCAGGCGCTTTTCCGCCTCCGTTATGGCCGCACAGGTCGAAGACCTTTATCAGCGCCATCTCCCGTAAGCCCTGACAGACACGCAGATGATGTGCCGTCGCGGCACATGTTTCACCTCGATTTCAGACGGCGCTAAAGCGTTTCTTAGGACCTTGTCGCTAATCCTTGTGCGCACCCATGTGCGAGGTGTGCGAGGGATCCCGATGAACAAGGTCGACAAACCGGACGCTTTCGATCTCGAGGCGCTCCGCCGCAAGCCGGCATTGAATGCCGATGGCACGACATCCAGCGAACCAAAAGCAGAAGTGAGCGCCCTGGCGCGCCAGATCGCCTCGCAATATGCCGTTGCCAACTATTCGCCGTCGATCGTCATCGGCCAGTTGCGCTTCCTGGAATTCTTCAGCCTTTTTGCCATCGCGCTTGCAGCCAATTATTTCATGGCGCTTGAACCCGGCCCTCATTTCGTCCTGAGCGCAGTCAGCGGTTTTGGCGGTGCCTTGCTGGCCCTGGCATTCATGCAGGCAAGCGACTGCTACCATGTCTCCATTCTGCGCACGCCGATGCGCTCGATTGCGCGCGTTCTCATAAGCTGGACCGTGGCTGTTGCGCTCACCTCGCTCGCCACTCTGCTATTCGGCGATTTCGACGTCAAATATCCGAGTACCCTCACCGTCTGGTTCGTCGTCGGTGGCGCCTTCCTCGTCATCGAACGCAACCTGATCGGTTTTGCCATTCGTCGCTGGGGCCGTAACGGCGTGATGGAACGTCGAGCCGTGATCGTCGGTGGCGGCAAGCCGGCCAAGGATCTGATCCGGGCGCTCGAACAGCAGCCGGAAAACGACATCCGCATTTGCGGTATCTTCGACGACCGTAATTCGCAGCGCTCGCCGGACGTCGTTGCCGGCTATCCCAAGCTCGGCACGGTGGCGGAGCTCGTAGAATTCGCCCGGCTCGCGCATATCGACATGCTGATCATCTCGCTCCCGCTCAGCGCCGAAGCGCGCATCATGGAGCTCTTGCGCATGCTCTGGGTCCTGCCGGTCGATGTGCGTCTGGCCGCCCATTCCAACAACCTGCGCTTTCGCCCCCGTTCCTATTCCCATGTCGGCGCGGTTCCGCTGCTCGACATCCTCGACAAGCCGATCCGCGACTGGGATTCGGTTGCCAAACGCGCCTTCGACATCGTGTTCAGTCTGCTTGCCCTCGTGCTTCTGTGGCCGGTCTTCATCGGCACGGCGATCGCCGTGAAGACGACGTCCAAGGGGCCGGTCTTCTTTGTCCAGAAGCGGCACGGCTTCAACAACGAAGTCATCAACGTCCTGAAGTTCCGCTCGATGTATACCGAGATGAGCGACCCGACGGCGAAGAACGCCGTGACGAAAAACGATCCGCGCGTGACGAAGGTCGGGCGCTTCATCCGCAAGACCTCGATCGACGAGCTGCCGCAGATCTTCAACGTGCTGCGTGGCGACCTCTCGCTTGTGGGCCCCCGCCCGCATGCCGTGCTCGGCCAGACGCGCGACAAGACCTATGGCGAGATCGTTGAGGGTTATTTCGCCCGCCACCGGGTGAAACCAGGCGTCACCGGCTGGGCCCAGATCAATGGCTGGCGCGGCGAGATCGACACGGACGAGAAAATCAAGTTCCGTACCGCCTTCGACCTCTACTACATCGAGAACTGGTCGCTCTGGTTCGACCTGAAGATCCTGTTCCTCACCCCGATCAAGCTTCTCAATACGGAAAATGCCTATTGAGCGCGATCGTCGACCAGAGCCCTGCCCTTCCCCGGATGCAGGTCGCGGCCCTGCAGATGGTCGTGTCCTGGGTGCTGGGGTTCGGTGTCTTCCTCTCCGGCTTCGTCATTTCCGAGCCGGCACCCTATGAACTGCTGATGGTCGGACAGGTGGCGCTTTGGTTTCTGTTCGGGCTGCGCATCTCTCGGACCGTTGCGCCGCTGCTCGCCCTGCTCCTGACCTTCAACATCGGCGGCATGCTGGCGCTGACCGTGATGCAGGACATCCTGACGGAGCAGTTCCTCTATATCTTCGTTTCGATCTTTCTCGCGCTGACAGCGGTGTTTTATGCCGCCGTCATCGAGGACCGCCACCAGCGGCTGGTGCTGATCTTCCGCGCTTGGGTGGTGGCCGCCATCCTGACCGGCATGCTTGGTATCCTCGGCTACTTCCACGCCTTTCCGGGCGCGGAAGTCTTTACCCGCTACGACCGGGCGATGGGCGCCTTTCAGGATCCGAACGTCTTCGGCCCCTTCCTCGTCGCGCCCATGCTCTACCTCCTCTACGGCCTGCTGAAGGGCAAGCTTTCGCAGTCGCCGCTGCGCCTTGCGGGCATTCTGATCATCGCCTTTGCCGTGTTCCTGTCGTTTTCCCGTGCGGCCTGGGGGCTCTTCCTGTTTTCCGCCATGGCACTAATCTTCATCATGCTGCTGAAGGAGCGGAGCAACGCCTTCCGCCTGAAGATCCTGATGCTGTCGGTCGCTGCTGTCGGCGTTATGGTGATGGCGCTGGTCGTGGCATTGCAGTTCGAAAAGGTACGCGATCTGTTCCTGGCGCGCACCCAGCTCGTCCAAGACTACGACGGCGGTCATCTCGGTCGCTTCGAACGTCATCGCCTCGGCTTCCAGATGGCGATGGAGCGTCCGCTCGGCATCGGGCCGATGATGTTCGGCAAGATCTTTCCCGAGGACGAACACAATATCTGGCTGAAATCGCTGATGACCTATGGCTGGGTCGGCTTCGTTTCCTACATCTCGCTGATCGCCTGGACGTTCTGCATGGGCTTCCGCTACCTGTTGCGCGACCGGCCCTGGCAACCCTATCTGATGATCGCCTGGATCGTGCTTGTCGGACACATGTTGATTGGCAATGTCATCGACACCGACCACTGGCGACACTTCTATCTCGTGCTGGGCATCGTCTGGGGCTGCTGTGCACTCGAACACCGCTATCAGAAACAGATCGTGCGCCGCCGCGCTGGCGGAACGATGCCGCCTCAAGCTATCGGCCGGCGTTGATCTGCCAAGCCAGGCGCTCCCATCGAAGCCTTGATCCTGCAGCCGGCTGCGCCATATTCGATCTATGATCACACCAGCCCAGATACGCGCTGCCCGCGCAATGCTCGACCTGACGATCGAACGGCTTTCCCAGGAGAGTGGGATTTCGGCGTTGCTGATCCTGCAGATCGAATCCGGCAATGGATACGAAGCAGGCCCGTCCGATCACCTCGCCCTCAGACAGGCACTGGAGCGGCTTGGCGTGTTGTTCCTTTCCTCAGGTGAAGCCGGTCCCGGCGGCGCCGGTTTAAGGCTCGCTGCCGCTGACCACCAGGAAGGCATGCGTCCGGAAGAACTCAACTCCACCAACAATGATTGACTATTTCTCATAAGCTGGTGGAACAATATCCCGGTTAAACACTTTCCTGCCTGACATAACCAGACAGGAGAATTTCATGAGCCGGAACAATGGCCTCTACTTGATCATCGGTGCCCTCATCGTCGCCGTCATCGGACTGGGCATCTACGTCTATCAGGAGGAGCGCAAGCCGGATGGCGTGGAACTCCGCATCGGCGAGAACGGCGTTTCGGTTGAGCAGAACTGACCGTGCGACTGCGTCAGACGCGGCGTATGAAACTTTCATAGAATTGCTTGGGGGCGCTGTTTGCGCCCTCAAGCATATAGGGCTGCCGCCCGGACGTACCACGCTTGAGCGGAACCGGCAGACCGTGGTCGAGATCATCGATGATCCGGTATTCGACCAGCACCTTGCCTTTCTCATCCTTCCAGACGATCCAGCTTCCGTCAGCAACGGATATCTCCGTCCCTGCCTCGCGCTCAAGACCGTATACATCCAGCCATTGCGCAAGGGTCGCCTCGGCATTGGCAACCGCCACGACGCTGTCGGCACGCCCGTGCCAGATGGACACGGCTAGGCGCCCCTCCGCGCCTTCGGCGCGGACGGAACGCACGAGATCGCCCCATTCCTTCGGCGAGCGACTGGCCCCTGATCTCATCACATGCAGGGCCGACATCGCATCGCGCGCTGCCCCATAGGGCAGGCCTCCGACAATTTGTCCTGCAGCGAAGGCCTCCGGATAAGTCGCGAGGAGCGCCCCGGCCATGGCGCCACCGGCAGAAAGCCCCTGAACAAAGATGCGGCTGGAGGGAATGTTGTGGCGACGGGCGCAGTTGTCCACCATCTGGCGAATCGACATCAGTTCTCCGCGGTCACGCGCCACGGAACTTGGCCGGAACCAGTTGAAGCAGAGGTTGTGGTTGTTCTCCCTGGTCTGCTCCGGATAGAGCAGCACGAAGCCCTTGTCACGAGCCATGCGGCTCCAGCCGCTGCCCTTGTCGAACTGCTGCGCCGTCTGCAGACAGCCGTGGAGAACCACCACCAAAGTCGGTGGGTCGCGCTTAAGAGCCGGCACGAACTCGAACATCCGCAGGCGCCCGGGATTGCTGCCGAAAGCGTGGACTTCGACCAGCGCTGCGCGGGAGGCTGCGGGACGCGCCTTCGCTTTGGGCGCGGTCCTCGGGGGCTTCGCCAATCCAATTGCCGGGAAGGCGTCCTTCACCAGCTTGCGCCAACGACGCTGCCCCTTGAGAAGGGCTGACAGCGGAGACAGGGGGGTCTTGAAACGCATGGTGGCGATCTCTTTCGACTGGCGTGAAGATCGGATGTAATGCTGCGGTGCAGCATTACTAGGACGCCCGGATGACAAACCCGTCTTTCCGGTAAGATATGAAGAGAAATTTGCTGGGATATCAAGGAAGAGATTGGTCGGGGCGGCGGGATTTGAACCCACGACCCCTTGACCCCCAGTCAAGTGCGCTACCGGGCTGCGCTACGCCCCGACCTGCCTAAACGGCACGTTCCCTTTAGATAGTCAGACATGCGGGTGCAAGGGGAAAGTCGCGGGTGCTGAAAATTTCCTCCGCCTTACTTCAACCGCTGCATCAGCGCCTGTACCTCTTCGAAGCGGCGGCGATCTTCCGGATCTTCGCTGTCGGAGGCATAGCAGGTCGAGTCCATGCAAAAGCGCGTGACCTGTTTGGGATTGGTCCCCGTGTCGAACTGGCATTCGATCTCGTCGGTGATGTCACCCTCGCCTGCGTCCATTCGGGTGGAGTAAGTCAGGCGCGCGCCGGGCGGTGTCAGATCCGGGAAGGCCTGAACAACGCCAACCTTCAGCTCCTTCACCATCAGCACGCTTTTTGCCACGAAGATGCAAGCATCCTCGACCGTCTGCGGTCGAGCTGCGGTTTCCGTGGCGCGGGGTGCGGGAGACGGTGTCTGGGCAAATGCAGGCGTGGCGACGAGAAGGGCGGCGGCGATGAAACGTTTCATGGGACCTCTCACGGTTCGTGATGTTCCCTCAACGTCTTTCGGCTGCCTCTGTTCCCTTGGGGAACTCCAGGCACACCGTGATCGCCAAGCGGCGGACAAAGATCAGCGCACCTGATCGAGCAGGCGCTTGCATTCCAAGAGATCGAACAGGGCTTCCTGCAGCAAAGCGCGGTCCTCCTTGGCGATCGAGCCCTTGCCGAGGGAAATCTCCGACGCGTCATCAGTTGATCCGCCGAAGCCGAAGAAGCGGCCGCTCGCGCGCACCTTCGGGCGGCCGACAACCTGATCGTCGTCGAGGGCCACGCGCGGATCTTCCGTCTTGGCCGAACTCGCGGCCACAAGCGCTTCCATGGTCGCGACATCACCGGTCGCGACCGCCATGACGAACTTGTTGCCGTTGGTCTTGAGGAGCTTCTGGACGCCCTTGATCGTATAGCCCTGATCATACAGCAGATGGCGAATGCCCTTCAGCAGTTCGACATCGTCAGGCCGATAATAGCGACGCCCGCCGCCGCGTTTCAGCGGCTTGATCTGGGGAAAACGGGTCTCCCAGAAGCGAAGGACATGCTGCGGCAGGTCGAGATCGTCCGCGACTTCGCTGATGGTGCGGAAGGCATCGGGGCTCTTGTCCAACTGCATGACCATGCTCCACGGGCGATGCGCAAGGGCCTGCGCGACTCGCCCGTTATTTCAACGATTTGGGACAGATTTTTCAAGCGATCTATGACGGATGGAGCGATACTCCACCGATTTTGGCCGTATCATGCCGCCGGATTGGCCGGCTTCTGCTTGGCCTTGCGGGCGATGTGGGCGCGCAGTATGCGCTGCTTCAAGACGTTGGAGGCCTTGAAGGTCATGACCCGGCGCGGCGAGATCGGCACTTCCTCGCCGGTCTTCGGGTTGCGACCGATGCGCTCGTTTTTGCTGCGAACCTGGAAGGTTGCGAAGGAGGACAATTTTACGGATTCGCCACGCACGATGGCGTTGCAGATCTCGTCGATTACCGTTTCGACCAGCTCCGCAGACTCCGTCCGCGAAAGACCGACCTTGCGAAAGACTGATTCTGCCAGATCCGCACGTGTCACTGTCTTCCCGGCCATAGTTCTCGCCCGCCTAAATCAATGATCTTGTTGAATTCGGAAGAACCTATTGTCCTTAACGGCGACGGTCAAGCTCTTGTTGGTGCGCAATATTTACTCTTTTTGGAACTACCAGCGCAGCAGGACCGCGCCCCAGGTGAAACCACCGCCCATGGCTTCCAGCATCACGAGATCGCCGGGCTTGATGCGACCATCGCCGGCCGCAACCGCGAGAGCAAGCGGAATAGAGGCCGCAGAGGTGTTTCCGTGCTGGTCGACGGTGATCACGACCTTCTCGTCCGGGATGCCCAGTTTCTTCGCCGAGCCGTCGATGATGCGCTTGTTGGCCTGATGCGGCACCAGCCAGTCGATGTCGGCGGCGGTCGTGCCGGTGGCGTCGAAGGCAGCTTCGATGACGTCGGTGATCATGCCGACGGCATGCTTGAAGACTTCCCGGCCTTCCATGCGCAGATGGCCGACCGTGCCGGTGGTCGAGGGACCGCCATCAACGTAGAGCTTCTCCCGATGGGTGCCATCGGATCGCAGGTTGGACGTCAGGATGCCGCGGTCGGCGAGCGTGCCCTCGCCCTCCTGGCCTTCCAGAACGACCGCGCCCGCGCCATCGCCGAACAGCACGCAGGTGGTGCGGTCCGTCCAGTCTAGGATACGCGAGAAGGTCTCCGCGCCGATGACCAGCACGCGCTTTGCCATGCCGCCTTTGATGTAGAGATCGGCCGTCGCCATGGCGTAGACGAAACCCGAACAGACGGCCTGGACGTCAAAGGCAAAGCCATGGGTCATTCCCAGACGGTTCTGGATGTTGACGGCCGTTGCCGGAAAGGTGTTGTCGGGTGTCGAAGTCGCACAGATGATGAGGTCGATGTCATCAGCGGTAAGGCCCGAACGCTGCAGTGCCTGCTCGGCGGCGGCCGCTCCCAGCGACGCGGTGGTTTCCCCCTCGCCTGCGATATAACGCTGGCGGATGCCGGTGCGCTGGACGATCCATTCGTCCGACGTCTCGACCATGTCTTCGAGGTCGCGATTGGTGACCACCCGCTTCGGGAGCGAAGCTCCGAACCCGCGAACTACTGAACGGATCATCGTGTTTCCTGCCTTGTCGTCACGCATTTTCAGGGCTTGCCGGAGCCGGCTGCCGCGCGTGATATTTCTTCAAGTCGTTTTCGATCTTCTGCGTCAGGCCGTTGCGGGCCATGTCATAACCGACATCGACGGCTGCGGCAAAACCTTCCGCATCGGTGCCACCGTGGCTCTTGATGACGATGCCGTTCAGGCCGAGGAAAACGCCGCCATTGACCTTGCGCGGGTCCAACTTCTCGCGAACGCGGTCGAAGGCACCCTTGGCGAGGATGTAGCCAAGCTTGGCCATCCAGGTGCGGGACATGGCCGCGCGCAGATATTCAGCGATCTGCTTGGCCGTGCCTTCCGCCGTCTTCAGTGCGATATTGCCGGTAAAGCCTTCGGTCACCACGACGTCAACCGTACCCTTGCCCAGATCGTCGCCTTCAACGAAGCCGTAATAGTCGATTGTGTCGAGGCCGGCCTCGCGGATGAGGCGACCCGCTTCCTTGACCTCTTCCTGTCCCTTGATTTCCTCGACGCCCACATTAAGCAGACCGACGAGCGGCTTCTCCAGCTCGAACAGCGCACGGGCCATGGCGCCGCCCATTACGGCGAAATCGAGCAATTGCTGCGCATCGGCGCCGATGCCGGCACCGACGTCCAGGACGATGCTTTCGCCCGAGAGTGTTGGCCAGATGGCGGCAATCGCCGGGCGCTCGATGGTCGCCATGGTGCGCAGGCAGAACTTGGCCATGGCCATCAGTGCGCCGGTATTGCCAGCGGAGACGGCAACGTCCGCCTGGCCGGTCTTCACCGCCTCGATCGAGCGCCACATGCTAGAGACATAGCGGCCACGGCGCAGCGCCTGGCTCGGCTTCTCGTCCATGCCGACCGACACTTCGCAGTGGTGAAAGACAGACTTGTCCTTAAGCTTGGGGAACTGCGCCAGAATCGGCAAGCAGCGCTCCTGCTGGCCGAACAGGAGGAAGGTGACCTCCGGGTGACGTTCCAGCGCCTTGGCCGCTCCTGGTATCGTGACTTCGGGACCGAAGTCGCCGCCCATGACGTCGAGAGAAATTCTGATCACTTAAACCTGACCCTTGTTGATCGCTGGCCAGCGAAATTTCGGTCAAAATACCGCTTTTCAATGACGGCACAACCCACCCACGGGCGCAGATGGGGGATCATCAATCCTTTTTCCAGTCCTTGAGAACGGCAAAGGGAGATGGTTTCTTCTCTTCTTCCGGCTCACTTTCGATATGGCCGGCGAACTGGACGCCGGGCTTCTTGGGATAAGGATCGATGTCTAGGGCGGCGAATTCGGCGATCAGCGCTCCGGCGTCGATGGTATCACCAACAAAGGTCTCAGGCAGATCCGGTCCATCGGGATCGAGCACCATTTCGCCGGCGCCGTCCAGCACGATGCGGGCGAGTTTCGACCCCTCCGGCACGAAGATCTGATCGATCTCCTGTTCGATGGCTGAAACGACAGGCTCAAGCGTCACCACACAGGATTGAACGATCTCGCCTGAGACGTGACCCTTGATGCGGACACCATCCTTTTTCCAGCGTGCGATCTGCAATTCGGCCGCCAGGCGGTTAACCGCCTCCACTTCCCAAAGTTCTGCCAGACCGGCGCGTTCACGCGCATCGGCTTCAACGCGAACCTGCACAGGATTTGCCGAAACATGTCCGACCTTGACGCGGTAGGTGAATTCGGCGGGCTCGTCGGATTGTCTGTTGCTCATCGGGTATTCCTCTGTCCGTTGCAGGCAGCCTGCGGCAGCCCCGCGCTGGTACCACCTGCGGAGGTCTTAGCTGACAGGCACGGCGATTCGCGCCATGCCCGTCTCGATCTCCGGCTCTTCCACCAGGGAGAGCGCCTCTTCTGCGGTAAACATCCAGTCTGCCAGTGCCCTCATTTCGGGCGCCGGGATGACTTCAGGGTGAAGATTGCGCGCCAGTGCCGCTGCCAGCGCCTCATGGTCACCCTTGTCGAGTGCGCCAGCATAGGATTCAAGCCGACCGTAATACATGCTGGCAAGCTTCTTCATGCGTTTAGGCACGCCCGGATCGCCGACACCGAGTTCGCGGATCGAATGATCGACATCCTCAAAAAAGGCGTCGATGATGTTCTGCGCGATCTCCTGTCCGCTCCGGTCCGACCGGGCGGTGCGGCGGAAATAGAGAATCAGCATGATCGTCAGCATTTCGAACCGACCCATGACGGTGTCGGGAGCATTCATGTCGAGATAGAAGGCAGGCGTACGCGCGGCCGACGTCAAGGCGGCGTATTGCCGCTCGACGATTGCCTGATTGTTTCTTTTCTGACGGAAGAAACCGAATACCATTCAATTCCACCAAAAAGAGACGGCCGATGGCCCGGGCCCGGTCGTGCTCATGTTGCATGATTGCGAAAGCTGGTTTACCGAAGCAGACGTGAATTGCAATGCCGTTCTCCCCTCACCCTGCCGCTTCCATCGGCAAAGTGGCGGGAAAGAAGGCAGCGTTGGCGATTGGACGGCCCTTCCCCGGAAAGGCCACAATGCTATGCGCAGAAGCGACCCGGCATCCTTCCGGTTGCCGTCGACAGTCATGGGAGAGTCGTGCGTGAACATTCGGATTTTTAAAGCGGACAGGAAGCTGATGAACTCCACGGCCGTGGCTCTCGCTCTTGCCCTTGCCGGTCTTTCCGGCTGCACGACGTCCGAAGTGTTCCACAACGGCTATGTGGTGGACCAGGCAGCTCTTGATCTGGTGCCGGTCGGTTCCAGCCGCGAGCAGGTGCTGCTGTCACTCGGCACGCCCTCGACCACCGCGACCTTCGACGGCGAAGTGTTTTATTACATCTCGCAGAAGCGCGTCCGCTCGGTTGCCTTCATGAAGCAGAAGCTGGTCGAGCAGCAGATCCTGGCCATCTATTTCGACAAGGACGGCATCGTCACCCAGGAGGCGAACTACACGCTCCAGGACGGCAAGGTCTTCGACACGATTTCCCGTACCACGCCGACCGGCGGCCGCGACCTCACTTTCCTGCAGCAGCTGCTTTCGGGCGGCGGCGGAGCCGCCAACAGCGTCAAGAACATTCTCGGCGGCGGCGGCTTCGGCAACTAAGCCGCAGCGCAGATCCGAATACAAAGAAACCGCGGAAGTTGCCTTCCGCGGTTTCTTTTTTTCTGGAGATCGCTGGCGCTCAGTGCGCGAGGACTGCGAGCAGCAGCAGGGCCACGATGTTGGTGATCTTGATCGCCGGGTTCACCGCAGGTCCCGCGGTATCCTTGTAGGGATCACCGACGGTGTCGCCGGTCACGGAGGCCTTGTGCGCGTCCGATCCCTTCAGATGCTTCACTCCGTCCTTGTCGATGAAACCGTCTTCGAAGCTCTTCTTCGCATTGTCCCAGGCACCGCCACCCGACGTCATGGAAATGGCGACGAACAAGCCATTGACGATAACGCCGAGCAGCGAGGCTCCGAGCGCTGCGAAGGCGGAAGCCTTGGAGCCGGAGATGAGGAGTACGCCGAAATAGACAACGAGCGGGGCCAGAACCGGCAGAAGTGACGGGATGACCATCTCCTTGATTGCCGCCCTGGTCAGGATGTCGACGGCGCGGCCGTAGTCCGGCTTCTCCGTCCCTTGCATGATCCCCGGCTTGTTGCGGAACTGCTGGCGCACCTCCTCGACGATTGAGCCGGCAGCACGGCCAACGGCCGTCATGGCGATACCCCCGAAAAGATAGGGGATGAGGCCACCGAAGATCAGGCCCGCGACGACGTAAGGGTTGGAGAGATCAAAGGAGATCGCGCCCATGTCGGCGAAATACGGATACTGTGCGCTGTTGGCTGCGAAGTAGGCGAGATCGTTCGAATACGCCGCGAAGAGAACCAGCGCGCCGAGCCCGGCGGAGCCGATCGCGTAGCCCTTGGTGACGGCCTTGGTGGTGTTGCCGACCGCATCGAGCGCATCAGTGGACTTGCGAACCTCCGGCGGCAGATGGGCCATCTCAGCAATGCCGCCGGCATTGTCGGTGACCGGGCCGAAGGCATCAAGCGCCACGATCATGCCGGCGAGGCCGAGCATGGTGGTGACGGCGATGGCCGTTCCGAAGAGACCGGCGAGCTGGTAGGTCGAGACGATGCCGCCGACGATGACGATGGCGGGCAATGCCGTCGATTCCAGCGAGACCGCAAGGCCCTGGATGACGTTTGTGCCATGACCGGTGACCGAGGCCTGGGCGATCGAATTGACCGGGCGCTTGTTGGTGCCGGTGTAGTATTCGGTGATGACGACGATCAGGGCGGTGACGACCAGACCGAGAATGCCGCAGAAGAACAGGTTGAGACCGGTGATTTCCGTGCCCGCCACGGTGCCGATGGTTCCCCAACCGACCGTGAGCGAGGTGGCGAGCGCCAGCCCGGCGATCGACAAAAGACCGGTGACGATCAGGCCCTTGTAGAGGGCGCCCATGATCGAACCGTTTGTGCCGAGCTTGACGAAGAAGGTGCCGATGATCGAGGTGATGATGCAGGCGCCGCAGATCGCGAGCGGATAGACCATGGTGATGTCGAGAGCTGCGGAGCCGGCAAAGAAGATCGCAGCAAGCACCATGGTTGCAACGACCGAGACGGCATAGGTCTCGAACAGGTCGGCCGCCATGCCCGCGCAGTCGCCGACATTGTCGCCAACGTTATCTGCAATGGTGGCCGGGTTACGCGGATCGTCTTCCGGAATACCGGCTTCGACCTTGCCGACGAGGTCCCCGCCGACGTCTGCTCCCTTGGTGAAGATACCGCCGCCCAGACGGGCGAAGATCGAGATCAGCGACGCGCCGAAACCGAGGGCAACCAGTGCATCGATGACTTCGCGCGAACCGCTTTCATGGCCGAGAATGGCCGTCAGCACGTAGAAATAGATGGAGACGCCGAGAAGCGCGAGGCCAGCCACCAGCATGCCGGTGATCGCGCCCGACTTGAACGCGATGTCGAGACCCGCCGAAAGGCTGTGTGATGCGGCCTGAGCTGTGCGCACGTTGGCGCGGACGGAGACATGCATGCCGATGAAGCCGGCCGCACCGGACAGAACTGCGCCGATCAGGAAGCCGATGGCCGCTGAGCCGGACAGGAGAAACCATGTGCCGACGAAAACGACGGCGCCGACGATCGCAATGTTCAGGTATTGCCGAGTGAGGTAAGCCTGAGCACCCTCGCGAATATAGCCTGCAATTTCCTGCATTCGGGCATTGCCTTGATCCGACGCCAGAACCGAGCGTGTCGCCCAGCCCGCGTAGACCACGGACAGAAGCCCGCATAAAATTACGCCTAGAAGAACCGTCATTCGCAATACCCTCCCGTATTGCCCGCGCCTCACTCATCGCGGGCGGTGTCACGCAGACTCGGGCCCCCTCCTCCGAGACCCGTCGACGCGAGGCGAGATTGCGTCGCGGTTATCGTTGCGTCAAGAGCGCAAATTTTGCGTCGCGAAGGGAACTTAGGCAGCGCGGCGGGAGACTGCGCGCAGCTGTAGCAGAATGAGCACGAGGCAGAGCAGAGTCACGGGCCAGATCAGAAGATTCATGACCGACCAGCCATAGGCGGTGAAGACCTTGCCAGAGGAGAAGGAGGAGAGCGCCACTGTCGAGAAGAGGATGATGTCGTGGAAACCCTGCACCTTGTCCGCCTCCGACGGACGGTAACTGGAGGCAACGATCGCGGTTGCACCGATGAAGCCGAAATTCCAGCCAATCCCGAGCAGCACCAAAGCGCCCCAGAAGTTCCACAGCGCGATGCCCCAATGGGCGACGACGGCGCAAGCCATCAGGATCAGGAGGCCCATGGCCACGATCTTTTCCGGTCCGAAACGGCTGATCAACACACCGGTGAAGAAGCTCGGGGCGAACATGGCAATGACGTGCCACTGGATGCCGAGGGTGGCGAGATCGGACGAGAAGCCGCAGCCAACGACCATGGCGAGCGGTGCGCCCGTCATCATGAAGGTCATCAGCGCATAGGTCCCGATGCCGCAGACCATGCCTGTCATGAACCGCTGCGTCATGACGATCTCGCGCAGCGGACGGGTCGGTTCGCTGAGCGTGCCTGCCTTGCTGACAAGCGGTGGCAGCTTGAGGAAGAACAATACGGCAATCGCGCAGAGCAAGAGCGGCACGAGGCCGAGAAAGGCGCCGGCGAAGGTGACGGGTTGAAGCGCATCCTTGAGCCAGATAGCGATCTGCGGCCCGACAATTGCCGAGACGATGCCAGCCGCCAGGATCCAGGAAATCGCCTTGCCCTTGTAGAAGCTCGGCGAGGCATCGGCGGCCGCAAAGCGGATCTTTTGGGTGAAGCCGCCCGAAAGTCCCATCAAGACCAGAGAAAAGGCAAAGAGCCAGAAATCCGAGCGGACCAACGCGAAGGCGGCAAGCGCGCTGCCCAGCGCGCCCGCAAGAGCGCCGACCATGAAGCTTTCGCGACGACCGAGAAAGCGTGAAGCGGTCGCCACGGCAATGGCGCCGACGGCCACGCCGATGTTGAAGCCGGTCAGCGGCGCTGTTGCCAGCGACTTGTCAGCGCCAAGCATCTGGAAGCCTGCGAGACCTCCGACTGAAAAGGCTAGTGGCGGGGCAGAGCCAAGGATCGCCTGGGCGACGGCGAGCAGACCGACATTTCGCCTGGCTGTCGACAATTGCCCATCGAGCCCTGCCAGCGCCGCTCCGCTCATGTCACCCACCTTATTTCTGCGCCGGAGCGCGAACCTGCTTCGCAATGCGGTCGAGAACGGCGTTGACCAGTCTCGGCTCGTCGTCCGGAAAAAAGGCCTGCGCGATCTCGACATATTCCGTCACGATGACCGCGATGGGCACATCCTTGCGCTCGATCAGTTCGAAGGCGCCGGCGCGCAGGATGGCGCGGACCGTGCTATCCATACGCGACAGCGACCAGTCGTCCTGCAGGGACTGACGGATCAGGGGATCGATCTTGGTCTGATCGCGCACAACGCCGGCGACGATAGACCGGAACCAGGAGGCATCCGCCTTCAGATAGGTCTCCCCGTCGACTTCCTGGCCGAGTCTGTGGATTTCGTATTCGGCCACCACTTCGAGAACACCCGATCCGGCAATGTCCATCTGGTAGAGTGCCTGCACAGCTGCAAGGCGCGCTGCACCGCGCTGGTTTGCCGGTTTCACCGGATGCTTGTCTTCGTCCGACATCACTCAGCCACCCAGCTTCTTCTTCAAGGCGATCATCGAGAGCGCCGCGCGCGCGGCAAAGCCGCCCTTGTCCTTGTCGGAACGACGGACACGTGCCCAGGCCTGATCGTCATTCTCGACGGTCATGATGCCGTTGCCGATCGCCAGCGATTCCGAAACCGCCAGATCCATCAGCGCACGCGAAGATTCATTGGCGACGATATCGAAGTGATAGGTCTCGCCGCGAATGACCATTCCAAGGGCGACGAAACCGTCATACTGGGTGCCATCATCATCGGCCGCATCAAGCGCCATGGCGATGGCCGGCGGGATTTCCAGCGCGCCCGGCACGGTGATGACGTCGTAGGTCGCACCGGCCTCTTCCAAAGCATATTTGGCACCGTCCAGCAGAGCGTCCGACATGTCGTCATAGAAGCGCGCCTCAACGATCAGCAAATGCGGCGAAGCCGTCTTGTTTACCATGGTCAGATCCTGATCCTGAATGTGATTGCGGCGCTGTGGACGCCAGAAACGCGGTCAAACCATGCCGTCCGGAGGAAGGCAAGCATTTTTCCGTCACGACAGCTGCGCCTGACACGCACGGCTATACCGACAGAAGGCCAGCCAGCGCCGCAGCTGTTATTCCAGCCTCTCTAATGCAGGCAGAAATCGGGCGTGCATGATGAAGAAAGTTTAATGGAATTCAATGAGTTAAGATCTGGAAACGGGTTTCCTTCAACACCAATTTCTTTCTCTGCAAGCGCGCGACGGAATCCCCCGCCATCGCTCATGCTCGAAAGGATCAAGACCATGAACCGCTTTGCAACACTCTTCAGTGCCTCCGCTCTCTCGACGATCGCCTTTGGTGCAGACAGCTACGCTGCCATGCCGCACCCGGGCACAGAGCCCGAGCAGCAACTCGAGACCACGATCACAAGGCTTTCTCCCAGCGCGTATAACGTGGTCCTGATCGAGTCGCTCCGGGACGACCATAGCGAACCTCCGTTCGCCAATGTCACGCCGCAATCCCATGAGGCACGCCTCGTCCAGGCCTCAGTCATTGCCAATCCGGCGCTGTCGCGGAAGCTGCAGGCTCAGAATGTCGAGCTCGACAATATCGTCGGGGCCGAAACTGCGGCAGACGGAAGTGTTACCTTCTATCTCCGCTAATCCGAACCCCCAGTTTGGCACAGACCCCGTGCGAGCCCAGCGTGGGGCCTGGCCGCTGAAGCGAGGGCGGAACAATTTCACGACCATTCGTGTTTCCGATCTACGAAAGAGGCCCAGGCGCTCTTTCACTCACCGGATAAAGGAGGCTCCCATGGGTCGTGGTATTCTTATGTGGCTGGTCGGCGTGCCGATCCCGATCATCATTCTGATCATGCTATTCTGGCGCTAAAGCCAGGCAGACACCGGCAGTCGCTCCAGAATCTGCCGGCTATCCCGGCCAAAGGTTTTCTCTTCCAGAAGCACGAAGCCCGCCGGGCGAAATTCTCGGGTGATGGGGGATGCGATGCCCCCCTCCCCGACGACGGCGTCTCCCGTGTAAAGATGGATGCGGTCGACCAGGCCTTGCGCCAGCAGATCGCCCGCAACACGCGCTCCACCTTCCACCATCAGTGAGGATATCCCCCGTTCCGCGAGGATATGCAGAAGGTCTTCGAGTCCCGTGGTCTCCACGATCTCTACCCCCAGCCCTTCCAGCGCCTTGCGGTTACCGATGGCCGAAGGTGCGACCGCCAGCAGCACCGGCACGTCTCTGGCTGATTTGGCCAGCTTCGATGAGGCTGGAAGTTCGGCGCGGCGGTCGAGCACGATCCTGATCGGAGAGGCTCCCTCCATGCCGGGCAACCGAACCGTCAGCTCCGGATCGTCGGCCAAAGCGGTACCGATACCAACGAGAATGGCATCGCTTGCGGCACGCAGCCTGTGCACCTCCTCTTTGGATTCAAAGCCCGTGATGGCAATCTGTCCCGCACCCAGTTTGCCCAGCATGCCATCGGAGGATACCGCAAGTTTCAGGGTCACTTGCGGACGTCCCTTCGTCTGGCGCGTGAGGTAACCTCCCATGGCGCGACGCGCTTCCTTCTGGAGAATGCCGATCGTCACTTCGATGTCGGCATCGGCGAGGATCTTCAGACCCTGCCCCGAGACGCGGGGATCCGGATCGGCCACGGCGACCACCACCCGCGCAATGCCGGCCGCAACGATGGCGTTTGCACAGGGTGGCGTTTTGCCGTGGTGGGAACAGGGTTCGAGGGTGACATAGGCGGTCGCGCCGCGCGCTTCGTCGCCGGCTTCGGCCAACGCCTGCGGCTCCGCATGAGGTCGTCCTCCCGGCGCCGTAACACCGCGACCGACAATGCGGCCGTCCTTCACGATCAGGCAACCGACGGAGGGATTGGAGCCGGTGCGCCCGACATGCGTGAGAGACAGCGCAATCGCTTCGCGCATGAAGGCTTCGTCGATCGCCGTGATCGACACGACCTAGTCCGCGACGCTGTCGCGCGAGATCTTGGCGTTGATCTCTGCAATCACGTTTTCGAAGTCTTCTGCATGCGAGAAGTCGCGGTAGACAGAGGCGTAGCGCACGAAAGCGACGTCGTCGAGCGTCTTCAGCGCTTCCAGAACCTGCAGGCCGATTTCCTCGGAGGAGATTTCGGTCTCGCCCGAGCTTTCGAGGCGCCGGACGATGCCGGACACGGCTCGCTCGATGCGCTCGTTGTCGACCGGCCGCTTGCGCAGCGCTATCTGGAACGAGCGCACCAGCTTGTCTCGGGCGAAGGGGGCCTTGCGGCCCGTCTTCTTCAGGACCATCAGCTCGCGCAGTTGGACCCGTTCGAAGGTGGTGAAGCGACCGCCGCAATCGGGGCAGATCCGCCGCCGGCGAATGGAGGTGTTGTCCTCCGCCGGTCGCGAATCCTTGACCTGAGTCTCGTCCGAGCCACAAAAAGGGCAGCGCATCAGCCGTCGACCTTACATGTAGGGGTACATGGGGAAGCGGTCCGTCAGGGCCACAACCTTGTCACGAACGGCGGCTTCAACCGAAGCATTGCCTTCGTCGGAATTGGCGACCTTCAGACCATCCAGCACTTCGACGATCAGGTTGCCGATTTCCTTGAACTCCGCTTCCTTGAAGCCGCGGGTGGTTCCAGCCGGCGTGCCGAGACGGATACCCGAGGTGACGAAGGGCTTTTCCGGGTCGAAGGGGATGCCGTTCTTGTTGCAGGTGATGTAGGCGCGGCCGAGGCCGGCTTCCGCACGCTTGCCCGTCGCATTCTTCTTGCGCAGGTCGACCAGCATCAGGTGGTTGTCGGTACCGCCGGAGACGATATCGAGATTGTGGCTGATCAGCGTTTCGGCCAGGGTCTTGGCGTTCTTGACGACCTGGGCGGCATAGTCCTTAAACTCGGGCTTCAGCGCTTCGCCGAAGGCGACGGCCTTGGCGGCGATGACATGCATCAGCGGACCACCCTGGAGACCCGGGAAGACGGCCGAATTGAACTTCTTCGCCAGATCCTCGTCGTTGGTGAGGATCATGCCGCCACGCGGGCCGCGCAGCGACTTGTGGGTCGTGGAGGTCGCGACATGGCAGTGCGGGAACGGCGACGGATGCTGGCCACCGGCGACGAGGCCGGCGATATGGGCCATGTCCACCATCAGGTAAGCGCCGACTTCGTCGGCGATCTCGCGGAAACGCTTCCAGTCCCAGATGCGGGAGTAAGCGGTGCCGCCGGCAATGATCAGCTTCGGCTTGTGGGTGCGGGCCTTTTCGGCAACGTCGTCCATGTCGAGCTGGTGATCGTCTTCGCGAACACCGTACGAGACGACGTTGAACCACTTGCCGGACATGTTGACCGGCGAACCATGGGTCAGGTGACCGCCCGAGTTCAGGTCGAGGCCCATGAAGGTGTCGCCCGGCTGCAGGAGCGCCAGGAAGACCGCCTGGTTCATCTGCGAACCGGAGTTCGGCTGAACGTTGGCGAAGTTGACGCCGAAGAGCTTTTTGGCGCGTTCGATGGCGAGTTCTTCCGCGATGTCGACGAACTGGCAGCCGCCATAGTAGCGCTTGCCCGGATAGCCTTCCGCATACTTGTTCGTCATGATCGAGCCCTGGGCTTCGAGCACGGCGCGGGAGACGATGTTTTCAGAGGCGATCAGCTCGATCTCATGACGTTGACGACCGAGTTCCTTCTCGATCGCACCGAAAATGTCCGGGTCGGTATCGGCGAGAGAACGAGAAAAGAAGGCATCGTTGTTCGACATGATCGCTGGCTCCTCAAAAGCGTTTGATGCTGTGGGGTCTTAAACTTCCGCAGTCACGAGAGCAATACGGAGAACGACATTTGCGGATCAATTGGCGCGGCCATGGGGTCGGGACCTGCGACAAATAGGCAAAGCCGCGCCCGGGGGACGCGGCTGTGCAATCTCTGCTAGCAAAGGGTCCTGCTTATTGCGGCAGGATGTCGTCGTCGATGGAGCCGCTTGCCTGCTCCTGACCGATATTGGTCTGCAGCGCCAACTGAGCATCGCCATCCAACTGGTAGATATCGTCGCGGAACTGCACAACGCCCTGCTTGGGCGACCAGGCGGTGAGGTAGACCCAGTGCACGCCGATCTCGTCAGCGACCTTGATGGGGGTGTTGACGCGGCTGGCGATGACACGCTCGATCTGCTGGCGGTTCCAACCGGGGGTGTTCTTGAGAACCCAGACGACGACGTCGCGGACGTTCTGGATACGCACGCAGCCCGAGGATTCGAAGCGCATCAGCTTGTTGAACAGGCCTTGCGTCGGTGTGTCGTGCATGTAGACGCCGTCGGGGCTCGGGAAGTTGATCTTCGTCGACGACATCGCGTTGATCTTGCCCGGATCCTGGCGGAACGTGAGGTTCGGGGCCTTGGGCGCGAACCAGTCGACGCTCTCTGGAGCTACCTCATTGCCATTGCCGTCGATCAGGCGGATGGCGTTGCGCGTCAGATAGGTCGGATCCTTCTGCATGAGCGGCACGATGTCCTTTTCGACAATCGAGCGCGGCGCGGTCCAGTAGGGATTGAGGATGATGTCCGACACCTTGGAGCTGACCAGCGGCGACGGGCGGCTGATGCGGCCAACGATCGCGGTGTTGCGCAAAGCGACCTGGTCACTCTCGACAGCCTCCACATAGGCCGCCGGAATATTGACAACGATGTAGCGGTTCTCAAGCGGCTTTGCGAGCGTGTCCTGCAGGCGCTGGAAGTTCACGTTCAGCTGGTTGAGCCGCATGTCGGCCGGAATGTTAAGCGCCTTCAGCGTGAATTCGCCGATCACGCCGTCTTCCGGCAGACCGTGACGGGCCTGGAAACGCTTGACGGCGCCGTCGACATAGCTGTCGAAGGAGTTCGACATACCGGCTTCCTGCGGTAGGTCGCCGGCGACCATCAGGCGCTGGCGCAGGGCCTGGACCGACGGGTCCATCACACCAAGCTGCAGCTTGACCGACGGATTGACCTGCGGCCAGCCGCCATTCGACACGATCATCTGATACTGGCCGATGGCCTGCTGAATGTTCATCAGGCTGGTGGGGCTGAGCATCGCGGTGTTGGAAACAACCGCCGCGGTCGTGCGCGAAGCCTGCGCATCGAACTGATCGTCCCAGTTGCCGCGGCGCGGAGCATTGATCAATTCATCCACCGCCGTCTGTGCAGCGGCCTGACCGGCGATAGCCGCGACACTCATTGCAGCAGCACCGCGCAGCAACGACCGCCGTGAAAGATCAACGATTCCCGTTTTCTTCGACATATTCCCTACCGTTTCATCCTGAACCAGAACCAGACGCATACCGCTTCATGGTTAACAAAGCGCCGCCAAAAAGGGCGTGCCAGCTCGTTGTTGGGTGTTTGGGAGGCGACACTGCCGCACACTCCGCTCGCCCGGCGGTCCCATATCAATATGGCCAATTCGTGTCACCAAGAGGTTGTGTCACGAGAGCGTGTGCGAGTGCGAAAGGGTTGTGACCGAACAACGACTAAACCGGCCGCTTCGCAAGGAAGCGTCCGGTTTGGCGCGGTGGATCGCTGTCTGGAGGTCGTTGAGCGGCAAGGCTCAGAGACGGTAGAGGATCTGGTCGTTCCAGAAGCGGCCTACAGCCAGAATTGCTGGACATTGAAATCTTGTTGGCACGAAAATCGCTTACCCATCCGCTACGGAATTGAGGTGCATTGATAAGAATGTTGGCGCGAAGCAGTTTATCCAGCAACGAGGCGGACTTACCCTGAAGCAAGCGACTTTCATGCGCATCGGTTCTGGTTGTGGATTGCAGCAACCAAAAGCTACCCCCAATCAGAAAATATACTATTGTATGCAAATCTATATCTTAAGGATTTTCCCGGTGGACGTGAAATATCAAATCTTTGTAAGTTCAACGTTCATTGATTTGCAAGATGAGCGGCGCGCCACTATCGAGGCAATATTGAACATAGGTCACATTCCGGTCGGGATGGAGGCGTTCCAAGCTAGCGATGATACTCAGTGGGACTACATCAAGCGGCGGATTGACGAGAGTGACTATTACGTAGTGATCGTCGGTGAACGCTATGGCTCCGAACAGGACGGGACGAGCTATACACAGATGGAATATGAATATGCTGTAGCTCAAGGTGTTCCAGTCGCCGGCTTTCTTCTTGACCCTTTGGCACGTAAGTCATGGCCTTCCGACAGAGTTGAGTACGAGAAGAAGGACAAGGTTGAGAACTTCAGGGCCCTTTGCCAACAGAAGCTTGTAAAATTTTGGAAAAATCCCGACGACCTTGCTGCTCGAGTGGCGATGGCATTGAACGAGCTTATGCGCCAAAAACCACGCACGGGGTGGGTTCGTGCCGATATCGTACCAAGCTTCAAGGTCATGGATGAACTGGCGGCGCTTTCAGAAGAAAAGCGTACCTTGCAAGCTAAGCTTGAACAGGTGCTGTCGGCTAACACGCTGAAAATACCTGCTGACGTACGCATCCGCATTGATGCGCTCAAACAACGTCTCTTGACGGAGATCGTTGACATTGTGGAGCCCCCCGATCAAACGGTCCCCAACTTGCTACAAACCCTTCTTGAATTGAATGTTGTCTTGTCGAAAGGCTCCGAGAATTGGGAGGTCGGCGAGCGACTACTGAGGAGTTACGAGTTCATCGCTGATGGTTATTACGCTGTGGAGGCCATCGCTGCAGAACTCGCCGCCCACAACTTGCTTGAAGTAACCCGTTTCCAAACTCGGCAGAATACTACCGCAAAAATCTATACGTTAACAAGCTATGGGAAAGACTTAGTGATGTACGCGCAGCACCTTGCCGAACAACAGGCAACCGAAGTGTGAACTTCCACAAAATTTCAGTCGAAAAACGCTGTTTGTCGTCGGCGCAAGCGGCAGGAAGGTGCTTGGGCTCCCGATTGGCAATGAGTTGAGGGACAAGATGCCTGCTGTACGCTATATACGACAATCACAGCGGCAAGCCGATCGGCCAGACGCACGAGACGCAAACCGATGCTTGGATCGACGCCGGCAACCGGAAACTGACCACGCAAAGTCGGATGAATGGCAGACTGTTGAAATCATCCATTCCGGCTACGAGGTCAGGGAGGTCTCAAAATAACGAAAAGGCTCCGGCGTAACCGGAGCCTTTCAATCTGGTGCGGGGTGGCCGAGTTTCACGGCCTCACGGCATCTCTGACACCTTATCGTCCCTCAAAATTCTTTCCCACTTACTCGGCCTCTTCAATCCACCTTTAACAGGCCCCGCAGTGCCGCGATTGAAATTACCGTCTGCATGCTAACTTCCATTAGAGCCTCCTTAAGGTAATCGACCGCAAGGGCCATGAGTACTTCTTTGCAGAGCCTGTTAATGGGGGCCAAAGGGGCCCAGTAAGTGATGAGAACAAGGATGGTTGGGATGAACGGCATCGAGCCTTGAAATCAACAACCAGAATATAGGAATACTTAGTTTTCTCTGCAAGTGTTACTGCCCCGCCGCACAGCGGCCCTTCCGCATCCTCCTGCCGTTGTGCCCGTGGCGCTGTTGCAGTCTCAGGCAGGTCACAGGGGCGCGGGGTTATCCCTTCGCGTCACGGGCCGCTGAGGGTGGCACGAAGCCCAAACGAGACAAGGCGCTACGGTGCGGAATGAACCGCGACCTAGCGCCTTCTCGTGCCACCGCATGACTGGAGGAAATGCGTGGGTGTCGAAGCCTCTCGTGGATTAGAGACGGTAGAGGATCTGGTCGTTCCAGAAGCGGTCGAGGCGCTGCAGGAGCTTGTTCATCTGGGTGAACTCGTCCGTGCCGATGCCGCCGACCTTCTGGATCGAGCCGATGTGGCGCTCGTAGAGCTTTGCGACGGTTTCGGCGATTTCCTGGCCGGCATCCGTCAGGCTGATGCGGACCGAGCGACGGTCGACACGCGAGCGCTGATGGTTGATGAAGCCGAGGTCCACGAGCTTCTTGACGTTGTAGGAGACGTTCGAGCCGAGGTAGTAGCCACGCGAGCGCAGTTCGCCGGCGGTCAGTTCGGCATTGCCGATGTTGAACAGGAGCAGCGCCTGAATGGCGTTGACGTCCGAGCGACCCTTGCGGTCGAATTCGTCCTTGATGACATCGAGAAGGCGGCGGTGGAGACGTTCCACCAGGTGCAGGGATTCCAGGTAAAGCGAGCGGATCGCTTCTTCCTGCGGATCAAGGGGGGCGGCCTGCGGCTTGAGCTTCGTGTTCATATCGATCTGCCTCACTGTTTTGTTTGGCGGTGTTGGTTTTTTCTCCCGCCTTGATGAGGACAGTATCCAATGCGCATAAAATTCTATTTAAAACGCAGGCTTAACAGAGGCTTACCAAAGCCGGTCGTGCGATCACGGTAAATCAACCGTTATCGTCTGCCGCTTGTGGCGGCTTTCGAGCCACAACGCCAGGCGGAACGCCAGATACAGCACCGCAACGGAAACATGCATGACGATGGCCAGCATATTGCTTCCGAAGATGTCGGGCCAGACGGAAAACATCAGGACCTGACCGCCGGCTGCGATCAGCCACATGACCGGCCCCCAGGAGCCGGCGAGCCAGAGGCCGAGGGCGGCCACCGGGAAGACGACGGCAAGCCCAGCCGCTGCAACGCGCCACGGCAGGGAGAGAAGATCAAAGCGTCCCAGGCCGCCATGGCTGTAGCCGACGAGCATGCCCCAGTATTGCAGGCCGAACCACAGGCAGGCGAGCGCCACGAGCCGCAGGAACAGGATATAGATGAACTCCGTCAGGCTGCGGAGAGAGGTGGTCGGCGAATCAGCTTCCATGACATCCACGATAGGGCCTCCCCCTGGCGACTGCCAGCAGCGGCAGTGCAGCCTCCCCTGCCGCTTGCGACACACGGTCGTTTTGCAAGCGGCAGGCGTCATGTTATCAGCAGCAACCAAAGACGGCAAAAGACGAAGGATCAGACGATGACGGACAGGACCCATTCCGTGGATGACGTAACCGGCCATCGGCGCATGCGGCGCCTGCGCAAGGCAGACTGGCAGCGACGCATGGTGCAGGAAAACCGGCTGACCGTCGACGACCTGATCTGGCCGATCTTCGTCGTGCCCGGCTCCGACATCATGGACCCGATCGCCGCCATGCCCGGCGTCTTCCGGATGAGTATCGACAAGGCGGTGGAGGCGGCAAAGGAGGCCGCCGATCTCGGCATTCCGGCGATCGCCACGTTCCCAAATGTCGATATGGGCCTGCGCGACGAAACCGGCTCGCACATCCTGGTCGCCGACAACCTGATCAACCAGACGACGGCAGCCATCAAGAAGGCGGTGCCCAATGTCGGCATCATTACCGATGTGGCGCTCGATCCTTTCACAAGCCATGGCCATGATGGGATTTTGCGCGAAGGCGAGATCGTCAATGACGAGACCGTCGATCAGCTGGTGCGCGCAGCCGTCGCCCAAGCCGATGCCGGGTCCGACATCATTGCACCTTCGGACATGATGGACGGCCGCATCGGCGCGATCCGCCGTGGACTCGATGCCGCAGGGCATCAGGCCGTCGGCATCATGTCTTACGCCACCAAGTTCGCCTCCTGCTACTATGGTCCCTATCGCGAGGCGATCTCCACCAGCGGCCTGTTGAAGGGCGACAAGAAGACCTATTACATCGATCCGGCCAATGGCACCGAAGCGATCCGCGATGCGGCGCTCGATGTCGAGGAAGGTGCCGACATGCTGATGGTCAAGCCGGGTCTTCCCTATCTCGACATTTGCTGGCGCATGAAGGAGGCATTCGGCCTGCCGGTCTTCGCCTATCAGGTCTCGGGCGAATACAGCCAGATCAAGGCGGCCGCCGCCAATGGCTGGATCGACGGCGAACGGGCTATGCTCGAAACGCTGCTGTCGTTCAAGCGCGCCGGATGCGACGGAATCCTGACCTATTTCGCCGTGGAGGTGGCCCGTCACCTCGCCCGCAAAGGGTGATCATCACGGATTATTGTATTCCGGCCGGGCGTTCCCATATCTGAGGAACAACCAAAGGAGCCCGCCATGAGCCTCGACAACAATTCGTCCTATGCCGCCCCCGAAGACTGGCGCGCCTATAGCGGCGTGCTGTCGCGTCGGGTTTTTGCGTTTATCGTCGACTACCTGTTCATCGGGCTCCTGTGGATACCGGCAGCCGTGATCGTGTTTTTCCTCGGCATACTGACGCTCGGGCTCGGCTGGCTGCTGTATCCGATCCTGTTCTTCGTCGTTGCCGGTCTTTACTTCGGCATGTCGCTCGCGGGTCCTTCTCAGGCAACACCGGGCATGCGAATGATGGGGATCGCCATGGTTAGGCTCGACGGTCGCAAGCTCGACTTCGTCACCGCCATCGCCCATCTGGCCCTGTTCTGGATCCTCAACTCGGTGCTGACGCCGCTGGTGCTGCTGGCCGGTCTGTTCATCGAGCGCTCTCGCCTGGTGCACGACCTGCTGGTCGGGACGGCAACCGTACGCACCTACTGAAACTTTTCGTCGTCCAGCGTCTTTAAGAAAACACTCCGGGATCCAACCGGAGTGTTGACGTTTTGCATTCTTGCGCCATCCTAGTCCCAGAGATGACGTGACAGAGGATTCTCTTCGGCGACAGATGAATACCCAGACCTCCCCCTCTCCGCAATTCTATCTCACGGCCGCAGCGCCGTGCCCCTATCTGCCGGACGAATTGGAGCGGAAGGTCTTCACCCATATGGTAGGCCCCCGGGCCACCGAAATGAACGATCTCCTCACCCAGGGCGGCTTTCGCCGGTCGCAGAACATCGCTTACCGCCCCGCTTGCGAGGCCTGTCGTGCCTGCGTCTCGGTGCGGGTGTTGGTCAAGGAATTCCAAGCGAGCCGGGCGTTCCGGCGCGTGGACGCGGCGAATCGCGATCTCGTCTCCACGGTTTTCCCGGCTCAGCCTTCTACCGAACAGTTTTCTCTCTTCCGCCGCTATCTCGATGCCAGACACCAGCAGGGCGGCATGTCGGACATGTCTGCGCTCGATTATGCGATCATGGTCGAGGACAGCCATGTGCAGACAAGGATCATCGAATACCGGCTGCGCAGCCCTGGCGACGGTGTTTCGGCGCAGCCGCGCGGCGAACTCGTTGCGGTTGCCCTCTCCGACCTGATGAGCGACGGGCTTTCGATGGTCTATTCGTTCTACAATCCGGAGATGGAAAAGCGCTCGCTCGGCACTATGATGGTGCTTGACCATATCCGCCGCGCCCAGGCGCTGGGCCTGCCGCATGTCTATCTTGGCTATTGGGTGCGGGGATCGCAAAAGATGGACTACAAGACCCGCTTTCAGCCGCAGGAGCACCTGATGAATCAGGGCTGGATGCGATTCTCGGCTGACATGGAAGAATGACGCGGACCCGTGCTGCGCCTCATATAGAGATAACGCGAGAGACCTGATCTCCCCGCTTCCGAACGGATGCGGGGAGATGCGTTTTCGCCCTAGGACAGCTTGCGGATGATGCCGTAGACGATGTTCTTGTTGGCGCCGTAGCGGAGGCTGCATTCGACATCGAGGCCTTCGGTCGTGGCGCGCATGATCCGCCACATGTCCTCTTCAGAACGCAGCAGCAATGCCCAGTTCATGAAGGTTTCCATATAGCCGTCATCCGGGATTTCGTCGGCGAAGTTGGCGAAGAGGAAGGTGCCGTGCGGCTTCAGCATCTGCAGGCATCGCTGCGACAGCTTGATGGCGACTTCATCGGCCAAATAGTCATAGAGACCGGCGGCGTAGATGAAGTCGAAGGTGCCCAGCGTCTGCGAGCGCATCAACACCGTGCGAACGGAACCGTCCACCGCTTCAACGGCTGTGCCGGCATACTCGCTCGCGACCGCGCCGACACTCAACGGGTCCTGGTCGAGTGCGAGCCAGCGCTTGATCTGGCCGTTTTTGAGGCCCTGAGACATTTTACCTTCGCGAAGATGGCCAGCGGCGATGGTCAGGATTTCGGCCTCACCTCCCCTAGATGAAGCAACGTCGTCGACATACTGAGCCAGCAGGTCACGACGCTCGCGCACAGCCACGCAGGCTGGAGACTCGCTGGTGAAGGCGTTGACGGCTTTGCCCATCGGGCTTGCTGCATCAAGCATCGGCTGCTTGCTCGGGTGGCGATAGATGAAATCAAGCAGACCGGCGTCCCCGGAATAGCCGCGCGGTTTCTCGAAGGACCAGCGGGTGAACGGATCCTCGTGGAAATGACGGGCAATGGCATGGGTCTGGGCAATCGGAATCAGTTGTTCCCAAATCTTCGGCGAATATCGATTGCGGACGTTATGCAGACCCGTCAACAGGCGCAGCATGATCTGTCCAACATCCGTGTTGCTCTCGAACTGCTGCTCGGCGACGCGCAGGTGAAGCGCCAGCTCGGCTTTGGCTTCGGCGAGTTCCCCGTCGCGCATGGGGCTCGTCGACGAAAATACCTGCGACGCAATAGAGTCCGGGGTGATCAGGCTCTCGCCGTCAAATGCCATCTCTAAATCGCTCATCCTGCGCTCCATTTTAGTCAAACTTGATATTAATACTTCAGAAACCATAGTCTGATTTAGGCGGACGTACACCCTCAATTCGTCTAGATCTTAAAACGTAGTTAACGCCTGTGCCAGTTATGATCAGGGAGCGCGACTGTGTGTATGGCGCGGTAACTGGAGCACATGATGGACCGGGGCAACGAACACCCTGAACGGCTTCGATCGCCGATGCCCCTTTCGGCAGGCGTCACTGCGGCCCCTTCCGGCGTTGATCCCGAACGTGGCGACCTGCCATCCTCATCGCCGTCTCCGGGCGGATCCGCCAATGATCTCAAGCGCCTTTACATGAGGGCGCGCAGTGAAGCCCAGGTGCGAGAGACGCGTCGTGGCCTTTGGCTCGCCGTCATTGTCTATCTCCTCTTTGGCATAGCCGATGCGCTGCTCATCCCGGATGTGGCAGTCCAGGCCATTACGGCCCGTTTCATCGTTGCCATCCTTTCGATGACGGTTCTTGAGATACTCGTGGCGGCGGACGCCTCTTCGAAGTGGTTCGACGTCACGTGTTCCGTAACCGTGGTGGCCGGTTACATCGGCTGGCTGTTGCCCTCGATGGAAACTCAAGCCGTTGAGACCTTCCGCTTCTATATGCTCTTCGGCACGATCTTCATGATGAGTGCCAACCTTTTCTTCAATCTGTTCTTTCGCCTGTCGGTCGCAACGTCGGCTATCATACTGCTGATCTTCTTCACCAGCCTTGCCTTCGTGCCGCCGCTCGAGCCGCACCAGCAGCTGGTCCTCGTGCTGTTTTACCTGTCTTGCTTCGTCTTCACTTCTTATGTGAACTGGAAGCTGAACGAAGAACGCTACAACGTCTTTCTCAACGCGCGGGAAGCAGCCCAGCAGCATGAGGAATCGGAGAAGCGCGGGGCTGCCCTCGAACGCCTGTCCAACACCGACTATCTGACCGGTGTGGAAAACAGGCGCGCGGTCGACAAGCGGCTCCGCGACTACTGGAGCAACTGGCAAAATGCGGGCACCAGCTTCGCGGTCATGCTCGTCGATGTAGACTTCTTCAAGAAGTACAACGACTTCTATGGCCATCAAGCCGGCGACCGATGCCTTGTGATGGTGGCGTCTGCGCTCAGCGACATGTTGAAGCCGCTTAATGCCACTGTCGGACGCTACGGCGGTGAAGAGTTCATCGTGCTGTCGCGCGTGACGGGTCGCGAACAGGTCACGGCGCTCGCCGAGGTCATTCGTGCCACCGTTGAAGATCTGGCTCTCGTGCACGACCAGCGTCGCGACGGCCAGGCGGTCGTGACGGTCAGCGTCGGCGCTGCCTACACGCGGGCGCAGACCGGACCGAAGCTCGAGCGCATCATCAACGAGGCCGACCGGGCGCTCTATTCGGCCAAGGCCAACGGCCGCAACTGCGTTCGCCTGTTCGACCCGAACGATCCGCTGAGCAGCGATGACAACGAAAACATCGCGGCCACGCTACGCATGGCGATCCGCAACGATCTCGTCCACCTCGTCTACCAGCCGATCCAGAACATGCGGACAGGCCGGGTCGAGGGTGTCGAGTCGCTGATGCGTCTGAAGATGATCGATGGAACGCCGCTTTCGCCCGGCCAGTTCATCCCCGTGGCCGAGCGCACCGGCGCGATCCTCGAACTCGGCCTCTGGGCCATCCGCCGCGCCTGCACCGAAGTGCTGGCACCCGGCCTCGTGCCGCTCGCCAGCGTCAACGTCTCGGCCATCCAGCTGAAGTCGCGCGGCTTTGCGCTCGCGGTCTCGACGATCCTCGAAGAAACCGGCGTCTCCGGTTCGCAGCTCGCCTTCGAGATTACCGAGGGCATCGACATGGAGGGGCAGTCGGATGTCATCCGCTGCATCACCGATCTGCAGGCGCTCGGCATTCGCATCTGGCTCGACGACTTCGGCACCGGCTTTGCCGGCCTCTCATGGCTTCGCCTCTTCCCGTTCGATACGGTTAAGATCGACCGCTCGTTCCTGCAGGATGCCCGCCGCCCAGCCGGTCGCGCCATGCTCGAAGACATCATTCGCCTGATCCGCAACCGCGGCTTGAAGATCCTGATCGAGGGCCTGGAAACAGCAGATCACGTGGACCTGATGCACGAACTCGGCATCGAACTCGGCCAGGGCTACTATCTCGGCCGGCCGGTTCCGATCGAGGAAGTGCGGATCAAAGCCGTGCCGCGGCTCGCCACGGTCGTCAGCCTCTAGGCATCGGAAATTCCTGCCAGATTTGGCCGATCGCCCGGCACGAAATCGGGTTCCGAACCCAGTATGATGGAGACGTCCATACCGGTTCGGGGCCTTACTCATGACCATTGCGCAAACCGATATCCTGCGGGGAGCCCAGGCGTTTTCCGAGAAGCTTCTCAAGCATACGGATATCCGCGTCAGCGACAGCTATCTCGAAGCCTTCCGTCAGCACGTCGATCCGGTCCGCTATGCGGCGGGCGAGATCATCTTCAACAAAGGCGATGACAGCAGCTTCGCGATCCTGATCGCCGAAGGCGAGGTCGAAGTGTTTGCGCCCGATACCGGCGACACGCTGGCGGTTGCCGGCGACGGGGCACTGGTCGGCGAGCTCGGCATGATCAGCGGCGATCCGCGCAGTGCCTCGGCCAAAGCGCGATCGGCCGTGCGTGGCTGGGTGATCGACCGGACAGACTACCGCGAGTTTCTCAGCGACAGGCCGGAACTCGCCACCCTCTTCTTCCGCAAGATCTACGCCCAACTGTCGGCGAGCTACGGCAAGCTTCGGGAGCAGTTCGTGGCGCTCGAGGATGCCGACCGGCGGTATCATGCGCTGGCCTTCATGTTCGTCACCATCGTCCTGATGGTGAACGCCTATGCGCTGGTCAACGGCCTGCTGCTCGGAAGCCTGCGGGCCACCCACCACGATGCGATGATCTTCTGGACCTCACGCGCCATGGAACTCTGGGGCGGCTTCATCCTGTGGGGGCTAACCGTGCGCTGCGGTCTCACCCGCCATGACATGGGTATCCGGCGGACCAATCTCGGGCGATCGATCCTGATGGGCCTCTTGATCAGCCTTCCCGCACTCGCGGCCATGATCTATTTTCGCACGCGGCTTTATCCGCAACTTGCCGGAACACCTCTCATCGATCCGGCCCAGCTCACGCTCAGCGTCTACACCTATATCCTGATCGCCGCCTTGCAGGAGTGGATCTGCCGGGGCGTGTTCCTGACCTCGATCGCCAAGCTCATGCCGGGGCGGATGAGGCCGGCAGCAGCTGTGCTGATCTCCTCATTGGTTTTCTCGACGCTGCATCTGCACTATTCGTCGTCACTCGCCGTCGTCGCCCTTCTGACGGGTATCGTGTGGGGCACGCTGTTCCTCACCTATCGCAATCTCGCCGGCCCCGTCGTTTCGCATTTCATTTTGGGCAATGCCGCGACGCTGATGGGGATCTGGGCGATCTGGCAAGGCGGCTGAGCGGCCATGAAAAAGCCGACCGCTTGCGCGACCGGCTTTCGCGATCGATCTGTCAACGCGGCTCAGCCGGCAAACTTGCCACTGCGGGGGAAGCCCTTCGGGACGGCTCGGCCGGCGGTCGCACGGTCGCCCAGCCACTCGATCAGTTCTTCCTTGGTCTTGGTGAAGGTGCGGCCCGCCGAGTCCGCCCAGGTCAGGCCATCGGCAATCGCAAAGCACTTCACGTCGGAAATGCCGCCGTCCTTGTAGCGCTGCAGGCGGACGCCCTTGCCACGCGTCATTTCGGGGATCTGGGCGAGCGGGAAGGCCAGCATCTTGCGGTTTTCGCCGACCACGGCGACGTGATCGCCGCTGACCGGCACCACCAGCTTGGCTTCGTCCGGCATGCCAACATTCATCACCTGCTTGCCCTTGCGCGTATTGGCGACCACCTCCCCTTCCGGCACGACGAAGCCGTTGCCGGCGGTCGAGACGACGAGGAGTTTGCGGGTCGCGTCATGGACGAAGGCGGTCAGCACATCCTGGTCGTTTTCCATATCGACGATGATGCGCAGCGGCTCACCGTGGCCGCGGCCACCGGGCAGCTTGTCGCCGCCCAGCGTGTAGACCTTACCGCCTGTCGTCACCAGCAAGATCTTGTCGGTCGTCTGGGCTGGGAAGGCCACCTTCAACCCGTCGCCTTCCTTGAAGGTGAGCGAGGAGGTATCGGAAATGTGGCCCTTCAGCGCGCGGATCCAGCCCTTTTCCGAGATGACGACGGTGATCGGTTCCTTTTCGATCATCGCCTGCTGGATCGCCTCGACATCGGCGTCCGGCGCATCGGCAAACAGGGTCCGGCGACGGCCAAGCTCGGTTGCCTTGGCGTATTTCTTCTTCACCTCGCCGATTTCCCAGGCGACGGTCTGCCACTGCTTGTCGGTGGAGGCGAGCAGGGATTCGATCTCGGCCTTTTCAGCCGACAGTTCCTCGTGCTCCTTGCGGATCTCGAATTCCTCGAGCTTGCGCAGGTTTCTGAGGCGCATGTTGAGGATGGCTTCGGCCTGGACGTCGGTCAGATCCCATTTGGCGATCATCACCGGCTTCGGCTCATCCTCCTCGCGGATGATGCGGATCACCTCGTCGAGGTTGAGATAGGCGATCAGCAGGCCGCCGAGGATTTCCAGGCGCCGGTCGATAGCCGCCAGGCGGAATTTCGAACGGCGGACGAGAACATCCTTGCGGTGGTCGAGCCATTCGGTCAGCACCTCGTTGAGGGCCATGACCTTCGGCACCTTGCCTTGGGACAAGACGTTCATGTTGAGCGGAATGCGGCTTTCGAGCTCCGTCAGCTTGAAAAGCGATTCCATCAGCAGGGTGGCGTCCACCGTGCGGCTCTTCGGCACGAGCACCAGGCGGATGTCCTCGGCGCTCTCGTCGCGCACATCTTCGAGCAGCGGCAGGCGACGCGCAATCAGCAGTTCGGCGATCTTTTCGATCAACCGTGACTTCTGGACCTGGAACGGGATCTGGGTGACGATGATCTGGTAACCGCCCCGGCCGAGATCCTCGATCTCCCACTTGGCACGCACACGAAAGCCGCCGCGACCGGTGCGGTAGGTCTCGAGCATGGAGGCGCGGCTTTCGATGACCACGCCGCCGGTCGGGAAGTCGGGGCCTTCGATGCCGCCGCGTTCGGGATGGGCGGGATCGGCCAGCAACTCCTCGACGGGCGCGCCGGGGTTCTTGATCAGATAGAGGGCCGCGTCGCAGAGCTCATGGGCATTGTGCGGCGGGATGGAGGTCGCCATGCCCACCGCGATGCCCGAGGCGCCATTGGCGAGCAGGTTCGGGAAGGCGCCCGGCAGAACCGTCGGTTCGTCGTCTTCCTCGTTATAGGTCGGGCGGAAATCGACGGCGTCCTGATCAATGCCTTCGAGCAGCAGGGCTGCCACATCGGTCATGCGGGCTTCTGTGTAACGATAGGCGGCCGCACTATCGCCATCGATATTGCCGAAGTTCCCCTGCCCGTCCACGACCGGGTAACGCTGCGAGAAGTCCTGGGCGAGACGCACCAGCGCATCATAGACCGACTGGTCGCCATGCGGGTGGAACTTACCGATGACGTCACCGACGATACGGGCGCATTTCTTGAAAGCAGAGTTCGGGCGAATGCCCATCTCGCTCATCGCGTGAATGATGCGCCGGTGAACCGGCTTCAACCCGTCGCGCACATCCGGCAGCGCGCGGTGCATGATCGTCGACAAGGCATAGGCAAGGTATCGCTCTTCGAGCGCCGCCTTCAGGTCGACCGGAAGAATGTTGTCGCCACCCTCTTCGGGCGGAAGCTGATTTGTCCCCATGGGCCCTGCCTAACCGAGATGACCCGAAACGGCAAGGAATCCGGGATTTCTGCCTGTGGATTAAGGGGCTGTGACCTTCATCACGCCCTGTCGTCGCGATGGCCCTTCGCGGCGAAATTCGGTGGACGTTTTTTCAATCCTACTTATAACAGACGCCGATTATCTTCCCGCAGTCTGCTGCGGGCCAAAGCCACAAAGAGGACTTCACCATGACCTTGTACCGTTTCACCCGGATCCTGCTCGCCGGTGCCGCGCTCTGCGCCTTGTCCGGCCCGGCGCTTGCGCTGGACGGGCAGGATTTGCTCAACAAGATCAATGCCTCCTTCGCCGGTGGCGGCACCGTCATCAAGGCGGACAGCGTCGAGGTGGACGGCGAGGACGTCGTGCTGAAGAACGTCACGCTGGAGATCAACGGCGAAAAGACCGAGAAGCCCCTCACCCTTGCCGAACTGACGCTGCAGGGCGTCACCGAGGAAGACGGTGGAGCCTATTACATCGAGCGCGTCGATTTTCCGGAAGTCGACGTGAAGGAAGAGAAGTCCAGCTTCTCGGTGAAGGAGCTCTATCTCGCCGGCGTCTATGTTCCCGGTGACACGAATGCGGAAGGCATCGATTCGCTGATGTTCTACGAGGAGGCCCATAGCGGCCCGATCGACGTCACGGTCGACGGCAAGTCGGTCTTCTCCATGGCCGAAGCCACGGGCACGATGGGACTGTCGGAAGACGAGAAGACCATCACCTTCGAAGGCTCCGCCTCCGGCGTAAAGGCCGATCTCAGCACGGTCGAAGATCCCAAGGCAAAGGAAGCCATCCAGGCGCTGGGCCTGACCACGCTCGACGGCGGCTTCAGCACCTCGGGCAGCTGGGAAGTCGAAACGGGCACGATCGACGTCGAAGATTATTCGATCGATTTCGCCAATATCGGCAAGCTCTCCATGTCGTTCGGCATTTCCGGGTACACACTCGACCTCGTCAAGCAGATGCAGGAACAGGCCAAGGCCATGCAGGCCCAACCGCAGAACGAGCAGGCCCAGCAGGCTGCCGGTCTCGCCATGCTCGGCCTCGTCCAGCAGCTGTCGCTGATCGACGCCAAGATCCGCTTCGAGGATGCCGGTATCACTAAGCGCGGCCTCGATTATGCCGGCAAGAGCCAGGGCACCGACGGCGCGCAGATGGGCCAGATGGTCAAGGGCATGGTGCCGCTGCTTCTCGCCCAGGCGAAGCTCGGCGCGCTGCAGAACGAAGTGTCGACGGCAGTCAACTCCTACATCGACAATCCGAAGGCGCTGACGATCGTCGCCGCCCCTGCCAATCCGGTCGCCTTCCCGATGATCATGGGTGCGGCCATGGGGGCGCCGGAAACCATCCCGGCCCTGATCGGCGTCAAGGTGACGGCGAACGACTGATCGTTTTTCCGGTGAAGATCAAAGCCCGGTTGCGAAAGCAGCCGGGCTTTTTTCATTCCATCTAACTTCTCGGCTCCAGGCAAAAGAAAAGGCCGGGATCGCTCCCGGCCTTCGTCATTCAGGTCTTCCGAGCCGATTAGTCCTTCTTCGGCTGCGGCACGACGCGCAGCGCGAGTTCGCGCAGCTGCGTCGGGGTGGCCGGCGACGGGGCGTTCATCAGCAAGTCCTGGGCCTGCTGGTTCATCGGGAAGAGCGAGATTTCGCGCAGGTTCTTCGCGCCGACGAGCAGCATGACCACGCGGTCGATACCGAAGGCGCAGCCGCCATGCGGCGGCGCGCCGTACTGGAAGGCACGGTACATGCCGCCGAAGCGTTCCTCGACATCGTCCTTCGACAGGCCGACCAGTTCGAACGCCTTGACCATCAGTTCCGGCGACTGGTTACGGATCGAGCCCGAAGCGATTTCGAAGCCGTTGCAGACGGCGTCATACTGATAGGCCTTCAGCGACAGCGGATCCTGGCTTTCCAGCGCTTCCAGACCACCCTGCGGCATCGAGAAGGGGTTGTGGGCGAAGTCGATCTTCTTTTCGTCCTCGTTGTATTCGTAGAACGGGAAGTCGACGATCCAGCACATCTCAAAACGGTCGCGATCGACGAGGTTCAACTCCTCGCCGGCGCGGGTGCGGGCTTCGCCGGCAAACTTGTAGAACTTGGCCGGATCGCCCGCGACGAAGAAGGCGGCGTCGCCCGCATCGAGACCGAGCTGCTGGCGGATCGCTTCCGTGCGCTCTTCGCCAATGTTCTTGGCGAGCGGGCCGGAGCCGCCGATCTTGCCGTCCTCTTCCTTCCAGAAGATGTAGCCGAGGCCCGGCTGGCCGGTCGATTGCGCCCAGGCGTTCATGCGATCGCAGAATGCTCTGGAGCCACCGGTCTTGGCCGGGATCGCCCAGATTTCGACTTTCGGGTTGGACGCGATCATGCCGGCGAAGACCTTGAAGCCGGAATCGCGGAAGTGGTCGGTGACGGCCTGCATGACGATCGGGTTGCGCAGGTCCGGCTTGTCGGAACCGTATTTGCGGATCGCCTCGTCATAGGGGATGCGCGGCCACTGCTTCGTGACCGGCTTGCCTTCGGCGAACTGCTCGAAGACCTTGGTCATCATCGGCTCCATCGTGCCCCACACATCTTCCTGGGTGACGAAGCTCATTTCGACGTCGAGCTGGTAGAATTCGCCCGGCAGACGGTCGGCGCGCGGGTCTTCGTCGCGGAAGCACGGCGCGATCTGGAAATAGCGGTCGAAACCGGCGACCATTAAAAGCTGCTTATACTGCTGCGGCGCCTGGGGCAGCGCGAAGAACTTGCCTTCATGGATGCGGCTCGGCACCAGGAAGTCGCGCGCGCCTTCCGGCGAAGAGGCCGTCAGGATCGGGGTCGTGTACTCGGCAAAGCCGGCTTCGGCCATGCCGGTGCGCATGGCGGAGATGATCTGGGTGCGCTTGACGATGTTCTTGTGCAGCGTATCGCGGCGCAGATCGAGGAAGCGATACTTCAGGCGCACGTCTTCCGGATAGTCCGGCTCGCCGAAGACCGGCAGCGGCAGTTCCTTGGCGGCCGAGAGAACCTCGATTTCCTGAGCGTAAAGCTCGATCTCGCCGGTCGGCATGTTCTTGTTGACGGTGTCTTCCGTACGGGCCTTGACCAGGCCGTCGATGCGGATGACCCATTCGCCGCGCACGGTTTCGGCCAGCTTGAAGGCCGGGCTATCCGGATCGGCCACGACCTGGGTGATGCCATAGTGATCGCGCAGGTCGATGAAGAGCACGCCGCCATGGTCACGGACGCGATGGACCCAGCCCGACAGGCGAACGGTCGATCCGACGTCGGACTTGCGAAGAGCGGCACAGGTGTGGCTGCGGTAACGATGCATGATCAGGTATCCCGAATGTGACGGTCGAAAAGGCACCATCCAATGAGGCGCGCGACCGATAGAAAATCGGGCGGAAAAGCGCATGGTGTGGCTGATTTGTCAAGGCTGCGTGGTGTTGGGCGTTGCTCCTACCCGGAATTGCCACGCGGCGGCCGATGACCTTTAGCGGCGGTGCGCCGGGAGGAGACTTATCGATGTTGGGCCGCCGAACGGCGAGAGCGGACATTCGATTATCTGGTGCAGCTGTCCGGGTTGGGTCCATGGCGGACATTGAAGAAGTCCCGGATCTAACAGGAAGGTGCGGTGAGAAGCCTAGACGCTGTGATCATCGGTCCGATCGTGGCGTCCGTCCCATAGTCCGCTTAAAGGCATGAGCAAAGGCGCTTTGGGAGTTGTAGCCGACCGCGGAAGCAACTGCTGCGACTGTCTCGCCCGCATTCATTTTTTGCTGCGCCAGGACCATGCGCCAGTGGGTAAGGTATTCGAGAGGCGGCCGACCGACACGCTCGGTGAACCGTTTCGTGAAGGCCGAGCGTGACATGCCGACCTCCGACGCCAGCATCGGCACTGTCCAGCGGTACGCGACATCTGCATGCATCAATCTGAGCGCCTTGCCGATCCTCAGGTCCGACAGCGCGCTGATCCAACCGACACTGTTCTTAGGGTTGGTGGCCACGAAAGCGCGAACGGCCGCGACGACGAGGATTTCCGCCAGCCGTTCCGCGACCAGCGTACCACCCAGTTCCCCTTGGACAACCTCTATCCTCAGAGCATCCAGCGTTCTCGCGACAGCATTGGCGGTGGCCGATCTCGCATCGATGCGCAGGAAATTCGGGAGCGCATCGAGAACGAAGGCGGCGCTGCCATCGGCAAAACCGCTGCCACCGCCTATCAGCGCCGTTTCGTTTGCAGCGCCCAAGCGGACCAAGTCCTGTCCCGGCGCGGCGTAGAGCGGCATTCCATCCATCGGTTGGACGGCCGGGTCACTCGCCACCGTATAGCGCGTGTCGCTGATGAGAACGAGATCGCCTTCCACAAGTGCTTCCGGCGAATGATCCGGAAGGAGAAGCCAGCAGCGGCCTCGTGTGACAGCGATGAACTTCAACCGCGCCCGCCCGTCGAAGGCGAGTGCCCAGTCTCCCGCCGCTTCAAGCCCGGTCCCACGCACGCTCCGCGCACCCAAGGCCGTAAGAACCTCGGAGAACGGATCGGCTAATGGTTTGGCGGATCGCGACAAAAGCATGGACTTTCGAGCATAGATCATACCGCCTCCGGTGCCTAGATCTTGCCTCTCAAGCAGCAAATGGAGACTACAATGACCATAGAGAACAAGATCGTCGCCATCACCGGAGCCGGACGCGGCATTGGCCGGGCGACAGCTATTCACCTTGCAGCGCGACGCGCGCGTCTTGTACTCGGCTCACGAAGCGAAGCGGAAATCGCCAGTGTAGCGGGAGAAATCGAGACGGCGGGCGGCCAAGCCGTCTACCGGGCCATTGACGTTACCAGACCTGTGGATCTGGAGGGTCTGGTCAAGCTTGCTTGCGAACGTTTCGGGCGGCTTGATGTCATCATCAACAATGCGGGTATTGGTCCGCTCTCCCGTTTCGACGCGCTGAAGGTCGATGACTGGAACGCCATGATCGACGTAAACCTGAAGGGCGCGCTCTACGGTATCGCTGCAGCTCTGCCCGTGTTTACGCGCCAAGATGGCGGGCACGTCATCAACGTCGTATCAACCGCTGGCCTCAAGATTGTGCCGACGATGGGCGTCTACGCAGCGACCAAGAATGCACTACGGACAGCCACCGAAGCCCTGCGGCAGGAGTCGGTCAAAAACCTGCGCGTGACAGAGATATCACCGGGTTTCATCGACACAACCTTCGCGGATGCCGCCATCGCCGATCCTGACATTAAAGCGGCTATTCTGAGACGCAAGCAAGAGCTCGCCATTTCCCCGGTAGCGATCGCACGTGCGATCGCTTTCGCAATCGAGCAACCCAATGACGTGGAAATCGGCAGCATCGTCGTGCGCCCGACCGCGCAGGATTGACACTGTGTGAGCCTCTCGGTTTTGGCGCATAGAGCTCTCCGCTGGATCTGAAACGACTGCCGCCCCCCCACCGGAGGCTCGCAACGGGCCCGGCGTGAGATTACCCCCTCACTCCGGCAAAAGCACACTCGCGAGATCCAGCGGCGCCGCAAACGGCTCGCAGCCCGTGCCGCTCTCCTGCTGCAGCTTACCATCGATCATCAGATGCGCGTGGCCGTGGATCTGCGACCAGACCAGCTGTTCGACCGCCGCCCTGCCCTCCGGCGTGTCGCGGTTCAGGCGTTTTGCCACCGGCAACGAGATTTCCTCGAGCACGGCGTGGGCCGCGTTTGCCGGGGGGCCGAGCGCCGGGTCTTCCCAGTCGAGGCGGTTGGAGTTGAACATCAGGCGGAAGAGATGCGGGCGCGTGGTCGCAAAGGCAAGATAGCCGCGGGCGGCGGCGCGCAGTTGTTCGGCCGGATCGTCGGGGGCCTGCGCCATGGCTGATCGCATCGAGGCGGCAAACAGGCGGAACCCCTCCGTGGCAAAGGCGGTCAGCAGGTGCCTGAGGGTCGGGAAATGATGTTCGGGGGCGGCATGGGAGACGCCGACGCGGGCGGCTAGCTTGCGCAGCGTCAGGCCTTCGAGGCCATGCTCCTCCAGCATATCAAGGCCAGTTTCGATCAGGGCCTGGCGCAGGTCGCCGTGGTGATAGGATTTCTCTCTTGCCATGCCCTTGTCTAACTCTGCCCTTGGCGTTCTGTCAAAGCCATCTTGACAGTGACAAGTTAATCCGACATCTCTATCTTGTCATTGCCAAGATCGGGAACTCGAAGGGAGCGCGTCATGGATTTCACGCAGTTGTTTCCGTCCGCGAGCTCTGCGGCCATGCTGGGATGGCTCGTCCTCATCCTAGCCCCGCGCCGCCCGATCGTCATGCAGAGCCTGCGCCTCGGGCTGATCGGCTTGCTGTCGCTCACCTATGCCGTGCTGATCTTCGTCTATTTCTTCCGCGTCGAGGGCGGCGGCTTCGGCTCGCTTGCGGAGGTCCGCACACTCTTCCTCAATGACGGCGTGCTGGTCGCCGGCTGGATCCATTACCTTGCCTTCGACCTCTTCGTCGGCACCTGGATCGCCTTAGAGGCCGACAGGCTCGGCTGGAACCGGGTGGTTCAGGCGCCGATTCTTGTCGTCACCTTCATGTTCGGGCCGATCGGCCTTCTCCTGTTCTTCATCATGCGGGCGAGCCAATCCGCCCTGACAACGGCAAAGGCATAAGCCATGACGATGATCTTCGACCAGACCACACCGCTTGCCGGCTTATCTCCGGCGTCGCTCCTCCGCGCGGCCTCCGCGGAGCGCCTGTTGCTGCTCGCGCTCGGTTTTCAGATCGCCCTTGCCGTTCCCTCGCTGATCGCGTTCGGCATCGACGATCGGCTGCTCAACGGCATCAGCGTCTGGATCAAGCCGCTGAAATTCCAGCTGTCGCTGGTGGTGATGATGGCAACACTGCTGTGGCTCCTGCCGCTGATCGATGCCAGGACCCTTGCGAGCCGCGGTATCTGGCTCGCTGCCTTCACCGCGGCCGCCACGGCCATCGGCGAGATCGCCTATATCACGCTTCAGGCGGCGCGCGGACGGGCTTCGCATTTCAACAATTCCACGCCAATCGAAGCCACGATGTACGGCATCATGGGCATAGGCGCGGCTCTGCTAGTGCTCTCGGCGCTGGTGATCGGGATCTATCTTCTCACGCGCCCTTCCCCATTCGCTCCGACGGGCCTGCGGCTTGGCGGCGGCTGGGGGCTGATCCTCGGTGCGATCCTGACGCTGATCACCGCCTTCGCACTCGGCAGCGGTCAGATCGGAGGACCTGGCCACTGGGTTGGCGGCGTGAGGACCGATGTCGGCGGGCTGCCACTCTTCGGCTGGTCGCAGACCGGCGGCGATCTGCGCGTGCCACATTTCTTCGCCACCCACATCATGCAGGCTTTGCCGATCCTCGGCTTCGTGCTCGATCGCTACCTGCCCGGACAGGTGCGGATCGGGATTGCCGCCGGCGTGCTCGCCTCGTTCGCCGTGGTCACCGCCACCTTCGTGCAGGCTGTGAGAGCCATGCCGTTTCTTTGAGGCCAGTCCTCTGACGTTCGTATGCTCGGCACGTGTCACAAGACGACAGATGCCGTCATTTTAAGCCTGTCGCTACCGGACAATCGGCGCTAGGTATTTTTCACTGCCGCACCATCGACTCGTCCCCCTCCGTTGCGGCGGGCAGGTTTCCCCGATGAATGACATTCGACCGCTGATCCCCCTTCTCGTCACTGCCGGCATTCTGATCGGCGGCAACGGGCTGCAGGGCACTTTCATCTCGCTGCGCGCCCTCAACGAAGGTTTCAGCGCCTCCGTCGTCGGCATGATCGGCACCGGCTATTTCATCGGCTTCGTCATCGGCTGCGTCTATGTCACCAAGATCATGCGGGCGATCGGCCATATCCGCGCCTTCTCAGCGCTGGCGGCCATCGCCTCTGCTGCCTCGATCATGATGGTGCTGGTCATCGATCCGGTTTCGTGGTTCCTGATGCGCCTCATCCAGGGCATCTGTTTCGCCGGGCTGTTTGCCGTCGTCGAAAGCTGGCTGAACGCCCGTGTCACCAACGCCACGCGAGCCCGCACACTGTCCGTCTATCGCTTCGTCGACCTCGGCTCGGTGACGGCGGCGCAGTATCTCATCCCGCTTTTCGGCGTCCGCGGCTTTGATTTGTTCGCGATCATATCCATGGCCCTTACGCTCTCGTTGGTGCCGATCTCCTTTGCCGACCGCACCAGCCCCGCCCCGCCGGAAGATGTCAAATTCGACATCAAGGTGCTGTGGTCGGTCTCGCCGCTCGCCACCGTCGGCTGTATCGTGATCGGTCTCACCAATTCCAGCTTCCGTTCGCTCGGGCCGATTTACGCCGATGGCATCGGCATGTCGGTGACATCGATCGCCACCTTCATGAGCGTCGGCATTTTTGCCGGCATCGTGCTGCAATATCCGCTCGGCCATTATTCCGACAAGCTCGACCGGCGCGTGATCATCCTCGTCTCGGCGCTCGGGGCGCTGCTCGCCTGCGCCTATCTCGCCTTCTTCGCTGGTGAGAGCGAGTTGGCGAACTTCGTCGGCATCTTCGCTTTTGGCGCCTTCGCCATGCCGCTCTATTCCCTGTGCTCGGCCCATGCCAATGACCATGCGGCGCCCGGCCAACACGCGCTGATCTCCGCCGGCACTCTGTTCTTCTGGTCGGTCGGCGCGGTCATCGGGCCACTGTTTGCCTCCTTCCTGATCGACGCCTTCGGCCCGCATGCGCTGTTTCTCTACATGATCGTCGTTCTGACCTTCTTCGTCGCCTATACGGTTGCGCGCATCTTCGCCCGCGAAGCCGTGCCGACGGAGCGGCGGCGCATGCGCTTCCGGAGCCTGCTGCGCACATCGACCTTCTTCAGCAAGCTTGCCACACCGCCCTCCGAAAAAGACGGCGGCTGAGAACTGCGCCTGCCTCTCCTGCGACAGCATGGACGGCCCCGAGCTATTGCTGAAGGTCAGGATCAACTTTAAGAACCGGGATATTGAATGGAGCCCTTGTCGTGTTTCAGCTTTCCCGTCGCACTCTCCTGAAATCCGCCGCAGTTGCCGGCGCCTATGGCGCAGGCGTCGCCGTGCTGCCGCGCCTCTCGCAGGCCTTCGCCGCCCCCTCACCGCTTGACATCGAAGCGCGGATCATTGACGCCACCCTCGACGGGCAGGCGGCGACGCACAAGGTGATGAGCTACGGGCTGGCGGGCGCACCATCCGCTGATCCTTCGCCGCCGGTGCTGCGGCTCAAGCGGGGCAAACCCTTTGCAGCAAGGCTCACCAACAGCCTCGACGAACCGACCACCATCCATTGGCATGGCTTGCGCATCCCCAATGCCCAGGATGGAGTGCCCTTCGTCACCCAGCCTTACGTCTATCCGGGCGACCACTTCGACTATGCCTTCACGCCGCCGGATGCCGGGACCTTCTGGTACCATCCCCATTGCAACACGCTCACCCAGATGGGTCGGGGGCTGACCGGCGTTCTCGTGGTCGAAGACGACAGCGATCCCGTCTTCGACGGCGAGGTGGCGCTCAACCTGCGCGATTTTCGCCTTGGCAGCGACAGCCAGTTCATCGCCCAGTTCAAGCCGCGGGATGCGGCTAAGACCGGCACATTCGGAACCGTGCGCACGGCCAACTGGCAGCCGGAGCCGATTTACGACGTGCCGGCGGGTGGGCTGGTGCGGCTACGGGTCCTCGCCTCCGACGTGACCCGGATCTATAACCTGACGCTGGAGGGCGCCGAGGCTATGATCATTGCCATCGACGGCCACCCCGTGCCTGAACGCACGTTGCTGGACATGGCGGTCCTGGCGCCCGGGCAGCGGCTGGATCTGGCGCTTCGGGTGCCCGACAGCGAAGGCGCGCTCGTTTCGCTCCAGGACATCCGTCCCTCGACGCCGAAGGTGGTAACGCAGTTCCGGGCGGTCGGCGCCACCCTCAAACGCAATCTCGGCGATCTCGGGGCCCTTGCCGAAAACGCCGGCGTCGAAGTCGATCTGAAGAACGCGACGGAAGTGCCGCTGCTTTTAAGTGCGACGGCGGAAAACGCCGCAAAGGATTCGATCTGCGGTACGCTCGGCTATTCCTTCTGGGCGATCAACAAGGTGCCCTATCCGGGCGACACGGCTGATCCGACGGCACCGATTGCTGAGCTGAAGCTTGGCCAGAGCTATATTCTCAATGTCGAGAACGTCACGCCGCATGCCCATCCGATCCATCTGCACGGAATGAATTTCAAGGCGGTGAGCTCGAATAAACATGACGTGACAGCGCAGGTCTCGGATACCTATCTCGTGCTGCCGGACGAGAAGGTGCAGCTGGCGCTGGTCGCCGACAATCCCGGCGACTGGGTCTTCCACTGCCACGTGATCGAACATCAGAAGACCGGCATGACCGGCTATTTCAGGGTGACATGACATGAGCCTTGCCGCAACGATGCGCATCCACGAGCCCTATCCAGGCATCTTCGCTTATTACGACGGCCGCATCGCCGGAAAACGGCTCCATTCGGCGGAGCCAAACTGGCTAGATGACGGTGCCTACAGCCTCGGCGTCGCGAGCTTTGCGATAGTCTCCGGCGCGCAGGCGCTGGTCTATGATACACATATCTCCTTCGACCATGCTGCCGCAATCCGGGCTCATCTCAAATCGCTCGGCGTGACATCGATTCAGGTCGTCATGAGCCACTGGCACACCGATCATGTCGCAGGCAATGCCGGATTCCTCGACTGTCCGATCCTGTCCAACCGGCTGACGAAAGACACACTGATCGAAAAGCGCAAGGTTCTGGCCGCCAAGAACCCGCCGATCAATCCGGTGGTCATGCCGACCGAGACCTTCGAAGGTGAGACGGTTCTGCATGTCGGCGATATCGAGGTGCAGCTGTTGCAGTTCGATATCCACAGCGCCGATGGCACCGTGCTTTTCCTTCCCTCGCTCGGCCTGCTGTTTGCCGGCGATACGCTGGAGGACAGCGTCACCTATATCTCTGAGCCGGAGCATGTCGCCCGCCACATCGTCGAGCTCGACCGGCTGGCGACACTGCCGATCCGCCGCATCCTGCCCAATCACGGCGCCGAAGAGGTGATCGCCGCCGGTGGTTATCCGCCGTCGCTGATTGCTTCGAACAGAGACTACCTGATCCGACTGACGGCCCGGATCAACGACCCCAGCCTCGATAGCGAGAGCTTGGAATCCTTCATCGCCCCGGAGATCGCCAATGGATCGGCGCTTTACTTCGCGCCCTATGAAGAGGTGCACCGGCAGAACATTGTCGTCCTGCGGGGAGCGCCTGCCGACGAATAGTGCTGGACGACCGCGGCAAACAGGCTGTTCACGGCCCTTTGCCACCCGTTCATATTGACATCCAGGGCCAGAAGGGAAACTAAGGTTGATCCTTTAGTTTTCCATGACCGAGCCGAAATGATCGATACCACTGCCGCGCTCGAGGAGGCCTGCCGTCTTCTCGCCCAATCCGATTTCATCACGATCGACACGGAATTCCTCCGCGAAACGACCTTCTGGCCAGAACTTTGCCTGATCCAGATGGCAAGCCCGGATCACGAATACATCATCGACCCGATGGCCAAGGGCCTCGATCTCGCGCCCTTTTTCGAACTGATGGCCAATTCGGCAGTCGTGAAGGTTTTTCACGCTGCCCGGCAGGACATCGAAATCATCTTCCACCTCGGCAACCTGATCCCGCATCCGATCTTCGACACGCAGGTCGCGGCGATGGTCTGCGGCTTCGGCGATTCGGTCTCCTATGACCAACTCGTGCAGAAGGTGAAGAACGTCCATATCGACAAGACCTCGCGCTTTACCGACTGGAGCCGTCGGCCGCTGTCGGAGAAGCAGCTCGACTATGCGCTGGCCGACGTTACCCATCTGCGCGACGTCTATCTGAAGCTGAAGGGCCAACTGGAGGCGGAAGGCCGCGCCGAATGGCTGACCGAGGAAATGGCGATCCTCGAATCCCGTGACACCTATGACCTGCATCCCGACCAGGCCTGGCAGCGGCTGAAGATGCGGCTCCGCAAGCCGACCGAACTTGCCGTGATGCAATATGTCACTGCCTGGCGCGAGCGCGAGGCACGCTCGCGCAATGTGCCGCGCTCGCGCGTGCTGAAGGACGATGCCATCTATGAAATTGCTCAGCAGCAGCCGAAGGACGTGGAAGCGCTCGGCCGCCTGCGTACCATCCCCAAGGGCTGGGAGCGTTCGACCTCGGGTGCAGCCATCATTGAACAGGTGAACATCGCGCTTGCCTTGCCCAAATCGGAAATGCCGCATCTGCAGCGCCACACCCATGCGCCCGAGGGCACTCAGTCGGCCGTCGAGCTTCTTAAGGTGCTGCTCCGCCTCACCTCCGAAAAGCACGGCGTCGCCTCCAAGGTGATCGCCAATAGCGACGATCTGGAAAAGATCGCCGCCGAAGGGGAAAAGGCCGAGGTGGCTGCTCTGCAGGGCTGGCGCCGCGAGCTTTTCGGCGATCTGGCGCTCAAGCTGATCTCCGGCGGCGTTGGCTTGCGCTTCGTCGACAAGCGCGTCGAAGCCGTGGAGTTCTGAGCCGTGCCGGCGCTCGGCCTGCGCCGTGCAACGGAGGCCGACATTCCGTTCATCATGGAGACGGAGCGTCTGCCAGGGTATGAGCTGACGGTCGGACGGTTCGAGGAAGACGAACACAGCAACCATCTCGCCGATCCGGCATGGCTTTATCTCGTCCATCCGGAGATGGGGCTGGCTTTGCTGCACGGCGTCGGTGGTCGGGAAGGCAATTTGTGTCTGCGGCGGTTCATTGTGACGAAAACTTCAAATGGATTTGGAAGCGCTCTTCTGCCCCTGGTCCTGAGCCACGTGTTCAATGAAACCTCCACGCATCGGCTGTGGCTGCACCACGTCAAGGACAACACGAAAGCCGCACGACTTTACGCGCGCTTCGGTTTTCTGCACGAGGGCGTTGAACGCGAAGCAGGCCTGCGCCCCGACGGAAGCCGCTTCGATCTCGTCAATCTCTCAATTCTCCGCCCGGAATGGGCATCGCGCTGCGGCTGAGGAGCCCTCATGGAACTGCCCGCCGCCCTGCGCTCGGCCGTCGACCAGATGCTTTCGGGCGAGCCGTTGGAGAAGCTTGCCAAAGCCAGCGCCATTCTCTCCGATCGCTATCGGCGCGAGGTGCGCGACGGGCGCTTTCACATTGACGATGCTCTCGCCGCCAAGGCCTATCTCGCGACCCGGATGCCCGCCACCTTTGCCGCCGTGCGGGCGGCGCTCGGCATGATCGAGGAGGTTGCGCCGGACTTCGCACCCACCTCGCTGATCGACCTCGGCTGTGGACCCGGCACTGCCCTTTGGGCGGCAGCAGACACCTGGGCCTCGCTCGGCACGGCCGAGATGGTCGAGGCGTCAGGCGCCATTCGCAGCGTAGGGGAAAAGCTCTCCCGCAGTTCGCAGGTCACCAGCCATTGGCAGGCGGGTGACATAACGGCCAAGATCCCCTCACTCGCCCCCGCAGACCTCGTCACGCTCGCTTATGTGCTCGATGAATTGCCTCCGACAACCATCGCCAGCGTCACGCAGACACTGTGGTCGCTGACCAAGGGCATGCTTGTGATCATCGAGCCGGGCACACCAGCCGGCTGGCAGCGCATCCTTATTGCCCGCGACACTCTAAGGGCTACCAGCGCGCATCTGGTCGCCCCTTGCGCCCATTCGGAAAACTGTCCGATCGTGGCGCCGGACTGGTGCCATTTCTCAAGGCGGGTGGCGCGCTCACGCGTGCACAGGCTTGCGAAGGGAGCAGAGGTGCCGTGGGAGGACGAGAAATATATCTTCATCGCCGCCTCGCGTGAGCCGGTCGAGCGGACGGCTTCGCGCATTCTCGTGCCGCCGCGCGTCAATGGCGGGGTCGGCCGGGTCAAGCTCTGTCGCCCCAACGGCAATGTTGCTGAACTCATGCTCAGCAAACGCGACGGCGACGCGTTCAAGGAATTGCGCCGCGCCGATTGGGGCGATCTGCTGCAGGAGGAGAAGCAGGGATGACGGGTGCTGCGCTCACCGCCGATCTCGCTTCGCGCTTTGCCCGGATTGCACTCTCGCATGTGACGCGAGAATATCCGAACCACATCGTGCACGGACTGGAAGGGCCTGAAGACATCGGCACACCGTCGGAGCTGCATCCATTGTTCTTCGGCAGTTATGACTGGCACTCCTGCGTGCACGGCTACTGGATGCTGGCGCGGCTTTTGCGGCTGTTCCCGAACCTGCCCGAAGCCGAGGCGATCCGCAGTCTCTTCGACTGGACGATCGTTGATGACAAGGTTGCTGGCGAAGGCGCCTATTTCGACCGCCCCTCGGCGCGCGGTTATGAAAGGCCATACGGCTGGGGCTGGCTGTTGAAGCTTTCAGCGGAGCTCGTCGGACACGAGCACGCCGCCTGGCGAACGACCTTGCAACCGCTGACAGAGCGCATCGTCCAGCGATTCCATGCCTTCCTGCCGATTGCCTCTTACCCCGTGCGAACGGGGACGCATTACAACACGGCATTCGCGCTTCGGCTCGCCGCCGACTATGCGGAGGCGATGGCAGACCATGGTCTTCTTGATCTGCTGCAACATACGGCGTTTCGCTGGTACGGCGCTGACGAAGCATGTCCGGCCTGGGGCGAGCCTTCCGGCGACGACTTTCTCTCGCCGGCATTGATCGAGGCCGAATGTCTGCGCCGCCTGATGCCGGCGCAAGGCTTCGCAGCCTGGTTCGACCGCTTCCTGCCGAAGATCGCCGCGAAGGATCCAGCGACGCTATTTTGCCTGCCCGAGGTCTCCGATCGCTCCGATGGCAAGATCGCGCATCTCGACGGGCTGAACCTCAGTCGCGCCTGGTGTTTCCGGTCGCTTGCTGCAGCGCTGCCTGCGGACGATCCACGCCGGACCATATTGAGAGATGCCGCAGACCGTCATCTCGTTGCCGGACTGGAGCACGTGGCCGGGGATTACATGGGCGAACACTGGCTCGCCAGCTTCGCTGTTCTCGCGCTCACCGAGGTGACCCATGACCGATGACACCGTGACGATCAGTGGCCGGGTTCTGGTGCCCGGTCTTGCGGAAGGCAAAATCCTGTTCAGCGATGTGGGCCTCAGCTTCTGGGGTGGCGTGGATGCGGTGACCGGCGAGGTCATCGATCGGCGTCATCCCTTAAGCGGGCAGTCGCTCCGTGGTCGCATCCTCGCCATTCCGACCAGCCGGGGGTCCTGCTCCGGCAGCGGCGTAGTCCTCGAATTGTTGCTCAACGACAAAGGGCCGGCGGCGATCCTGCTCGAACGTCCGGAATCGATCATTACACTCGGCGTGATCGTGGCGGAGGCGTTGTTCGGCTGCTCGATCCCCGTCCTCTGCGTCGGCGAGAAAAATTTCGCAACTCTTCGGGATAGAAGCGATGTCCGCATCGCTGCAATGGATCGTGGGGCGCGGCCTGCCACGCTTCGGCTGTCCCCTGAAGACGAGGGGATTCTGGCCGGTGCACAGGGCGAGGCTGCAGCGGTTGCCATGCGGATCGTGCTGCGCATGGCGGAGATCGAAGGTGCCACAGAACTCATCGACATCACTCGCGCCCATATCGACGGCTGTATCTATACCGGCGCCGGTGGCCTCGCCTTTGCGGAAAAATTGAGAGACCTCGGCGGGTGCGTGCAAGTCCCTACCACGCTCAATGCCATTTCCGTTGACCAACGCCAGTGGCGCGCGCAGGGGATTGCGCCGGAATTCGGGGAGCCGGCGAGCCGGCTGGCGGACGCCTATGTGGCGATGGGCGCCAAGCCGACCTTCACCTGCGCGCCCTATCTGCTCGACGACAAACCTCAGCGCGATGAGCAGATCGTCTGGGCGGAATCCAATGCGGTCGTCTTCGCAAACAGCGTTCTGGGCGCGCGGACGATGAAATATCCAGACTATCTGGACATCTGCGTGGCGCTTACCGGCCGCGCGCCAAAGGCCGGCTGCCACCTCGACAGCGCACGTTTACCCGCATTGCGCATCCGGCTACCGGCTCTCCGGGATATTGACGATAGCCTGTATCCGCTCCTCGGCTACCTCATCGGCACGTTGGCGCCGGATGAAATCCCCGTTATCGAGGGGCTCGCTGAGTTTGCACCCGATCTCAACGACCTCAAGGCTTTCGGCGCCGCCTTTGCCACGACGTCTGCTGCGCCGATGTTTCATATCGCCGGCGTAACGCCCGAGGCGATCACGGGTGGCGGCTATGCTCTCCTCGACCTGCCCGTCGTCACGTTGACCCTGGATCAATTGCGCCAGGCCTGGGCGGAGCTGAACGGTGCCCCGGCCGGTCCCGTGCAACTGGTTTCGCTCGGCAATCCTCACTTCTCCGTCGAAGAGATCGCGGCACTTGGGCGCCTCTGTCGCGGCCGGATCAAGCATCCGGCTGTTGCTCTAATCGTCACCTGCAGTCGGCATGTTTTGGAGCAGGCAAGGGTCTCGGGCGATGTCGAGCCGCTCCGAAGCTTTGGGGTCACTTTCGTCACGGATACCTGCTGGTGCATGATCACAGAGCCGCTGATCCCACCCTCGACCAAGGTGATCATGACCAATTCCGGCAAATATGCCCATTACGGGCCGGGCCTGTCCGGTCGCGAGATGCGGTTCGGTTCGCTTTCCGCCTGTGTGGAGGCGGCTGTGCAAGGCATGGACACAGATGGGCTGCCTGTCTGGTTGCCGTAATTGTCGCGGCTTGAAGGCCACCGTTCCTGGCAAGTTGGCTAGCTATCAATTTTGGCGCCACCCTGCCTCGAATTCCGGCAAGCGCATGTCTGGCACAAGGTGGAACAAGCCACTATATCGCAACGAGGTGCAGTCTTTGCTGCAAGCGAGAATGGTGGACGGCTCATGACACGGCACAGCTTGTTATTCTGGGGCCTGGTGGTAACAGCCGTTGCCTTGAGTGGGGTTGCTTACAGCTTGTTCGTCTATGGCGGCCGGGCTCATATCGGCGCGATATTTTCCGTCTTCATCGCCATGCCGATCATCGCCTTCGAGCGGCGTCTCTTTCTATCGCACTACCGGAACTGGCTGCATGGGCTTGCAACACCATCCTTCCTCGTCTTTTCGCTTGCGACCTACTACGGACTGATGGTCGCTGGCTATGTCACCGGCGGATATCTGCTCAAGATTTCGGGCACCATTGAAGAGACTTGGCATCAGATCTTCATCCTGCCCTGGAATGTCGTCTTCTACACCTTCGCGGTCACGGGTTCTATCGTCTTCGTGCTCCGCGTCCGCGATCTTCTGGGCAGCGACATCTTCACCAGCCTGCTCACCGGCCGCTACCGCAAGCCGGTCCGAGAGGAGCGCGTCTTCCTCTTCATCGACCTGGTGGGATCGACCTCTTTTGCCGAGAAACATGGCGACCTGCGAACACAGGAGTTTCTTGGAGCCCTTTTCACTGCGCTGGCCGAGCCGGTCCGGCGGCATCACGGCACGATCGATGACTATATCGGAGACGCTGTCATCATCACCTGGCCTCTGGAGCGTGGCATTAGGGATGCGCGATGCATCTGCTGTGTGTTCGATATCATCGACCAGATCGAAGCCAATTCCGACCGGTGGATGAGCCAGTTCGGCCAGATGCCGCGCCTGCGGGCCGCCCTACATGGCGGCGAGATCATCACGGCCGAGATCGGCGTCGACCACCACAAGATTGCCTATTTCGGCGACACGGTGAACACGACGGCGCGCCTCGAGAGCCTGTGCCGTACGCTTGGGCGCCCCGTATTGATCTCGCAGGATCTGGCGCAACGCATGACCATGCCGGCCACCATCCATGCAGATTATCTGGGCGAGCACGGGCTGCGCGGCCGTGGCCAGCCGATCGGCGTCATCGCCCTGGCGCGCCAAGCGAAACCAATGTCGACCTCCGCTGCGCCTCGCCTTGCGGCGGGCGCTGCCGAGTGATCTTCGACGATCGCCGTTGCGCCGTCATCAAAGCTTCGTACGCCCGTAATTCCTCTGATATCTAAAGGCCGTAACCCCTCTCGTCGTTATCCTCATCAACCAAGGTGACGTCGATGAAAAAATCCCTTCTCGCTTCCGTATCCCTTTTCCTCATCTGCGCCTCGTCTGCGCTTGCCGACGAGACAGTGTTCACTGCCAGGTTGGTGAACCACGCCATCCTGCCGGCAAACACGATCATCGCTGCGCCGGACGATGCGCCCGCCTATCTCAAGACCTCCGGCAAGTTCACCACCGCCGATCGCAAGCGCGCCGAAGAGCTCGGCAGCGTGCCCGGCAAAGACGGGGTGCGGCCGACCGGTCTTTCGCTTCCCTTCGACGGGCAGCCGCTCCAGGGCTTCTCCGGCATCAAGGCCATGCCGGACGGCTCGTTCTGGAGCCTGTCGGACAACGGCTTCGGCTCGAAGATCAATTCAACCGACGCCATGCTGATGCTACATCATCTGACTTTTGATTGGGATGCCGGCACGGTGAAGGTCGAAAACACCCTCTTCCTGACCGATTCCGACAAGAAGGCCCCCTTCCCGATCGCCATGGAAGGCTCGGAGAAGCGCTATCTGACGGGCGCGGACTTCGACGTCGAATCCATCCAGCCTGTCGCCGATGGCTTCTGGGTCGGCGAGGAGTTCGGCCCCTATGTGCTGAAGTTCTCCACCGAGGGCGTGCTGACCGAGGTCATCGCCACCAATGCCGGCGAGACCGACGTCAAGTCGCCCGACAATCCGACCCTCGTCGTCCCGGCCAATCCGGCTGCCAAGATGCCGGTCTTCAACCTCAAGCGCTCGGGCGGCTATGAGGGGATGGCGATGTCGAAGGACGGCAGCAAACTCTACGGTCTGCTGGAAGGCCCGCTCTATCTCGAAGACGGTTCGGTCGAGAAGGCCGACGGCCTGACGGCACTGCGCATCATCGAACTCGACGCCGCCTCCAAGGCCTGGACAGGCAAGACCTGGCTTTATCCACTCTCCGAAGGCGGCGAGGCGATCGGTGACTTCAACATGATCGACGAGACGACGGCGCTCGTCATCGAGCGCGACAATGGCGCCGGCGTTGCCGAAAAGGCTTGCGCCGATCCGAAGGCACCGGCCGACGACTGCTTCGCCGTTCCGGCCAGGCACAAGCGGATCTACAAGATCGAAATGACAGACGAGAATGCCGGCAAGGCCGTGCGCAAGATCGGTTATATCGACCTGATGAAGATCGAAGACCCGGACAACAAGAAGCGTCAGGGCGGCGGTGACGGTTTCTACGACATGCCCTTTGTCACCATCGAGAATGTCGATGTGGTCGATCCGACCCATATCGTCGTGGGCAACGACAACAACCTGCCCTTTTCGGCCGGCCGCGCGCTCGATAAGGCAGACGATACCGAATTCGTTCTGCTCGAGGTGGGCGATTTCCTCGCGGCGAAGTGAAAAACGCACTTTAAACGACGAGAGCGGGGCCCGGCCCGCTCTCAATCTGATCAGGATTTGCGGCTTGGGCTTATTCGTACACGAATGCGAGCCGCTTGCCCGTAAGCTTCGACAACTGCGTCAGACGACCGTCCAGCCGTTCGCCGGCGAAGACCTCATAGGCCTTGGGCACGACAAATTCGAGGTCGAGTTCGGGATTGCTCGAGCGTCGGAAGGTCAAGTTGTGCACCACGCCCGGCATCGAGGCAGAGAAGAGATAGACGACGCGCAGCATCCCACCCACCAGCTTTGCCCGGTCGAGCAGGCGTTCCGTGGCGATCGCCGCCAGCGGGCCGGTCTGGCCGTCGTCGTGCAGACCTTCAAAGCGGTAGTAATTGGTGAGCGCGATGAAGGCGCGGCCGGGATGCGTGATGCCGACGAAGGACGAGTGGGCGATCACGTTCAGCGCCTGCAGGCCGCGATAGTCAGGATGAGCGCGCCAGCTGATGTCGGCGAGCAGGCAGGCGGCCTGGCGATAGCGGCTTTCCTCTTCGGTTTCCTCGATGTCGAAGAAAGGCATCATCCGACCGGTCCAGTCGGCGAGTTCGCGGGCATGTTCCGGCGAGCGGGCGCGCAGGATTGCCAGTTCATCGGCCGCTTCGATGAGGGGATCGAGCGCCTGCTCCTCTTCCAGCAGCAGCGAATAGAGATAACCTTCGCGCACACCCTGGGCGGAGAAGCAGACCGTGCGCGGCTGCATGACCTCGATCACCTCGCGCAGCGCAATCGCACCGAAGGGAATCAGGTTGCGGCGGTTCTTGGAGATGGACGACCAGGCAGGATCTCGGGCATTGGCGCCGGAAATGATCTCGTCGAGGAAGAAGGCGATCTCGTCATAGGGCAGCTCATACCCCTGCATCATGTGCAGCGGATATTTGCGGATCTCCATGTGCAGCTTGGCAATGTTGCGCCAGGTGCCACCCACCGCATAGAAGGTCCGGCCCGTGCCTTTCGAAAGAAACTTGGCACCGAGGAGCAGCTTCTTGGCCAGCGCGCGGGCCTTGGGCAGCGAACCATCGACGGCTTCCGAAAGCCGCAGGCCGCCAAGCGGAAGGGTGATGCCCTTGCCGAAGGTCTTGCCGCTGATATCGATCAATTCAAGCGAGCCGCCTCCGAGATCGCCCGCAATGCCATCGGCCTCGTGGAAGCCGCTGATGATGCCGAGCGCGGAATACTTCGCCTCTTCCTCGCCGGTCAGAACAAGGATTTCCTGCCCCAGGATCTCTTCGGCGCGTGCAATGAAATCAGGGCCGTTGGAGGCTTCGCGGGCGGCAGCCGTGGCGAGGACATACATCCGCGTCGCCTGAGCCTGCTGGGACAAGGCACGGAATCGCCGAAGCGCGGCCAGCGCACGCTCGACGCCCTCCTCGTCCATGCGCCCGCTCGTTGCGACACCCTTGCCCAGTCCGCAAAGGACCTTCTCGTTGAACAAGACCGTCGGTGCGCGCGACAGCCCCTCATAGATCACCAGGCGGATCGAGTTCGAGCCGATGTCAACAACGGAGACAGGGGCAATCCCGGGAAGACGCCCCTGCGCTTCAGATCGTGTCATGAGGTACCAGTGTTAGCGTTTCCTGCCGGAAATCAGGCCGGCGATCAGTTTCGGTGCACTCGATTTCAAGGCTTCACCCCGGCCCGACAGGCTAGGATTGGTCATGAAATAGTGCTGGGCGTTGAAAGGTTCCTCACCCTGTCGCACCTCGATGCGGCGTGACGTTCCGTCGGCCAATATCTCGTAGCTCTGCTGGTTGTCAATCAGGTTGCCCAGCATGATCTGTGACAGAACCTGCTCATGCACCGTCGGGTTGATCAGCGGCACCAGAGTCTCGACGCGGCGGTCGAGGTTGCGCGGCATCATGTCGGCCGAGCCGATATAGACGAGCGCCTTGTCGGACGGCAGCCGGTGGCCGTTGCCGAAACAGAAGATGCGGCTGTGTTCGAGGAAGCGACCGACGATCGACTTGACCCTAATATTGTCCGAAAGCCCGGCTACTCGCGGCCGCAGGCAGCAGATGCCGCGGATGACCAGGTCGATTTCGACGCCGGCGCTGCTAGCCTCATACAACGCGTCGATAATCTCGGGATCGACCAGCGAGTTCATCTTCATCCAGATCTGCGCCGGGCGACCGGCCTTGGCGTGCTCGATCTCCTCGTTGATGTGGCGCAGTATGCGCGGGCGCAGCGTATAGGGCGAAACCGCGAGCTTCATGCCCTCTTCCGGCTCGCCGTAACCGGTAATGAAGTTGAAGACATTCGCCATATCATGGGCGATCTTCGGGTTGCAGGTGAAGAAGGACAGGTCCGTGTAGATCTTCGCCGTAACCGGGTGATAATTGCCGGTGCCGAGATGGCAGTAGGTTCTGAGCTTGCCGTCTTCACGGCGCACGACCATCGACATCTTGGCGTGGGTCTTGAGTTCGATGAAGCCGAAGACGACCTGGACGCCGGCGCGCTCCAGATCGCGGGCCCAGCGGATGTTCGCCTCTTCGTCGAAACGGGCCTTCAGTTCCACCAGCGCCGTGACCGACTTGCCGGCTTCGGCCGCGTCGATCAGGGCGCGCACAATCGGGCTGTCGTTGGAGGTGCGGTAAAGCGTCTGCTTGATCGCGAGCACGTCGGGATCGCGGGCCGCCTGCAGCAGGAACTGCACGACGACGTCAAAGCTTTCATAGGGGTGGTGGACGATCATGTCCTTTTCGCGGATTGCCGCCAGACAGTCACCGGCATGTTCGCGAACGCGCTCCGGAAAGCGCGCATTGTAGGGCTCGAAGCGCAGGTCGTCGCGCGGTGCCTTGCAGATTTCCGAAATCGTGTTGAGAGCGAGCAGTCCGGGCAGCACGGCCACACGGTTGTCGGGCACGTTCAGCTCGTGCACGACGAACTGGCGCAGGGCCACCGGCATTTCAGAATCCACTTCGATGCGAATGACCGAGCCGCGGCGGCGGCGCTTCAGTGCGGTCTCGAAGAAACGGACCAGATCCTCGGCCTCTTCCTCAACTTCGATATCGCTATCGCGGATGATGCGGAAGGTGCCGAAGCCCTTCACCTCGTAACCCGGGTAAAGCCGGTTGATGAACAGGCCGACCACGTCCTCCAATGTGATGAAGCGGATCGTCTGCCCGATATCCTGCAAGCGGATGAAACGGTCGAGCGTCGGCGGCAGGCGAAGCAGGGCCGTCATCGGTTCGCCGGTGCGGCTGGAGCAGAGCTGCAGCCCCATGGAGAAGCCGAGATTGGGGATGAAGGGAAAGGGATGCGCCGGGTCGATAGACAGCGGCGTCAGAACCGGGAAGATCGAGTCTTCGAAGGTGTTTTCCAGCCAGCGGCGGTCCTCTTCGGACAGGGCCGCCGGGCGTACAATGAGGATTTCCTCATTGGCGAGATACTGCTGAAGGACCGCAAGCGAAGCCTGCTGTTCCATCTGAAGGTTGTCGATTTCCTTCAGGATATCATCGAGCTGTTCGGCGGGCGTCTTGCCGTCGGGACTGCGCACCACGATGCTCTGGCGCACCTGACCTTCGAGGCCGGCCACGCGGACCATAAAAAATTCGTCGAGATTGGCCGCAGAGATCGAGAGGAAGCGGACCCGCTCGAGAAGCGGGTGAGCGGTGTTCAGGGTTTCCTCAAGGACGCGGCGGTTGAACTGCAGCCAGGAGAATTCCCGATTGATGAAGCGCAAGGGACTGGTGCGGATGTCATCCGTCTGGACCGCGTCCTCGCCATTTGTGCCAACCGTGTCGTTTACCGCGCTGTCCATGCCTTCGTCCCTTTGTTGCCCCTTGGGCCACTATAACAGTATGACGACAGATCTGTGACGCCTAGTCCCCGCTCTGCGGCTGTTCCAGGGTCTCCAGCACTTCTGCGGCAAGGCTGCGGCTGATCCGGGTGCGGCGGGCGAGCGCCACCTTGTCCAACCGGTCGACCACCTGCTGGGCAGCGGTGAAGGATCGTTCCATCCGCTTCACGATATACCCAACGATCTTGTCATCAATGTAAAGCTGGCGATCGGCAAACAGCTTCATGATGAGCTGGCCCAGAAGATCCTCGTCCGGCGCACCGATCTCGACCACGGTCGCCGCCTTCAGCCGCGAGGCGAGGTCCGGCAGAGCGACGTTCCAGGACGGCGGGAAACTGCGCGAGGTGATCAACAGCGAGGTGCCGTGCTGGCGCACCGCATTGATGACATGGAAAAGCTCGACCTCGTCGAAGCCCTTGCGCTCGGCATCTTCAAGGACGACCGGTCCGGCAGCGGCGAGGCTGGAAGCGCCCTGTCCTGCCCTGGCATCGATATCAGCCGCGCCGCTCACATCACGGAAAATCTGCGCGAGGTGGGATTTGCCCGAGCCTTCCGGCCCCTGCAGGATTACGACTGGCGAGGGCCATGCGGGCCAGGCATCGACCAGCGACACGGCCGCCGCGAGACGCTCGGACACCAGAAGGTCGTCGCGACCTGTCGCGGAGCCATGATCGAAGACGAGCGGCAGCTGTTCGCCGGGCCCGTGCCGCTCCGGTGCCCTCTTGACGTCAGTCATTCACTTCTCTGTGGCCTGAGGCTGGATCTCGCCGCCGATTTCGCCAACGGTTGGTGATGCGGTGAGCGAAAGATCGATCGCCGAACCATAATAGAGATCGCTTTCAAGATACCGCGACAGCGCGAAACGGACAAGCACGCCGACGGCTGCGGCCGCCGGTACTGCGACCAGGACGCCGACGAAGCCGAACAGGGCACCGAAGGCAAAGAGGGCAAACATCAGCCAAACCGGGTGAAGGCCGACGCTTTTGCCGACCAGCTTCGGCTGCAGGATATTGCCCTCGATGAACTGGCCGAGGAAAAAGATGCCGGCGATGACGCCGATCCAGATGAAATCAGGCCAGAACTGCACGAGGGCCACGCCGAGCGCCAGCAGCAGGCCGACCGTCGAGCCGACATAGGGGATGAAGCTGATGAGCCCGGTGAAGAAGCCGATCAGAAGCCCGAAATTGAGACCCGCCAACGACAGGCCGACGGCATAGAAGATGCCGAGGATCAGGCAGAGCGATCCCTGGCCGCGGACAAATCCGGCGATCGTGCTGTCGAGTTCACGCGCCAGCTGCCGGACCGTGGCGAGCTGGCTGCGCGGTACCCAGCTGTCGACCTTGGCGATCATGCGATCCCAGTCGAGCAGCAGGTAGAAGGCGACGACCGGGGTCACCACCAGCAGCGAAGCGATGTCGACCAGCGCCTTGCCGGAGTTCCAGATCTGGCCGATCAGGGTTCCGATGAAGCCGACGCCCTCTGTCAGGTAGCGGGAGAAATTCTGCCGGATCGTTTCCATCTGCCCGTCGACCCAATCGGGCAGCCAGGCGGCATTCGAGCTCGCGATGAAGCTCTGCAGCTGCGACACATATTCGGGCACGCGCTGGATGAAGTCGTTCAACTGGCTGGCCAGGATCGGAATGATGATCATCAGCGAAAGGATGAAGACGACGACGAAGGAGACGAGGATGACCACCGTCGCCATCAGCCGGCTCAAACCAATGCGCTCCAGACGGTCGGCGACCGGATCCAGGAAATAGGCGAGCGCCATGCCGGCGATGAACGGCAGGAGGATCGACGAGAACATCATCAGAAAGACGACGAAGACGGCCAGCGTGCCGAGCCAGAAGAAGGCTTGGCGGCGAAGGCCGATTGCGCTGATGTTGCGATGCATGTCCTCAACTCCTTGCGGATGGCGTGCCGGCCCCATCTCTGTGGCATAGCAGCAATTCGTCTCAAGGAGATAGGTCAGCGCGGAACCCCTGGTCAAGAACTCGCAAGCGCGTGGCGCCGAGAGGGCCGGGAAATCGTGCACTTATCCGGCTCGCGGCTTGCATCCGGGGGCACTTCATGCCATGGCCAGCCCAATTCTCTTCAGATCGGAGGCAGGCATGAGCCAGGCTGGCAAGAACGGGTTGACCTATAGCGATGCGGGCGTGGACATTGATGCCGGCAACCTGATGGTCGAGAAGATCAAGCCGGCGGTAAAGTCGACCCGCCGTCCGGGCGCCGATGGTGAGATCGGCGGTTTCGGCGGGCTGTTCGACCTCAAGGCAGCAGGCTTCAAGGACCCGATCCTGGTCGCCGCCAATGATGGCGTTGGGACCAAGCTGAAGATCGCCATCGACGCCGATATCCACGACACCGTGGGCATCGATCTTGTCGCCATGTGCGTCAACGATCTCGTCGTCCAGGGCGCCGAGCCCCTGCTCTTCCTCGATTATTTCGCCACCGGCAAGCTCGATCCCGACCAGGGTGCTGCGATCGTGCAGGGCATTGCCGCAGGCTGCCTCGAGGCGGGCTGTGCGCTGATCGGCGGTGAGACCGCCGAAATGCCCGGCATGTATTCCAAGGGCGACTACGATCTCGCCGGCTTTGCCGTCGGCGCTGCCGAGCGCGGCGAACTGCTTCCGGCCGGCGATATCGCCGCAGGTGACGTGATCCTCGGCCTCTCCTCCTCGGGCGTGCATTCCAACGGCTTCTCGCTGGTGCGCAAGATCGTCGAACTCTCGGGCCTTGCCTGGGATGCGCCGGCGCCCTTCGCCGAGGGCAAGTCGCTGGGCGCAGCACTTCTGACCCCAACCCGCATCTATGTGAAGCCGCTCCTGAAGGCGATCAAGGACACCAAGGCGCTCAAGGCGCTCGCCCATATCACAGGCGGCGGCTTCCCGGAAAACATCCCGCGCGTGCTGCCGAAGCATCTCGCTGCCGAGATCGATCTTTCGTCTTTCCAGGTTCCGGCCGTCTTCTCTTGGCTCGCCAAGACCGGCGGCGTCGAGCAGAACGAAATGCTGCGCACCTTCAACTGCGGCATCGGCATGATCGTCGTCGTTTCCGCCGACAGGGTGGACGACGTCACGAAGGTTCTGGAAGCCGAGGGTGAAACCGTCGCCCGTCTCGGCCGCATGATCGCCCGCGAAGAGGGCGCGCATGGCGTGACCTACAAGGGTACGCTCGCCCTATGAGCGGACCACGCAAACGCGTCGTCGCCTTCATCTCCGGCGGCGGGTCGAACATGCTGGCGCTGGCGAAAGCCTGCGAGGCGCCAGACTTCCCGGCCGACATCGTCGCTGTCTTCTCCGACAAACCGGAGGCCGGGGGGCTTGCAAAGGCGGAAGTACTCGGCATTCCGACGCGGGTTTTCGAGCGCAAGGCCTACGGCTCCAAGCCCGAACACGAGGCGGCGATCCTCTCGGCCCTTGCCGAAATCGGCCCGGACCTGATCTGCCTTGCCGGCTATATGCGCCTGCTCTCGGGCGATTTCATTCGCCCGCATGAAGGCAAGATCCTCAACATCCACCCGTCGCTTTTGCCGCTCTTCCCTGGACTTCACACCCATCAGCGGGCCATTGATGCCGGCATGAAGGTTGCCGGCTGCACGGTGCACTTCGTCACCGAAGGCATGGACGAAGGCCCTGTTATTGCGCAGGCGGTTGTTCCGATCCTGATCGATGATACCGCAGAGACGCTGGCTGCACGGGTTCTCACGGTCGAGCATCAGACCTATGCGACCGCGCTGAAGTTGGTGGCATCGGGTGGTGTTTCCGTGCACGCTGACGGCAGCGTCGAGCGGTTATCCTCCGAAACGGATGCGACGGCCAAGCTGATTAGCGCTTAGCGCCTCAACGCCGCCCATTGCAGAAGCATGATCGTCTTTGCATCGACGATTTCCCCGGCCTCGACCATCTCCATGGCCTCGGCGAAGGGGAGTTCGAGAACCTCGATATCCTCATGCTCATCGTCCAGCCCGCCACCGTCAGACACGCGGTCCTCGTCGGTGACGGCGGCGTAGAAGCCGTGGAGCTTCTCGGTGACGGAGCCGGGCGACATGTAGGCGGCGAAGGCGGGGGTGGCTTTCGAGATCCTGTACCCGGTTTCTTCCAAAGCCTCGCGCAGCGCCGCCTGCAGTGGCGTTTCATTGTCGTCGATGAAACCGGCAGGCACTTCGAGCAGGAAGGCATGATCGCCACTTACATGCGCGGCAATCCGCATCTGCCGGACCAGGGTAACAGTATCACGCTCGACGTTGTGCAGAAGGATGGCCGAGGCATTACGGCGGTCGAAGACCTCCCAGGAGAGCCTGTGCGGCGCTCTACCCTCGCGGAAGAAATCGAAGGTGATGCCGCGCAGATGGCTCCAGCCCTTCCATAGCGTCTTGTCTTCCAGGATCGCAATCCGGGCTTTGTCGAAAATGCTCATATTTATGCTTTTCTCATCCAGACCTTGTTGTCGTGGAAGGCGGCACCGCCATGCGGGGCGGCCGGATCTCCACCGGTCAGGACGTTGATGCCTTCACCGTCCAAATGTGCCTTGTTCGGCCACAGGCCCTCGGCCACCAGCACGCCCGGCTTCACGGCATCGGAGATTTTGGCGTGGATGCGCAGCTCTCCCCTGACATTGCCGAGGCGCACGATATCGCCATCGGCAAGACCGAGGCTCAGAGCATCGACGGGGTTCACCATGACCTCCGGGCGACCTTCCTTGTCGCGCGAGGTTTTCGTTTCGGCGAAGGTGGAATTCAGGAAGTTGCGCGCCGGGGACGTGGCAAGCCGGAAGGGATGTTCGGCATCCGCCACCTCGATCAGGTCGACCTGATCGGGATAGACAGGCAGAGATTTCACCGGCCCGAGCGAGCCTAGCCTTGCCGGCGGCTTGTTCGGTGCGGGTGTGTTTTCCCAGTCCGGCTTGAAGCGGAACTTGCCGTCGGGATGGGCAAAGCCGTTCAGGTAATGCGCGTCCTCGAAGGCCGGCTGGCAGTCGAGCCATTTGTCTTCAAGCAGCGTGTCGAAGTCCGGCTTGCCGCTGACCGCGAGCATGTGCTCGATGTGCTCCCGCTCGGTCTTGCCGAAACCGGGGCGATCGGCCACGCCGAGACGTTTTGCCAGTTCCTCGATGACGAAGAGATTGGTGCGCACCAGCGGTGGCGCATCGACGAGCTTCGGTCCGAGCAGGATATGGCTCTGGCCACCGCCGCGATAGATGTCGTCATGCTCGACGAACATGGTGGCGGGCAGCACGATATCGGCGAGTTCCGCCGTCTCGGTCATGAACTGCTCGTGCACGGCAACGAAGAGGTCATCGCGCAGGAAGCCCTGCTTCACCAGCCGCTGTTCGGGCGCGACATTCACCGGGTTGGTGTTCTGGATGATCAGCGCATCGACCGGGCCGCGATGGCGTAGCGCCTCAGCGTCCCCTGTCAGAACACGACCGATCTGCGACTGGTCGAGCATGCGGATCTCGGGGTCGACCATGGCCGTGCCCATCAGCTCCGCCTTGTTGAGCCGGAAGATGTCGCTGTTCGAATGGAAGGCGCCACCGCCCTCGTATTGCCAGGAACCGAGCACGGTGGCGAGCGATAGGGCCGCATGCATGGAGACCGCGCCATTGCGGCTGCGGGTGAAGCCGTAGCCGAGGCGGAAGAAGGTTTTCTGCGTCTGGCCGACGAGGCGGGCAAAGGCCTCGATCTCATCAACCGAGAGGCCGGTGATGGCGGAGGCCCATTCCGGCGTCTTGTCCTTGAGATGCGTTTCCAGTCCTGCCGGATCATCGGCGAATTTCGCCATATAGGCGCGGTCGGCATAGCCGTCGCGGAAGGCGACATGCATGGCGGCGCAGGCGAGCGCTGCATCCGTGCCGGGCTTCAGGATGAGGGCCATATCGGCCTGCTTCATCGTGGGATTGTCGTAGATGTCGACGACGACGATCTTGGCGCCACGGTCTTTCCGCGCCTTGATCGCATGGGTCATCACATTGACCTGGGTGGCGACCGCATTGGTGCCCCAGATGACCACGCAATCGGAGACCGCCATTTCGCGAGGGTCCGGGCCGCGCAGTGTGCCCGTGCCCATGACATAGCCCGTCCAGGCCATGTTGGTGCAGATCGTGCCGAAGAAGCCGGAGTATTTCTTCGCATGACGCAGACGCTCAATGGAATCGCGCTGCACGAGACCCATGGTGCCGGCATAGAAGTATGGCCAGACGGCTTCCGAGCCATGGCGCTGCTCGGCCTTGACGAAGGCGTTGGCGATCTCGTCGAGAGCGGCTTCCCAGGTGACGTCCTGCCACTGCCCTGCCCCCTTAGCCCCTGCCCGGCGCACCGGCTTCATCAGGCGGTCTGGATGGTAGAGCCGCTCGGCGTAACGGGCGACCTTGGCGCAGATGACGCCGGCGGTGTAGCTGTTGTCGGCAGCCCCGCGCACGCGGCCGATGCGGCCGTCCTCGGTCAAATCGACGTCGAGGGCGCAGGTGGATGGACAGTCATGCGGACAGGCCGTATGACCGAGCGACCGGTTTCGAATGGGGCTCTGGATGTTCATGGGCCGGTTATAGGCCAAGGCCCGAACGCTCAAAAGCCCCCTTCGAACAAATCATCAGTGCCATCGGAACGATCAATGAATTATCGCCACATCTATCACGCGGGCAATTTTGCCGATGTCTTGAAGCATCTCGTTCTGTCGCGACTGATCGTCTATCTGCAGCAGAAGGACAAGGCGTTTCGCGTGCTCGACACCCATGCCGGGATCGGGCTCTACGATCTCTCCTGCGAAGAGGCGCAGAAGACCGGCGAATGGCTCGAAGGCATCGGCAAGGTGATCGATGCCGAGATGCCGGCGAAGGTGGCTGAGATCATGGCGCCCTATCTCGATGCGGTGAAGGCACTCAATCCGGGTCGAGACGCAGGCGGTCCGTTGCAGAGGTATCCGGGTTCGCCGAAACTCGCCCGCGATCTCTTTCGCCCGCAGGACCGGCTGTCGGCGATGGAGCTACACCCCGAGGATTCGCGTGTGCTCGCTCGCCTGTTCGAGGGCGATTTTCAGGTGCGGGTCACCGAACTCGACGGCTGGCTGACGCTGAATGCGCATCTGCCGCCGAAGGAGAAGCGCGGTATCGTGTTGGTCGATCCGCCCTTCGAAAAGGAGGGCGAATACGAGCGGCTGGTGGATGGTCTTGCCAAGGCGCATCGTCGCTTTGCGAATGGGGTCTATTGCCTATGGTACCCCATCAAGAAGGGCGCGCCGATCAAGGAGTTTCACGAGGCGCTGCAGGCGCTCGAGATCCCCAAGATGCTCTGTGCGGAATTGCATGTGAAAAGCGATCGCGACCAGACTGGCCTTTCCGGCACCGGGCTCGTGATCGTCAACCCGCCTTTCACGCTGAAGGACGAGATGCATCTGGTGCTGCCGGAACTGAAGCGGTTGATGGCGCAGGATCGTTATGCCTCGCATCGTTGCTTCTGGCTGCGCGGCGAGGACTGAGGCCCTTTCTGCAACGTGACGGGACTGCGGTCAGGCCTCAGGACCGGCGCGGGACAGTTGAGATCGCTCGAACAGCAGGATCACAAGCAGGGCCAGAGCGAAGGGCACGATCAGGTAAAACAGCCGAAAGACCAATAGGGCCGCAAGCACGTCGGCGGGGTCCATGTCCGGCATTCCGGTCACGAAGAGCAGCTCCAGCACGCCAAGGCCACCCGGCGCGTGGGAGATCAGCGCCGCCGAGAACGACACCAGAAATATCCCGAGCACCACAACGAAACCGGGATTTCCCAACTGCGGCAGCGCGAAATAGATAATGCCGGCTGCACCGAGCAATTCCAGTGGTCCAATGATCAATTGCTGGGTCACCAGGTTCGGACGTGGATAGGCCAGCGAAAAAGACCGGATCTTGAGGGGCCGAAGGCGGAGCATGCTGCCGAGCACATAGAGGCCTACCAAGCCGAGGAGCACGAAGCCTGTCGTCTTCGACGCGCCCACCGGCAGAACATCAACAAAGCGTTCGGTAATGTCGGGCTGGAAAACGAGAACCAAGCCCATGAGAAGCACAGTTCCGAGCGCAAAGGTGAACGAACAGATGGCTACGAGGCTGCCGACCTCGGCGCCGCTCAGCGCTTGCGAGGAATAGGCGCGGTAGCGCACGACAGCACCGGAAAGGACAGAGGCGCCGACATTGTGCGAAAGCGCATATGCGGTGAAGGACGTCATGGTGATGAACAGCCCGCCGACGGAGCGGCCAATGTTTTGCAGCGCAATGCGATCGTAGCCGGCAAGGGCGGCATAAGCGAGCAGGGTCGACAGCACTGCCAGCAGCCAGTTCGTCGAGCCAATGCGCGAGAGACTGTCGCCGATCTCGTCGAGAGACAACCCACGCACCTCGCCTTGCAGCAACCAGACGGAAAATGCGATCGTGACAAAGCCGACAAGCGGCCAGAACAGTCTCTTCAGTTTCATATTCCCATGTCCCGGTCGTCCCCCCTCTTCCGACGCACCCGCGTCCCATCTCATCCCCCGAACAAGATTGCCACACAGCCGTTAACGGCTTGACCGTTCGGCACTCTTATCGCCACTGTGAGCGATATGCGACACGGGAGGGCACTGTGAAGATCAAAATCTCGTCAGGGGCATCCGGTTCCGTCTCGCCCGCTCGGCGGCTCCTTGTCCGGCAAATCCCGCAACAGGCTTGAGATGCGCAGGTTTGCCCCCATTGCCGCAGCTCTCGTCACGCTTGCTGTCGCTGCTGCCTCCTGGGTGATGGACGGCAATGCTCCGGTCGTGGAAGACTCGCGTCCTGTCACAAGCGACAGGCCATCGACTCCGGCTGCAAAGCAGACCAGCACGACAAGCCGGAACGCAAATCGCGGCGGTTTCGACTTCTATGTCCTCTCACTCTCATGGTCGCCGACCTACTGCGACAGCGAGGCGGGCCGGGACAACCGTGTGCAGTGCGGCACCGGAAAGCGCTTCGGCTGGGTGGTGCATGGGCTATGGCCGCAGAACGAACATGGCTATCCGCAGGACTGCGACAGCACACAAGGCAGTCGGGTGCCGGACAGCATCGCGCGCGGGATCATGGACATCATGCCCGGCCTAGGCCTGATCGGCCATCAATGGCGCAAGCATGGCAGTTGCTCGGGGCTTTCGATGGAAGATTACTTCGCCCTCGTCAGAAAAGCACATGACAAAATTCTGGTGCCGCCGCAGTTCTCATCCGTGCGCCAACCGCTACAGACATCACCGACCGCCCTCGAACAGGCATTTATCCGCAGCAATCGGGGACTGACCGCCTCGGCAGTTGCAATCACCTGTGATAGTCAGGGAGTCGATGAAGTGCGGATCTGCCTCGATACGTCGCTCAATTTCCGCACCTGCCGGGAGGTGGACCAACGCTCGTGCGAGCGGTCGGACCTTATCATCCCGCCTCAGCCCTAACTCGCAACAAGAGCCACAGGAAACCATCATGAAGCTGCTCTTCGCGCCCGCCTCGCCCTATTCCTCGAAAGTCCGTATGGCAGCCCGCTACCTGGGTATCGCGCTTGAGGATGTCAGGGTGAATACGGCCGACAACCCACCGGAACTTGTCGAGAAAAACCCGCTCGGCAAGATCCCGACACTGATTACCGACAGGGGCGAAGCGATCTTCGACAGCCGCGCCATCATGCATTTTCTGCATCGGACCGCCGAAAAGCGGCTCTATCCCAAAGACAAGGCGAAGCGGACTGACGCGGAAGTGCTGGAGGCGCTCTGCGACGGGATCAGCGATTGCCTGCTGGCAATCGTCTACGAGCGTCGCTACCGGCCGCCGGAGCTGGTGAGCCAGGATGTCATCGACCGACAATGGGCGAAGATCAATCGCAGCCTCGATTATCTGGACAAGACCCTTCCGAAGACCGGCAAGAAGCTGCATGGCGGCCATTTTGCCCTCGCCGCCACACTCGGCTATCTCATGCTGCGCTTTCCTGGCGAATGGGAAAATGGTCGAGCGGCGCTGGCCGAATGGCCGGCCATTTTCGCCAAGCGGTTCGAGCCTTACCCGGCGCTGCGCCCGAAAGCGTGATCGGCCGCTTCATACTGGCACAATAAAAAAAGCCGGGCGAACCCGGCTTCTTCTTGTTTCAACTGATCGGTGGATCAGAACTTCACGCCCATACCGACTTTAACCGAATGGTCGTCGAAGCCGCGCGAGACGGTCGTACCACCAATGTCGAAGTCACGCTTCTGGTAGTCGCTGTAGCGGTATTCGACGCGGGCGGTGATGTTGTCGGTGACGAAGGTTTCGACACCGGCGCCAACCGTGTAACCGGCAGCCAGACGCTCATCGCTGTCGCCTGCGCCCTTCAGTTCATGATTGGCAACAGCCACACCGGCGGTGCCGTAGACCATGAAGGGGTTCAGGTCGTAGCCGACGCGGCCGCGAACCGAGCCGTTGACGCCCTGGGTGCCCTTGAGCGAGGCGCCGCCACCGGTCGAGCCAGCAGAGCCGTCTTCACCAGCGTAGCTGAGGTCGGCTTCAGCGCCGTACACGATCGAGCCGCTCTGCATGTTGTAGCCGCCATAGACCGTACCGCCGAGGCCGTTTGCATCGCGGCCGTCGTTAGAGCCGGTGAACTTGCCGAATTCGTAGGTGGCTGCGCCACCGAGATAGGCACCAGCCCAGTTGCCGCCGGGAGCAGCAACGTCGTTTGCCATCGGCGGAGCTTCCGGAGCCTGGTAGATCGCATCCGCAGCCTGGGCGGCCTGGAAAGCGGCGAAAGTGGTGGCAGATGCCAGAAGGATGATCTTGAGGTTACGCATACTAGTCTCCTTTACAGTTCCGGGCCGCGCTTCACTCAGAACCAACGGCGGCCTGAACGTTATTGGGTATTCCCTGCCCGTTCCGAATGTACAAATGGCGATCAATTGAGGAATAGAAAGAGCCGAAATGTGAATTTATTGTGGCACTTGGGCGGCATAATTGGGATGTTGCTTGAATGACACAAACGATTCGTTAACCATAACAAATAGTTTACGCGAAAGGCATAAGTATAATGGAGTCTGCGCTCGGATTTTACTTCGCCGATTCAAAAATGATGCAGGACATTGAATCAAGAAGAGGCGGTTTAAATATCACGATGGCGCCATATATGCAGCGCGTCACCGCTGCTGAACAAGGTTAGAACGCATGCAAACCGGCATACCCAGGACCGCTCTCGTCACCGGATCGGCCAAACGACTTGGCAGGGCAATCGCGGAAGACTTGGCGGCCCAAGGCTTTGCCGTCGCGTTGCATGCGAATGGGTCACTCGCCGAAGCGGAAGCAGTTGCAAGCGCGTTGCGCGCCGGGGGAAAACAGGCGATCGCCCTGAAAGCGGATCTGGGTAACATTTCCGAGAGCAGCACGCTGATGGAGCGCGCCGAAGCGAAGCTGGGGCCCATCGGCGTGCTGGTCAACAATGCATCGATCTTCGAGGATGACACGGCTCTCGACTTTAAGGCGGAGACATTCAGCCGGCACTTTGACCTCCACGTGCGGGCACCAGCCATTTTGAGTGCGGCACTGGTCCAGGCCCTCCCCGAGAATCGGTCAGGCCTGATCGTCAACATCATCGACCAGCGCGTGCTGGCACTCAAGCCGACCTTTTTTTCCTACACGCTGTCCAAGGCGACACTTTGGACCGCGACGCAGACCATGGCACAGGCCTATGCCCCGCGGGTCCGCGTCAACGCCATTGGCCCTGGGCCGACACTGATTTCGGAACGGCAACGGCCGGAGGATTTCCAGGCACAGGTCGACAGCCTGCCGCTGAAGCGCGGCCCTTCCCTCACCGAATTCGGCCGCACCATCCGGTTTCTTTTTGACACGCCGTCCATCACCGGCCAAATGATCGCCCTGGATGGGGGCCAACATCTGATTTGGCACGGCACGGAGATCAATGAATGAGTGGAGGAAAGCTGCCCGATGGCGGCGTTCTCTATGATGGAACGGAAGACGACGATGAAGGCATCGTCGTCGAGGCGGAACCTGCGCGCGCCGGGATCGAAATCGACTGGCATGTCGACGGCCTGGACGAGACGGGCCTGACCGGCGCCGACCTGATCGGCGAATTCGTCAAGCGTCTGCCCAATTCGCCCGGCGTCTACCGCATGCTCAACAAGGACGGCGACGTCATGTATGTCGGCAAGGCGCGCAGTCTGAAGAAGCGTGTCAGCAATTACGCGCAAGGCCGTCTGCATTCAAACCGCTTGACCCGCATGGTGCGCGAGACCGTGCATATGGAATTCGTCACGACCCGCACCGAGGTCGAGGCGCTGCTGCTCGAAGCCAATCTGATCAAACGCCTGCGGCCGCGCTTCAACGTCTTGCTGCGCGACGACAAGAGCTTTCCCTATATCCTGATCACCGGCGACAGCCGGGCGCCTGCGCTCTACAAACATCGCGGGGCCCGCGCCAGAAAGGGCGACTATTTCGGCCCTTTCGCCTCGGCGAGCGCGGTGGGCCGCACGATCAACTCGCTGCAGCGTGCCTTCCTGTTGCGTACCTGCACCGACAGCGTCTTCGAGAGCCGGACGCGCCCCTGCCTGCTCTATCAAATCAAGCGCTGTTCCGGCCCCTGCACGCACGAGATCAGCGATGAGGGCTATGGTGAGCTCGTCCGTCAGGCCAAGGACTTCCTCTCCGGGCGCAGCCAGAACGTCAAGGAATCAATTGCGCGGGCGATGAACGAAGCGGCCGAAGATCTGGATTTCGAGCGCGCCGCCGTGTTCCGTGATCGACTTGCAGGCCTAAGCCACGTGCAGAGCCACCAAGGCATCAATCCGGCCGGCGTCGAGGAGGCCGACATCTTCGCCATCCATCACGAGGGCGGGCTGTCCTGCATCCAGGTCTTCTTCTTCCGCGCCGGGCAGAACTGGGGCAACCAGGCCTATTTTCCCAAGGCCGACCCACAGTTGACCGGAGCCGAAGTGCTCAATTCCTTCCTGGCGCAATTCTATGATGATCGTCCCTGCCCGCGCCTCGTGCTTTTGTCCGAGACGATTGAGGAACAGGAACTGCTGGCCACAGCGCTTGCTGAGCGGGCCGGTCACAAGGTGGCGATCTCGGTTCCGCAGCGCGGGGAGAAAAAGGATCTGGTCGACCATGTGGCCGCCAATGCGCGGGAAGCGCATGGCCGAAAATTGGCCGAGACCGCCTCCCAGTCGCGGCTGTTGGCGGGGCTCGCCGAGACCTTCCAGCTGCCATACGTGCCGCGCCGCATCGAGATCTACGACAATTCGCACATCATGGGCACCAATGCCGTGGGCGGCATGGTGGTCGCGGGGCCGGAAGGCTTCGTGAAGGGGCAGTATCGCAAGTTCAACATCAAATCGACCGACATCACGCCCGGCGACGACTTTGGCATGATGCGCGAGGTGATGACGCGGCGCTTCTCGCGGCTGCTTAAGGAAGAGGGCAAGCCGGACCGGAGCACTCCCCCCGAAGATAGCGCCGACACCCCCTTCCCCGCCTGGCCGGACGTGATCCTGATCGATGGTGGCCAGGGGCAGATGACGGCGGTGCGTAAAATCCTCGACGAACTCGATATTGCCGAGAGCGTCATCGCCATCGGCGTTGCCAAGGGTGTCGACCGCGATGCGGGGCGCGAGCGCTTCTTCGTGAAGGGCAAGCCGGACTTCACGCTGCCGCCGCGCGATCCGGTCCTCTATTTCATCCAGCGCATGCGTGACGAGGCACACCGCTTCGCCATCGGCTCGCACCGGGCGCGGCGCAAGAAGGAAATGGTCAAGAACCCGCTGGACGAGATCGGCGGTATCGGCCCTACCCGCAAGCGGGCGCTGCTGCAACATTTCGGCACGGCGAAAGCGGTTTCACGGGCAGCGGTCAGCGACCTGATGGCGGTCGAGGGCATTTCCGAGGCTGTGGCGCGGCTGGTCTACAATCATTTTCACGAAAGCGGCGGCGATTGACCGGAAACGACGTACCCACTGGCGCTTTCATGTTAAAAGGCGTTCAGAAATCTTGAGTTGACGGCTCTCGTTGAAAGCCCTCAACTGTCGACGCAATACCATCCAAAGACAGGGCATCATGGCTTCGCGCGCATACAACATACCCAATCTCCTGACTTACGCCCGCATCCTGGCCGTGCCGCTGATCGTGCTATTCTTCTTCATCGAGGGGAAGCTGCAAAGCTCCGACTTCGCCCGCTGGGCGGCACTTGCGATCTTCATCCTCGCCTCGATCACCGACTATCTCGACGGCTATCTGGCCCGCATCTGGAACCAGACATCGAATATTGGCAAGATGCTCGACCCGATCGCCGACAAACTGCTGATCGCCTCGGTGCTGCTGTTGATGGCGGCCGACGGCACCATCGCCGGCTGGTCGCTCTGGGCGGCCATCACCATCCTCTGCCGCGAAATTCTCGTTTCCGGTCTGCGCGAATATCTGGCGGCCCTGAAAGTCAGCGTGCCGGTGACGCGGATCGCCAAGTGGAAAACGACGGCACAGATGTTTGCGCTCGCCTTCCTGCTGGCCGGCCCGGCCGGCGACAAGGTCCTGCCCTATACAACCGAGATGGGCATCACCCTGCTGTGGATCGCCGCGATCCTGACAATTTATACCGGCTACGACTACTTCCGCGCCGGTGCGAAGCACATGGTGGATTGAGATGGTCAAGCTCGTCTATTTCGCCTGGGTCCGCGAGCGGATCGGCAAAGGCGAGGAAGACATCGCCCTGCCGGACGACGTGAAGACGGCGGGCGATCTCATCGCCCATCTCGCCAGTCTGGGAGACGAGTATGCCGAAGCGTTACGCTTTCCGGAAGCGATCCGCGTTGCGGTGAACCAGGAGCATGTCGAGCATGACGAATCGATTGCCGGCGCCCGTGAGATCGGCATATTTCCGCCGATGACCGGCGGTTGATGTCGCCTCCCTTCTGCTGGCCGGAGGATGCCGCCAATGCCCCAACCCACAATCCGGGTCCAGCGCGATGATTTTGACGCTGCTGCTGAAAGCGCATTACTGACCGCAGGACGGGCCGATATCGGCGCCGTAGTCTCTTTCGTCGGCTTGTGCCGCGACGAAGCCGGCACGCTGGCGGCGCTCGAACTCGAGCATTATCCGGGTATGGCCGAGGCGGAGATGACCAGGATCGCCTCGCTTGCCATCGAGCGCTTCTCACTCATCGGCTTGACCGCCATCCATCGTCATGGCCGGATTGAAGCCGGAGGGCAGATTGTGCTTGTCATCGCTGCTGCGCCGCATCGGCAGGCCGCCTTCGACGGGGCAAATTTCGTGATGGATTTCCTCAAGACCTCCGCCCCTTTCTGGAAGAAGGAGCATGGCAAGGACGGCCAGGTCAGGGAATGGGTGGCCGCGAAGGATGCGGACGATGCCGCCCAGGCGCGCTGGCAGGACGGCATCAGGGAATAACGCGTTCCCGCCGGCTCAGCACCAGCAGGAAGACGAGTGAGGCGATGATTACCGCATCGCGCCAGATCATCGGGCCATAGGCACTCCACAGGGTTTCGGCCAAGCCGATCCCGGCCGCCCCGATGGCGGAGTGCAGCGGACGAAAATAGCCGCCGGCGGCCGCGATCAGGACCACCTTCAGCCCGAACATCAGGCCTGCCCCGAAATCCATGGTGCCATAGAGCGCCGTGGCCGAAAGGCCGGCAATGGCGGCGAGCGTGGCGGAGGCCATGAGCGCCAAGGCAAAGACCCGGTCGGCGTCTACCCCGAGCAGCCGTGCGGCGAAGGGATCCTGACAGACCGACTGCCAGAGACGTCCAGCGCGGCTGCGCGTCAGCAGGAGATGCCCCATCAAGATCAGCCCGACCATCAGCGTGGAATGGACGAGTTGAACCGGCGTCAGCCCCACCGTGAACCCGTCGATTTCGGCCAGCACGATCTGCTTTTGCCCGAGCGGTGGCAGCCACAGGCTGCGGGTATCGAGGGCCAGCCGCGCGCCCTCCGAGAGCAGGATTACCAAGCCAAGTGAGGCAACGATGACGCTGTTGGCCGAACGTCGGTGTAACGGCAGCATGATGTAACGGGCGCTCGTCCAGCCGGCGAGAAGCGCATAGGCGCAGCCTCCAATGAAACCGAGCAGAAGGCTTGCCGGCAAGATGAGATAGAGCCGGCTCCAACCGTAATCGACAAAGAGCAGGCACATCTGACCGGCGAGCGCCACCAGCGCACCGAAAGTGATGTCCGGGCGGCGGGTCACTCCGAAGGCGAGAGCATACCCGAAGGCGAGGCAGGCATAAAGGCTCGCCACCGGCACCGCGTTCAGAATCTGCTGCAGCAAGTAAGCCATCAACCCTCCACGTTCGTTTATAACTGGCAAAACGGTTTTTACCAGTTATATTGTGAGAATGACCTTTACGTGGACACCTCATCGTTTCGTCGGCGGCGCGCTGGCGCTTGACGTCGCCAACAGCGTGATCCTCCGGCACGATACCGAGGGGCGGCGCGACCGGTTTGCTGTTGCTGAGCATTTCCGCGCCTTCCCAGAGGCCGCCGTCCGGCTGTCTGCCGAGCGGCAGGACTTCCCGGACTTACGGCCCGTCCCAGAGGAGCATCGCGGCGAATTTCTCCAACTGCGTGAGGCGATCGACCGCTATTTCCGCAGCCGAATTCTGGGGGCCGAGGACAGGTTGGCGCTCGCGGACCTGCTGGAGCGGATCGCCTCGACATTACGAACTACGAGCGACGGGCAATCCCTCGATCATGCGACGGCGCGCTCGGCCTTGAGACTGGTGTGCGAGCCAGACCCGGAGCGCCTGAAGATCTGCGGCCATTGCGGATGGCTGTTTCTCGATCGCAGCAAGAACCGCAGCCGCACCTGGTGCGACATGGCCATCTGCGGCAACCGGGTCAAAGCCAGCCGACACTACAAACGGAAAAAGACGGAGCCCCTGCCATGATGGCACGAACGAAGCTGCTGAGCCTTGCAGCCTGTGCGGTCCTTGCGGTCCTGTCGGCGTGCCAGCGCGAAGACGTGAAGGAGCCGTTGAAGGTCAGTGGCAAGGTCTTCATCTTCAACTACCGCGTGGCGCAGGCAACCTATGTGATCACCCTTGCCCGCAACGGACCGCTGCCGGACGAGAGTTTCGCCGTCACGAAATTCGAAAATCCGGCCGGCGGCGCACCGATCGAGACGCGCACGAAGATCTTTCCCTTCTGGGAAAAGGTGGCGCTGGAAAGCCCGCCCGTCCATTGCATCGTCAAGGGCAAACCGTACGCGATCTCAATCCGGGTGGTCGACAAGGAGGGAAAACGCCTCCAGGCAATCGACACGACGCTGACCTCGACGCTTGATCAGACGATCATGCCCAGCAAGCCGCTGGTGGTCGGGCCGATCTACACGCCCAATCCGGAGGTCTTCAAAGCCGACGGTACACGGGATTATGCCCAGGGAGCAGACTGCCCGTCACCCCCGTCGGACCAGGCTGCCGTCAATTGACCAGGGTCCACAACTGACCGGAATAGTCGCCGCAGGGTCGCATCTGCGCATAACGGTCCAGCATGCCGCCATTGACGATGTCGAGGCAGTAACGGCTTCCGAGAAATTGTGTCGTGAAGCGCATGTGCTCGTCCGAGGCGGAGATCTGCCACAACTGACCGGAATAGTTTCCGCAAGGGCGCATCTGGACCATATAGGCGGGATCGCCGCCGTTGACGACATCCAGGCACATGGTGTCGCCGATGGCCTCGTTGCGGATCCGCACCCATTGCCCTTCCGAGGTGACCTGCCAGCGCTGGCCGGCCGACTCCTCGTTCCGGTCGGTCATGATGGCAAGATCCTGGAACGGGCCGCCGTTGACGATTTCCAGCCGCTGATCCGGCCCGGTAAACTGGCTGGCGAGGCCGATCGGATCGGCCAGTGCGGCGCCGGACGCGGCAATAGACATGAGAGAGACGAGCAAAGACAGAGCGCGAATGGGGAGCACGACGGAGGACCTCGCTTGGGGGACTGGAGGCCGCAGTCTAGCCGTGCCGGAGCCCGCTCGCCTGACCAAAGTCTGCAGGCATTCGGGCGAGGATCTAGGTCGAGGCACGGAAAAAACCGGGACGTCTCCGCCCCGGTTTCGTGAATCGCATCAATGGACTGAGGCAAAAACCTCAGAGCCTGATTCAGCCGACGATTTCGGTGTCGGAGAACCAGTACTTGATTTCCTGGGCAGCGGTTTCCGGAGCGTCCGAACCGTGAACCGAGTTCTCGCCGATGGAGAGAGCGTGGGTCTTGCGAATGGTGCCTTCATCGGCGTTGGCCGGGTTGGTGGCGCCCATGATTTCGCGGTTCTTCAGGATGGCGTTCTCGCCTTCGAGAACCTGAACGACGGTCGGGCCGGAAGTCATGCCTTCGACGAGCTCGCCGAAGAAGGGGCGTTCCTTGTGAACGGCGTAGAAGCCTTCTGCTTCGCGCTTGCTCATCCAGACGCGCTTGGAGGCTACGACGCGCAGGCCTGCGTCTTCCAGCATCTTGGTGATGGCGCCCGTGAGGTTGCGCTTGGTTGCGTCCGGCTTGATCATCGAGAAGGTGCGTTCAATCGCCATCTGTCTCATCCTTGTTTGGTGTCTGAAGGGAAAGTGGGCGGTATCTACAAGGCCCGAATCACGAAGACAAGGGGGATGGACGAATTTCACGCCCACGTCATAATCAACAGCGCCGATGGCACGGCGCTCAAGCCCCCGAGGAGAGGTCGCAGTGATCGAGAGCATTTCAGGCCGCATCGCGCGCTTCACCCATGCCGCCCCTGGCATCGGCGCCCATTGCTATATCATCCAGGCGAGTTCCGGCACATTCCGACGGCTGCGCGCCGACCAGCCCGGCCTGATCATCGTGCGCCAGGGCTTAAAGCGCGTTTCTTCGAGCAGGATCGGTCTCGAGGCGGGACCGGGAACCGCGATCGTCCTACCGATCAACGGGGAATGGACCGTCATTAACGAGGTCGTCGCCGATGGCGATTATCAAGCGGAAGCCTTCATGTTTTCGCCCGATCTCGTCAATGCCTATGCGAATGCGCAGCTTGCGCCATTGCGCGACGCCGCAACATTTCTTCCGGATGCCGAGTTCCAGACAGCCCTAGAACGGGCTGCCCACTGCCTGACAAAGGCCGGTGAGGCCGAACGGCTCCGCCGTCACATGCTCGGTGAGATCATCCTGCGTCTGGACGGGCTGGGGCTCAGCCTGCGCGCCAGTGGCTACGAGAGCCTGCACGACCGCGTTCGCGCCCTGATCGGCCGCGACCTGGCGAGCGACTGGACTGCGGAGCGCGTGGCCTCGTCACTCGGCGTCAGTGAAGCCACGCTTCGTCGCAAGCTTGCCTCCGCCAGGACCAACCTCACCGACATCATCGCCGATATGCGCATGACCCGGGCCGTCGGCCTGCTCCAGGCGACCGAGTTGCCGATCAACCGGGTGGCGCTGGAGGTTGGCTACGAATCCGCCTCCAAGTTTGCCGCGCGTTTCCGCGAACGCTTCGGGCTCTCCCCGCGCGACATCCGCATTCCGGCAGCGGAATTTGCGCGCATTGGAGCTGAAGATGATCGCATCGGGGCCGCAGCCGAATAGCGGAGCGGTTAGATTGGGCTCGCAGACATTCATGGAGCCCAATATGGCCAGACAAACATTTACCGCCGCTCTCCTGACCCTTGCCATTCTCGCCACACAGGCGCAGGCGGCGGAGTTTACCCTTTCCAGCCCCGACCTCCGCGATGGCGGCAAGCTTCCCGAGGCACAGGTCGCCAACAGCTTCGGCTGCAGCGGTCAGAACATCTCGCCCGCCCTTTCCTGGACCAACGCCCCCGAGGGCACGAAAAGCTTCGCCGTCTCGCTCTATGATCCCGATGCGCCGACCGGCTCCGGCTTCTGGCACTGGGTCCTGTTCAACATTCCGGCGGACGTCACGGCACTTCAGGGCGGAATCTCGCCCGAGGCAGGAGCGCCCGCCGGTTCGATCCAGAGCCGTGCGGATGCCGGCTATGCCGGTTTCCTCGGGGCATGCCCGCCAGAGGGACAGACCCACACTTATGTGTTCACGGTGACCGCTCTCGACACCGCGAAGCTCGATCTCGATTCCACGGCAAGTGGTGCGTTAATCGGCTTCATGACCAATGCCCATGCGCTGGCCAAGGCTTCCATCTCATTGCGCTACGGCCGTTAGAGGCTGCGACCGTCAGGCCACCTGACGGCCGGCGCCCTCATGCAGTTCCAGGCAACGCTCAAACCAACCCACGACCGGGTCGCCATCGGGGAGATGGATGGATCCAGTGGTGATCCGCAGCCACTGCAGCGCGCCGAACAGGATGTAATCGGCAAAGAGCGGCGTCTGCCCCCCGATGAAGGGCTGGAAGCCGAGCATGTGACGCAGGGGCTGCAGCTGGGCGGGAAGCGCTGCAATGGCGGACGCCCGCTCGGCATGGACTTCTTCGAGCGTTTTGCCGAGGCGCTTCTCGCGGCTATTGCGGAAATAGTCCTGGTCAGAAGGGCCTAGCATCTGGTGGATGTCGTAGACGGCGATCCGGGTAATCACCGGATGGACGATATGCTGGGCATAACCTTCGACCAGGCGAGCCGCCGCCTTTCCGCCCTCGCCGCCGAACAGGCTGGGATGATCGGGATACGCCTCTTCGAGATAAAGCGCGATCTGGAAGCTGTCGGAGACCAGCCGATCCCCGTCCCTGACGATCGGCACCGTCTTCGAGAATCCCTCTTCTGCCTTCGGGATTTCCGTGAAGGGTAACGGCCTCTCTTCGAAGGCCAACCCCTTGTGATGAAGTGCCATCACGATCTTCCAGCAATGCGGAGAAAAGGGGCGGTTCGGATCGGTTCCGCAGAGAGAATAGAGCGTCAGAGACATGAAGGACCTCGTTTCATTTACCCCACACAAGACCATTAGGGCCTGCGTGGCAAATCAGCAAATTTCATGGGATCCATAAGCCCTGCTTGTGCAAGCCACTGCTATGAATACCGAGGCCTGGCAGGGCGACGGTTTGAACGGGAGGATGCAATGGAACATCTCAAGATGATGGCGGCCTATAACCGCTGGGCGAACAGCCTCGTCTATGACGCTGCGGCCACATTGTCCGAAGACGAGCTGCACCGCGACACCGGCGCCTTCTTCGGATCGATCTTCGGCACACTCAGCCACATCCTGACGGCCGACCGTGTCTGGCTGTACCGTTTCATCGGCGCGGGCCCGCGACCTTCCACCCTCGACGAGCGCCCCTGTACCGGCTTTGCCGAGTTGCGGGAGGCGCGGGTGGAGGAGGATGGGCGGATTATCGCCTATGTGGACAACCTGACGCCAGCGCAGCTGGAGGGGCCGATCTCCTACACGCCGCTCACCTCCTCGGAACTCGTCCAGCAACGGCTATCCCCTGCCCTCAGCCACATGTTCAACCATCAGACCCATCATCGTGGCCAAGTGCATGCGGGCTTGACCGGAATGGGCAAGCCAAGCCTCGCCATCGACCTGATCTACTTCTTGCGGAGCGAAGGGCGAGCCTGGCTTTGAGAACAGAAGAAGCCGCACGGAATGCCCGTGCGGCTTCGAAGCTGATATCGCTGTCTGCCGTCAAGCGGCGCGTCGTGCGGTCGGCCCGCCACGTTGGAGCGAGAAGCGCGCCATCAAAGATTCCAGCGTGCCAGTTTCATGAACCAGTTGCTGGATCGCAGCGGTGGACTCCTCGACCATGGCAGCATTCTGCTGGGTGTTCCGGTCGATATGACCGATCGCGGCATCAATCTCGGAGAGGCCGGCGGACTGCTCGCGGGTCGTTGCAACGATCTTGGCTACCTGCTCACTGATCGAATTGACTTCCTGCGCAATCGTACTCAGCGCTTCGCCTGCCTGATCGACAAGGGAGACGCCGTGACGGACCTGCTCACCCGACGCGTTGATCAGCGTCTTGATCTCCTTGGCCGCATTGGCCGAACGCTGGGCCAGTTCACGCACCTCCTGGGCGACGACGGCAAAGCCCTTCCCGGCTTCGCCTGCGCGGGCCGCTTCCACGCCAGCATTCAAAGCCAGAAGATTGGTCTGGAAGGCAATTTCATCGATCACGCCGATGATCTGGCTGATTTCGCGGGACGAATTCTCGATGCGGCTCATGGCAGAGACGGCGTCGGTCACGATCGAACCCGAACGCTCTGCACCGTTGCGGGCCTGATCAACCATGCGGCCAACGGAATCCGCGACCTGAGCCGTCTGTCTGACCGTTGTGGCGACACCTGACAGCGCACTCGCCGTCTCCTCGATCGACGCGGCCTGTCTTTCGCTGCGCGAGGAGAGGTCCTGGTTTGCGTCAGCGATCTGGGACGTGCCAAGCCGGATGACCTTCGCGACCTCGCCGACCTGTCCGACAACAGCTTCGAGGTTTTCGACCGATGTATTGAAGGAACTGCGCAACTCGTCGAGCTTGCCTGGGAAGGGTTTGGCAATGCGGCAGGACAGGTCGCCATCCGCGAGACGCGACAGAACCGCACCCAACTCAGAGACGGCAAATTGCACCGCCTCCGCCTCCTTGGCCTTCTCGGCCTCGTGATGCAACCGCTCGTCTGCGGCCGTTGCATCTGCCTGTCTGGCGAGATCGGCCATGGCCGAGGCTTCCTGCCGGGCGACATTGGCCGTTTCGACGGCCTTGTCAGAGGCTTCGAATGCACGAACAACCGCGAAGGTCAGGGCAATCAAAACGCCGGACTGGAGAATGAGTACGACCGCGTGCAGAATGACGCGCGAAAAGTCGGATTCACCCGGGAAAACCGCCAACGGCATCACGAAGTAAACCGCCAGGTGATGCACGGCCACAAAGCCTGCAAACGCCACAATGGCTCGCCAGTCGATCCAAGCCGCGCAGACTGCAAGGGTCGCGAAGAAGTACATATGCATGTCGATCTGCAAAGGGCTACCGGAGAACGAATAGACGAGGATCGACACCGTCATTGCAAGGGCCATCGACGTCATGATCCGTGTGGCCTGTCCGGTCCGGTCTTTCAGCCACACGAGCGTCACTGGCGCCAACATCAACAGTGTTGCTCCGATCGCAAACCAATCCACGCCTTCAGCGCGCAGACTGTTTGAGAGAACGATCAGCGCAAAGTTGATCCACAGAAGAGTCTGGAGGCCCACAGAGGCCTTCGCGCGCAGATTTTGTAATTCGTTCATGTCATTTTCCTTCACGACAGCCAACTGCCAAGTCATGGTTCAGCACAAGGTATGCTCCGGCATCGAAGAGCCTTTCGGCGAAGCCGGGTTCGTCCGATTGAGCAACAGATATCCAGGGTGCTCTGCCCGCCCAGACGAAACGTCCACCGGCTTTCGCGATGACTGCCATATTGCCCTCCGCGCTTAGCTTCGGGTCAGTCACCACAAGCATGAACGCGCCCGTCGGACGTGCAATCACGGCAGCGAGAAGAACAAAAGAAAAAGCGAAATAGGCAGAGATGGTCATCCCGGGGGCAGGCATCTATTATCGTTCGCTTTCCGGTTTTAGCGACCCAGCCTACCCGCACGTCAGGAGAGCGACCAAGGCAGGCGTTTATCCACCTCATTATGGTTTCGGGTGGGCTAATATTCGGTAAATGACAAATATCAGGTCTGCGGCGGTATTTCACTGCACCGTAGAAACGTCCTTCAGGCTCGTGCACACCATCAATTAACCGCATTTCCCTCTTGCGCCTCGACATAAACCATTTGCCAAAGGTTCTGCATGACCTTTGTCGCCTGAACCTGGGGGACTGAGGCAAGAGGGGCATCCATGCAGGACAACATCACAGGCGGACAGCATCGCGCCGGAAAACCGGGCGCGGATGCCTTGCAGAAGATCGTGGCTGTGATGTTGCGCCAAGACATCGCCGCCCTGCCCCGAAATTTCGAACTTGTGTTCGAGGCCCTGAGCGGCGGCAATCCGGACCTCGGTCAAGACTTTACGACACTCGGCCCAAAGCCCAGCCAGCATGCGCTCGATCAACTTGGTCTCAAGCATCGGCTTCCCGGCCATTGCGGGGCGACTGCCGAAAGACTGCAGACGGAGGCACTCAAGGCTCTTTCGTCGATCAAGGCCAAGCTGGCACTGGGACTCGGCCAGAAGCGTAGCTTTGCCCGCTCCGTCGAGACGGCTGCAACGTCCATCCGCGCCGAAGCCGATGTCGGAATCGAACAACTGTTGGGCGAACTGGACCTCCTGGCATCGATTGCCAGGGAAATGGTCCAGGCGGAGACTCTGCTGGCCCATGAGGTAGCCGAAGGGCTAAACACACTGGAAACGGCGGATCGGGCCATGCAGGCGGCCAAGGCCCTGACAATGCGCGACCGCCTGACGGGTTTGCCGAACCGCGCGGCCTTCCTGCAAACGCTCGAGGAGACCCATGCGCGCAGCACAGCTGCCCGCACAAGTGCGCTGGTGCTGATCGAGATCTGCGATCTGGCACACCTGCATCACCAGTATGGCGACGAAGCGGCGGTCAAGCTGGTGAAGGGACTGGCCAGGATTTTCCGCAAGGCGATCAAGAAGCACGATTATATCGCGCGCATCGAGGCGGACACTTTCGCCTTCGTCTTCGACGACATCGACGCCGGTGACGCTCACATCATCGCCGAGCGGCTTTTCAACACGGCGGAGAACAATCTGGTCTTTGCAAGCGATACCGGTTCCGAGCTCGGTGGTTTGCCGCTGGCGCTCGGCCATGTGATGGCACATGAGGCAACGGACCCGTTACATTGGCTGTCGCTCGCCAAGACCGCCACCCAACTCGCCCGGCTCAATCCGCGCCAGCCGATCATCGGCCACAAGCCAGGTCAGCGTCAGGTCGCGTAAGTCCTTCAATGGAAGGGCCGGCGCCGACCGGTCGCACTCAGGTTACGCGGCGACGAACTGGTTGTTCTGCGTGAAGCGGACCGCCATGTCTGTCACCCCCTGGAACACGATCTCATAGGCTGCAGACGAGATTGCGGTGTGAAGGCAGGGCCATCGACAGAATTCGGCTCCCCGGCAGCGACGACGCCGATCAAGGTGTAGGGCTCCTCGGTCCCTAAAAACCAACCAACACCGCTGGCGCCGCCACCGTGCATGGGATGAGGTCGGGCATCATAGACTGAACCAGCCTTGACCTCGATGGTCGCTGTCTCCCGATACATGTAGTTTCCACCTTCGAGCCGAAACGGATAGCCAATGATCGTCACCTTGGTGCCGACACCCGCTGTGCCCAACTCATAGCGGCCGACCGCCGAGGCTTTCGTAGTCCGCATGACCGCTTAATCATACTGGTCAACCTGGAGAGACGGAGGATTGCTGGCCACGCGGGTCCATTCCGTCAGAACCGCCGCAACGTCGATCGGGTAATCGACGCCACCGCCGTTGTCATAGCCCTGAACAAACAGGATGTTGCTGGCCACCTTGTTGTCCATCCAGAGGCCGTGCGCCGCACCGATGACGATGTTGTCGGCTGCGGCGAATTGCGCGCTCGCCTCGTAGTCTATGCCGTCACGCGTGTAGAACAGTTTGCCGCCGAACTTATAAGGAGCCTCTCCGATCGGTGCCGTTTCCGCATCGTTGAGCATCGACCGTCGACCAATGCCCAGGGACGCCCGGCCGGTGGAGACATTCGTCTGCGCTGCGATCGCCTTCTGCCTCCTCTCCTGCGTCCAGTAATCCAGTGTAGCAGCCTGAAGTATGTCGTCACTGACAGCCCAGTAGGTAAAATCGTCATTTGCCATAAGCGTGACAGGCGCAATGAGTTGACCCGTCAGAAGAGCCGTCGATAGCATCGTCCAAAATCGCATGATTTTCTCCCATACCTGTTTGCGCCGTAATCCGGTCGCGTACAGACCTTAGGCAGATCAGGAGACGGCGGCTGTTTCGCACAGGACAGCGGATTTGCGCCGCTTCGAATGCTCAGGTCTTGTCAGGACCAAGGCTTTCGGCCAAAAGCCAGTCATGATCACGATCAACGACATCTCCGCCCGCATTGCCGGCAGACTTCTCATCGACCACGCGACCGTCGCCCTGCCGGCCGGCACCAAAGCCGGCCTCGTCGGCAAGAACGGCGCGGGCAAGTCGACGCTGTTCCGCATCATCACCGGCGACCTCTCGGCCGAAAGCGGAAGCATATCGATTCCGAAGAATGCCAGGATCGGCCAAGTGGCGCAGGAAGCGCCGGGCACCGAGGACTCGCTGATCTCGATCGTGCTCGCCGCCGACAAGGAGCGCGCCGCCCTCCTCCTCGAAGCTGAGACCGCCACCGATCCGCATCGCATTGCCGAAATCCAGACGCGGCTTGCCGATATCGGCGCTCACTCTGCCGAAGCGCGTGCCGCAACGATCCTTTCCGGTCTCGGCTTCGGTCACGAAGCGCAGCAGCGTCCGGCCTCGTCCTTTTCCGGCGGCTGGCGCATGCGCGTGGCGCTGGCGGCCGTCCTGTTTTCCGAACCGGACTTGCTGCTGCTCGACGAACCGACCAACTATCTCGATCTCGAAGGCACGCTGTGGCTGGAGGACTATGTGCGGCGCTATCCGCACACCGTCATCATCATCAGCCATGACCGCGACCTCTTGAACACCGCCGTCAACTCGATCATCCATCTCGACCAGAAGAAGCTGACCTTCTATCGCGGCGGCTATGACAGCTTCGAGCGGCAGAAGGCCGAGAACGACGAGCTGCAGATGAAGGCCAAGGCGAAGAACGACGCCGCGCGCAAGCATCTGCAAAGCTTCATCGACCGTTTCCGTGCCAAGGCCACCAAAGCCAAGCAGGCGCAGAGCCGCATCAAGGCGCTGGAGCGCATGGGCACGGTCGCCGCCGTGATCGAGGACCATGTCAACCCGATCACCTTTCCCAAGCCGGAGAAGCAGCCCGCCTCCCCGATCGTTGCTATCGCCAGCGGCGTCGTCGGTTACGAGCCCGGCAAGCCGATCCTGAAAAACCTCAATCTCAGGATCGACAACGACGACCGCATCGCGCTGCTCGGCTCGAACGGCAACGGCAAGTCGACCTTTGCCAAATTCATCTCCGGCCGCCTGGAAGCCCAGGCCGGGCAGCTGAAGACGGCCTCGACACTGAAGATCGGCTTCTTCGCGCAGCATCAGCTGGACGACCTGATCCCCAACGAGAGCCCGGTCGATCATGTGCGCCGCCTTATGCCGCAGGAGCCGGAAGCCAAGGTCCGCGCCCGCGTCGCGCAGATGGGGCTGGCGACGGAAAAGATGGATACGGCCGCCAAGGACCTTTCGGGCGGTGAAAAGGCACGCCTGCTGATGGGGCTCGCGGCTTTCCACGCGCCGAACCTCCTGATCCTCGACGAACCGACCAACCATCTCGACATCGACAGCCGCAAGGCGCTGATCGAGGCCCTCAACGACTACGAGGGCGCTGTCATCCTGATTTCCCATGATCGCCATCTGATCGAGGCGACCGTGGACAGGCTGTGGCTGGTCAACAACGGCACCGTCACCAGCTTCGACGGCGACATGGAAGAGTATCGCAGCCTGATCATCGCCTCCGGAAAGAAGCCGGTTGAAAAGGACAAGGCAGAGACGTCCGGTGGCGACCAGGTCAACAAGGCCGAGCAGCGGAAGGCGGCGGCCGACAAACGGGCAAGCCTTGCGCCGCTGAAGAAAAAGATAAATGAAGTCGAGGCTTTGACAAAGAAGCTGGAGACTTTGATTCAGGCGCTCGACAAGGAGCTCGCCGACCCGGTGCTCTACGAGAAGACCCCCGCGAAGGCGGCCGAAAAAGCCAAGCAGCGCGGCGAAGCGGCGGCGAAACTGTCGGCGGCGGAAGAGCAATGGCTGGAGCTCTCCGCCGAATATGAAGAGGGCATGGCCGGCTGATCGGCGCCATCCTTGTGTAACCCTGCATATACACTATTTTGCTGGCGTATAGTGACGCCATGCCGCTTTACGTGCGCGATGAACGGGTGAACCAGCTCGCCGAACAGGCGCAGAAAATCCTCAAGGCCCCAATCAAGACGGATGCGATCCGCCAGGCGCTGGAGCGCGTCGTGCATGAGGAAGAGCAGCGCCGCCCGCTGGCGGAGCGGTTGGAGAAGCTCCGGGCCCGACACAACATGCCCGCCTACGACACGCTGGAACCCTTCGACGAGAAGGCTTTTCTCGACGAAATGTGGGGCGATAACGATGTTCATCGATAGTTCGGCGCTGGTGGAAATTCTGACGGACGCGCCGCGACGTCAGGATATTCTCGATCGGATGGCCTTCTCGCCAACCCCTTTTCCACATCGGCAACGGTCATCCATGAAACTACCGTGGTGATCTCGTCCCGGACTAGGAAGACCGTTGAAGAGGCATATGCACTTGTCGAAGATTTTCTCACGGAACTGAACGCCGACATCCTCTACGCGAACAGCGACACGGCACGCGTCGCCCTTGATGCGTTCTCCCGCTATGCCAAGGGCCGGCATCCGGCCCGCCTCAATTTCGGCGACTGTTTTTCCTATGCAGGTGCCAAGGCCGCCGGTGCCGCCCTCCTCTATGTGGGCGAGGATTTCCGCCGCACCGACCTCGCCTGACCACACACACACGACAATGCAGAGGAGCAGCGCCATGGATCTCTTTCTCGAAAAGGACGACGATCCGCAGACGCTGGCCTTCGTCGCCGCCCGCAATACCCGGTCGCAAGAGACCCTGACGACGCGGGAGATGGAAGCCGATGCGGCCGCTCTTCAGGCGATGATGGAGCGACAGGACAGGCTGATCGTTCCCACCCGGCGCGGCGACTGGCTTTTCGATTTCAACCGATCGCGGGATAATCCGCTCGGTGTTCTGCGCCGGCTTCCGGCGGAACTTGTGCCGCGTGCCGATGCCCTATGGGAAACGGTTTTCGACGTCGATGCGTTCTGCGGCAGCGAAGGCAAGCGCTGGATCTTCGGCGGCTGCGTCACCTGCCCCTTCGAACCGACGCGCGTCTTGTTTCGCCTCTCCGACGGCGGCTCGGACCTGACGCGCTTCCTGGAGTTCGATCTCGAAACCAAACAGATCGTCGACGGCGGCTTCGATACGCCGGCGGTCCGGGCGCAGGCGGCGTGGCTCAGCGGTGACGAAATTGCCTATTTCGGCTCGATCGATGCGTTTTCCGCCACGCAATCCGGCTGGCCCCGGGTTGGACGGCGCCTGCGACGCGGCCAGACGCCAGCCGAGGCCGAGATCCTGTTCGAGGCAGACCCGAGCGACGTCACCGGCTATGGCTTCGTCATCGATCCTAAGCTAGGCGGTCATGACGGGCCGGATACGCGGCAGATCCGCGTTTTCATGACGAACCACGAGATCGGAAAGCTCAGCCTCCATGTGGAGGACACCAATGGCGTTGCCCGTCGCCTGCCGTTGCCGCAGGAGATTGGCTTTGACATCAACCACAGCCATGTCCTCTGGCTTGCCAAGAACGACGAGCAAGTGCCGAGTGGCAGCTTGGTCCTGCAGGAACTCACACCGTTCGGTCATGAGCCGCTGGCCTCTCGGCGCCGCATCCTGGTCAGCCCCGCACCGGGACGCGCGGTCCATCATTTCACGCTGCTGCGCCACTGGGCGGTCTATTCCGTCGATGACCGCCTCTCTCCATCGCTTTATGCGCTGGACCTGACACGCGAGGACGCGGAGCCGCAACGGATCGAACTGCCCGAGGGCATCGAAGCGCTGTATTTCACGCCGCTCTATGCCGACCTGCATCGGGGCGACGATACGCTCTCGGTGATCGGCTCCGGCTTCTTGGTGCCCCCCACCCGCTACATGCTCGCCCTCTCCGATCAGGACCGTCGACCGACTGATGACCCTCTGGTTCTTCAGCCGCAGGAGACCTCGCCCGCCTTCTTCGATGCAGACGGCATGACGAGCCAACTGCTGGAGGCGACATCGGAGGATGGCACCAGGGTGCCCTATCATCTGGTGCTGCCGAAAACGTGGACGATGGGCGAATTGCCGGTGCTGATCTATGGCTATGGCGGTTTTGGCGCTTCGCTTGCGCCGCATTATTCGGGCATCACCGGCCGGTTTCTCGAACTGGGTGGCGCTTATGTGCAGGCCTATATCCGCGGCGGCGCGGAGCTCGGTCCCCAATGGCACACAACCGCCAAGCGCCAAGGTCGCCACAAGGCTTTCGAGGATTTCGTGGCCATTGCCCGCGATCTGGTGAAGCGCGGCTATTCAAAGCCATCCCGGATCGCCTGCACCGGTGCCAGCAATGGCGGCCTGCTGACCGGCGTCATGGCGACGCGTTATCCCGAGGATTTCGGCGCCGTCTGGTGCCGCGTACCTGTCATCGACATGACGCGTTTTCACATGTTTCCTGCCGGACGGGCCTGGATGGACGAATATGGCAATCCGGACGTTGAAGCCGATCGCGCTTTTCTCCTCGACTACTCCCCACTCCATCAGGTCAAGCCGGCTGCCGAGAAAGCCTATCCACCGCTTTACATCGAAAGCTCGACAAATGACGACCGGGTGCATCCGTCGCATGCGCGGCGATTTGCGATGCGGCTGGAAGTCGAAGGCCACACCCCGCTGTTCCACGAATATGGCTCCGGCGGCCATGGCGGCGCTGGCAACTCGGCCGAAATGGCAAGACGCACGGCCATGGGCTACAGCTTCTTGCGCCAGACGATCATGAGGGCCTGACAGAAGAGGCGAGCCGGTGGAGACTGGGCCGAATCAGGCTTTTTTCTCCCACCGGCCTTCCGGCGTCTGCTGCCAATAGGTCAGGCTGTGGCCCTCCGCCTTCAGCTTCTTCCACTGCCCGCGCGCCGCCTCAAGCTGGGTGGCATCATAGCCGTCGAAAACGAAGACGACGCGTTCGTAGTCCAGCCTGTCTGGGGCCTCGGCGCCATCGACCAGGAAGCGGACGCTGGCGGCGTTCAGATTGTCCGGCTGCACCGTGAGCAGCACCGGCTGCCGGGCCGGCGACGCCCCCTCGTCGGTTCCGTGCGGCAGAAAACTGTCGTCCCGGTAGACCCAGAGATGGGCATCGAGCGCATCACGCCGCTCCGGATCGCGGGTCTGCACAGCGACCGTCCAGCCGCGCTCCACGCTCTTTTCGAGGAGCGGCGGGAGCGCGTCTTCCAGTTTCGATTCGGTCAGATGGTAGAAGAGGACTTCAGCCACGCGTGTTTCCTTGACCCCGGTCAGGCTTCGTAATTCGCCCGGACCAGTTCGTCGAGCAGGCGCACGCCGTAGCCGGAGCCCCAGGACTGGTTGATCTCGTCGTTCGGCGAGCCCATGGCCGTGCCGGCGATGTCGAGATGCGCCCAGGGGGTGTCCTTGACGAAACGCTTGAGGAATTGGGCAGCGGTGATGGAGCCGGCATGGCGGCCGCCGGTGTTCTTCATGTCGGCGAACTTGGAATCGATCATCTTGTCGTAGTCCTTGCCAAGCGGCATGCGCCACAGACGCTCATTGGTGGCCATTCCAGCGGCCAGCAGCTTCTCGGACAACACGTCGTCGTTTGAGAAGAGGCCGGCATGCAGGTTGCCCAGCGCCACCAGAATGGCACCGGTCAGCGTCGCGAGATTGATCATGAAAGCAGGTTCGAAACGCTCGTTGCAGTACCAAAGCGCGTCGCAAAGCACGAGGCGGCCTTCCGCATCGGTGTTTATGACCTCAATCGTCTGGCCCGACATCGAGGTGACGATGTCACCGGGACGCTGGGCATTGCCGTCGGGCATGTTTTCAACGAGGCCGATGATGCCGACGACGTTCGCCTTGGCCTTGCGGGCGGCAAGCACATGCATGAGGCCGGTGACGGCCGCAGCGCCACCCATGTCACCCTTCATGTCCTCCATGCCGCCGGCTGGCTTGATCGAGATCCCGCCGGTGTCGAAGACGACACCCTTGCCGATGAAGGCGATCGGTTTGTCCTTCGACTTGCCGCCCTTCCACTGCATGACGACGAGACGCGGCGGGCGAACCGAACCCTGGGCGACGCCAAGAAGCGCGCCCATGCCAAGCTTCTTCATCTCCTTTTCGGTCAGGATCTCGATCTCGACCCCGAGTTCTTCCAGTTCCTTGGCCTTCGCGGCGAATTCGAGCGGGCCGAGAACATTGGCGGGTTCATTGACGAGATCACGCGCCAACACGACCCCGTCAGCGATCGCACGGGCCTCGGCAAAGGCTTTCTTGGCACCGGATGCGTCGGCCGTGACAATGGTGACCTTGACCGTCTTGTCGGCCTTTGCCTCTTCGTCGTCGCCCTTCTTCTTTGTCTTGTAGGTGTCGAACTTGTAGGCACGCAGCAGCATGCCAAGCGCAAAATCGGCGGCGGACTTGGGCGTTATAGCCAGTCCCGGTACGTCGAGGAAGACGGTGAGGTCGTCGGCACCCTTGAGGTTTGCGGTGGCGCTGCCGCCCGCCTTCAGCCAGTCATGTGCCGTCAAATTCTCTGCCTTGCCCAACCCTAAGACAACAAGGCGATCGGCAGCCGAGCCGTGCGGCGCGACGATGTCGAGCACTGAGGAAGCCTTACCCGAAAAGTTGGCGACCTTGGCAGCCCTTGCATAGATGCCCGCCGGATCTGCATCTGTCATTCCTGAGGGGGTTTCAGCCTCAGCCGTCTTCAATGCAATCGCGAGCCCTTCGATCACGGGCTGCGACTTAGAGAAGGAGATGGCGAGTTTTATCGACATGAAAATCAATCCTGGCGTCTGTGTAAATGAAGGAACCGATCATGGTCTTTTCGATCACGATGGCAAGACAGTCGCTGTTCTTTGTTGTCGCAGTCCCCGGAATGCGGAGTTCAACGGCTTTGCTGCTCCAAATGCTGAGCGACTAGGGGCGGACGATTTCCGACAGCGTGTCCGTTTTGTCGCGGTTGACCAAAAAAACGGAACTCGAAGCAGGGGAAAATCTCGCTCGTCCGTCGCCAAATCGCCGCAAGCGTCGTAGAGAAGCTCGTCATCGGCCCTTCGCGCGTTTTTGCAGGGGCGCCAGGGAACCGCATGAAGATACTCGAACAATACATCCTGCGACGTGTCGTCCTGATGTTCCTCACGGCCCTTATGCCGGTGCTGGCGATCATCTGGACCACGCAGGTATTGCAGCGTATCAACCTCGTGACAGACAGCGGCCAGTCGGTCGGCTCTTTCATGAAGCTCGCGACGATGATCCTGCCGACGCTGGTTTCGACGGTGCTGCCGTTTGCGCTGGTGATCGGGATCACCCAGACGCTGACGACGATGAACAATGATTCCGAACTTGCCGTGGTCGACGCGGCCGGAGCATCGCGCTCGACGATTCGCCGGCCGCTGATCCTGCTCGGCATCGGGCTCACGGTCTTTTCCTTCTTCATGGTGAGCTATGTGGAGCCAGCGATGCGGGTGAGTGTCCGCACGATGATATCCACGGCGTATGCGGACCTCCTGTCGTCGGTCATTGAGGAAAAGACATTCCGCAAGATCGAAGACGGGCTCTATGTGCAGATAACTCAGCGGCAGTCCGGCCGCGGCCTGAAGGGCCTTCTGATCGCCGATTCCCGCGATCCCAGTTCGCAGATGATCTATTACGCTCGGGAAGGCGCCGTCGACGAAAGCGGCAAGACGCTGATCATGCAGGATGGCGAAGTGCAGCGGAAGGCGCCGACCGGCGACGTGACCGTCATCCGCTTCGACCGCTATGCCTTCGACCTCTCGGAATTGTCCGAACAGCGCGGCCAGACCCGCTACGGTGCCAAGGACAAGTCGCTGACAGAATTGTTCGATCCAGACCCCATGGATGCGGAATTCAAGCGCAAACCGGGCGACTACCGGGCCGAGTATCACCGCCGCATCAGCTCCGCACTGTTTCCGATCGTCGTGACGCTGATTTCACTGATGTTCTGCGGCGATGCGCGCTCGCATCGCGAGGCCCATCTGCACCCCATGGTGTCGGCCCTGATCATGGCGCTGACGATGTTCTGGATGCACAATTACGCGACAACTCTCGCGGAGCGCGATGCAAGTTTCGTGCTCACGCAGTATGCCGTCCCCCTCGTCGCCGGTGGCGCGTCCCTGTTCTACCTGATGGCCGACAAACGGCCGGCTCTTCCATCCCCCGTGTCGCGAATGGTAGGCAACGCCGTTTCGGCCGCTCGCAAGCGCATGGGCCCCAATGCGGGGAGTGCTGCATGATCCGCACCCTCGGCCTCTACTTCTTCCGCCGCTACATGATGACGGCGCTGTGGTTCTTCCTCGGCGTCATCGGCATTACCTACCTCATCGACTTCACGGAAACCTCTGGGCGCTTCGACGGTCTGCCCGGATATTCACTTGGCGGCGTCCTATTCCTGACGGCACTACGCCTGCCGCTTATCCTGCAGCAGACGGTTCCCTTCATCGGCCTTTTCGTCGGCATGGCGACGCTGATCAGCTTCAATCGCAAATCCGAACTTGTCGTGGCCCGAGCGGCCGGCATTTCGGTCTGGCAGTTCATGGCGCCGTTCCTGATCGGGGCGGCCTTGATCGGGCTCGCTACGACGCTGATCATCAACCCGCTTGCTGCCTGGGGGCAGCGGCAGAGTGCGCAAATCCAGTCCGACTGGCGCGAGACGGCGGACCGAAGCAAACCCGCCCCCATTCCGTGGCTTCGCCAAAGCAGCGGCGATGTGGATGTGGCCATCGGCGCCAACACCGTTCTGGAGGACGGAACGCTGCTCATGGACGCCGTGCTGTTGCATTTCGACAAGGAGGGCCGAATCGTCCTTCGGCAGGATGCACGCACAGCGACGTTGAAAGATGGTTACTGGCTTCTTACCGACGTGACGGAGAACCGTCCCGGCGAGATCCAGAAGAGGCTGGCCGAGACGCGGGTGCCGACCAACCTGAATGCCGAATTCGTACAGCAGCGACTGGTCCAGCCGGATAGTGTTGCTTTTTATGATCTTTTTCGAAAAATTGAGGTCGCCCGGTCATTCGGCCTGTCGCCCCATGCGCTCGAAACGCAGTTTCACTCGCTCTTGTCATTGCCGTTCCTGATGATTGCAATGACACTGATCGCCGCAACCGTTTCCCTCAAATTCAGCCGGATCAACCAATCCAGGTCGGTGATTCTCGGTGGAATATTGTCAGGCTTCGTGCTTTATGTTGTGACAGTGCTCGTCAGGGCATTCGGAAGCAGCGGCGTCATGCCGCCGTATGTTGCGGCCTGGGTACCAGTTGTCGTAGCGATGGCATTGGGGGCAACGATTCTGCTTCACAAGGAGGATGGTTAGTGGCGGTAAAAGACCGCGCGAATATCAGGAGGCTCACCGTAGCCCTGCTGACCGGTGTCGCTGTGTGCGCTTTGTCGCTCCCTGCGCCCGTCGTGCATGCACAAAGCCTGTCGGTGCCGGGTACCGGTTCCGAAGCAATGCCTGAAGACGCGAAACTCCTCCTCGCAGCCAATGAACTGCTCTACGACCGCGACGCCGAACGCGTCGTGGCGAGCGGTGCGGTGCAGATCAATTACAACGGCTACCAGATGGTCGCCCGTCAGGTCGTCTACGACCAGAAGACCGGGCGCGTCACGGCCGCCGGCAATATCGAACTGGTGGAGCCGACCGGCAACCGCATCTATGCGGACTCGCTCGACGTTACCGACAACTTCTCCGACGGCTTCCTCAAGTCGTTGCGTGTCGAAACCAACGACAACACCCGTCTTGTCGCCGAAAGCGCGGAGCGCGTCGGCGGAACCCAGATGATCCTGCACAAGGGCGTCTATACGGCTTGCCTGCCCTGCGCGGAAAATCCCTCTCGTCCTCCGATCTGGCAGGTGAAGGCTGAACGGGTTATCCAGGACGGCAAGAAGCATACGGTGCGACTGGAAAAGGCACGGTTCGAGCTCTTCGGCCACTCGCTCGCGACGCTTCCTTTCATCGAAGTTCCCGACAATACGGTAAAGCGGAAGTCCGGCTTTTTGTTCCCGGAATTCAAGTCGGGCGAAAATGTCGGCTTCGGCATTGCTGTCCCGTACTACATCGCCATTGCGCCCGACCGTGATGCGACGGTGACTGCCACGGGCTTCACCAAGCAGGGTCTTCTGCTGGAGGGTGAGATCCGCCAGCGGTTCGAAAAGGGCGAAGCAAACTTGCGCGTCGCCGGCATTAGCCAGATGGACAGTGAAGCGTTCACTGCAAACACCAGTGACTCTGCGCAGGACGTCCGTGGGCTGATTGCCTCCAAGGGTGATTTCAAGATCAACCCGCGCTGGAGCTTCGGCTGGGATGTCATGTTCCAGTCGGACAACAACTTTGCGCGTACCTATGCGATCGAAGGCCTCAACAATTCGACGAACACCAATACGGTCTATCTGACCGGCAAAGGTGATCGGAACTTCTTCGACATGCGCGGCTATTATTTCGACGTGCAGGATGCCGACATCAACGATACGGCCGAGAAGAAGCAGGCGACCGTCTTGCCGGTCATCGACTACAGCTATTATGCACCGGAGCTCGTTGCCGGGGGGCAGTTGTCGGGCACGATGAACTTCACGTCCCTTTCGCGCTTCTCCGAGGAGGCAGTTAACACGGATGGGGTCCCCGGAAACGACCTTTATCGTGGCCTGAAAGGCAACATGAACCGCTTGACGGGCGAACTGGAGTGGGAGCGGACCATTGACGGTCCGGGTGGCCTGCAGATCACACCATTGCTGGCAGCGCGCGGCGATGTCTACGGTCTCGCCATGGACGCGCCTACAGATTACACAGGCAACTTCACCTCCGACGATGCTCCGACCCGTTACATGCTGACCGCTGGCGTCGAGCTGCGCTATCCTTGGCTCGTGACGATGGGCAACAGCACGCACATCATCGAGCCGATCGCCCAGATCTATGCCCGCAATGACGAACAACTGGCCGGCGAACTTCCCAATGAAGATGCCCAGAGCCTTGTCTTCGATGCGAGCAACCTGTTCTCGCGCAACAAGTTCTCGGGCTTCGACCGGGTCGAAGGTGGCACGCGCGCCAATGTCGGCTTGCGTTATACGGGTAGCCTCGACAACGGCATCGGGCTTCGCGCCGTTATGGGCCAGTCCTATCATCTGGCCGGTCTGAACTCCTATGCGACCGACGACCTACTGGCCGTCGGCTCCGACTCCGGCCTCGAAACCGACGTCTCGGACTTCGTCGCTTCGGCGGGCATCGAGCTGCCCATGGGCCTGTCGCTCAGCACCGGCGTTCGGCTGGACGAGAAGACCCTGGCGCTTCGGCGGACGGACTTGAATGCGACCTATGCGAACGACCGTCTCTCGACGAGCGTTACTTTCTCCCAGGTCGCTGCCCGTCCGGAATACAGTTTCGACGACAATAACCAGACGATCGCATCCAGCTCAACGATCAAGCTGAATCAGTCCTGGTCGGTCTTCGGTTCGGTCAACTACGATATCGACTCGAATGCCTTCAACCGGCGCAGCGTCGGGATCTCGTATGCGGACGAATGCACGACGCTGTCGCTCTTCTACTCGGACAAGACCGACCCGGACGACGAGACCGCGAACGACTGGACGATCGGCGGCAGGCTGGTGTTCCGTACGCTCGGCGAGGTAAAGCTCAGCGACGTCTCGGCCAACTGATCTCGGCGGCTTCGCGCAGAGTCATTGTTTTGCCGCATGGATTGTACAAACCATGCGGCAGTTTAAGATCCGTATGATGAAGAACGTCCGGCAAATTCCTGTTTGTCCGGAGAAAGGATGTGAGATGGCTCAAGCGAAAAACGGCATCAGCCTTTTGGTCGCCGGCGTCATTGCTTTGTCGCTCAGCGTGTCCCCGGCGCCCCTCGGCAGCCAGGCCATGGCTGCGACCTCGGTTGTCGCGGTGGTCAACAAGACCGCGATCACGAGTGGAGACCTTGCCCATCGTGTGGCCTTCCTGCGCCTGCAGCGCAAGACCGGCAATCTGCAGAAGATGGCCAAGCAAGAACTGGTCGACGAAGTCCTGAAGCGCGACGAAATCGCCCGTGTCGGCATGTCGGTCAGCACGGCGGACGTCGATGCGTCTTTCGCCCGCTTCGCCGCGTCCAACAAGATGTCGGTCGAGCAGCTCAACACGATCCTTGACCGTGCAGGAGTCACCGCCGCGCATTTCAAAGCCTTCATCGCCGTATCGATGAGCTGGCCACGCCTCGTGAATGCCCGTTATGGGGCAGGCGCGGGCAGCAAGCTCTCGAACCAGGACCTGGTCACACGCCTGCTCGAAAACAAGCAGAAGCCTGTCACCACAGAATACATGCTGAAGCAGGTGATCTTCGTCGTTCCCGCGTCGAAGAAGGGTATTGTCGGCAAGCGCAAGGCGGAGGCCGAAAAGTCCCGCGCCTCTTTCCCGGGCTGCGATCAGGCGATGCAGTTTGCCAAGAATTATCTCGACGTGTCGATCCGCAATCTGGGCCGGGTGCTTGAGCCGGAACTGCCGCCCGAATGGAAGCCTCTGATCGAAAAAGCGAGTGGCGGAACAACGGCGACCCGCGTCACAGAGCGTGGGGTGGAATATCTCGCGATTTGCAACCAGCGCCAGGTCTCGGACGACGTTGCTGCAGAAATCGTTTTCCGTGCCGAGGATATCGGCAAGGAAAAGAAGGACGGGGAAAACCCGAATGCGGCCAAGTATCTGGAAGATCTCCGCTCTAAGGCCCAGATCGTAATGCAGTAAGGCAGAAGGCCGAGACATGACCGACGCCGTTCTTCCGCTTGCGCTGAGCCAAGGCGATCCCGCCGGTATCGGGCCCGACATTGCACTTCAGGCTTTCGCACGGCGGACGGCGTTGGGACTGCCGGCCTTTCTCTATGTCGGTGATCCCGAGGTGCTGAAGGTCCGGGCACGTGTGCTCGATCTTGACGTTGCGATCGGGGAGACAGATGCAGAGGGCGCAGCAGCGCTGTTTGCGGACAAGCTTCCGGTCTTGCCCATCGCCACCGGCACAGACGTGCTTGCCGGCAAGCCCCATGTCGCCAATGCGCGCGGCACGATCTCTGCAATCGAGACGGCAGTTGCGCTGACCCTTGGGGGACGCACGCGCGCGGTCGTCACCAATCCCATCGCCAAGTCCGTGCTCTACGAAGCTGGCTTCGGCTTTCCGGGCCATACAGAATTTCTCGCAGATCTCGCACAGCGGGCAACCGGCCAGACAGTCAAGCCGGTGATGATGCTGGCAGGGCCAAAGCTCCGCGCGGTTCCGGTCACCATTCACATTCCAATCAAGGATGTGCCGGAAGCGCTGACGGAAAGCCTTATCGTCGAGACCGGCCGGATCGTGGCGAACGATCTCAGCCGCCGGTTTGGCCTCTCCAGTCCTCGTCTAGCCGTTGCAGGGCTCAATCCGCATGCCGGTGAAGATGGGGCGATCGGCCTTGAAGACCAGGATGTGATCATGCCTGCCATTCGCCGTCTGCGCGACGAGGGCATTGATGCTTTTGGCCCCTTGCCGGCCGACACCATGTTCCACGACGAGGCGCGCGGCCGCTATGACGTCGCGATCTGCATGTATCACGACCAGGCACTGATCCCGGCAAAGGCCCTGGGTTTCGACGACAGCGTCAATGTCACCCTCGGTTTGCCCTTCATTCGCACCTCGCCCGACCACGGCACCGCCTTCGGTCTCGCCGGCACCGGGCTCGCCCGCGAGCAAAGTCTCGTTGCGGCGCTCAGGGTGGCAGATGCAATGAGCCAATCCTCGAAAGAATCCGTCTGATGGCCGCACTCGACGGGCTGCCGCCCCTCCGCGACGTGATCGCACGGCATGGGCTCGACGCGAAGAAATCGCTTGGCCAGAATTTCATCCTCGACCTCAATCTGACCCAGAAAGTGGCTCGGACAGCCGGCTCGCTCGAAGGGGCAACCGTGTTCGAGATCGGCCCGGGCCCGGGCGGTCTGACGCGCGCGATCCTGGCGCTCGGTGCCGCCAAGGTGATCGCTGTCGAACGGGACGCGCGCTGCCTTGCGGCTCTGGCCGAAGTCCAGGCCCATTATCCGGGTCGGCTCGAGGTCATCGAGGGTGATGCGCTGAAGACCGATTTCGAGGCGCTGGCAAACGGCAAACCCGTCAAGATCATTGCCAACCTCCCCTACAATGTCGGCACCCAATTGCTGGTCAACTGGCTCTTGCCGCGCCAGTGGCCGCCCTTTTGGTCTTCGCTGACGCTGATGTTCCAGAAGGAGGTCGGCCAGCGGATTGTGGCCCGCGAGGACGACAATCATTACGGCCGTCTGGGCGTTCTCTGCGGTTGGCGCACGGAAGCGCACATGGCGTTCGATATCCCGCCCCAGGCATTCACCCCACCACCCAAGGTGACCTCTACCGTCGTTCATCTAGAGCCGCGCCTCAATCCCCTGCCCTGCGATCCTGCCAAGCTGGAGCGCGTGACAACCGCAGCCTTCGGGCAGCGGCGCAAGATGCTGCGGCAGAGTGTCAAATCGATCGGCGGCGAGGCTCTGCTTGCCCGCGCCGAAATCGACCCTCAACGGCGCGCGGAAACGCTCAGCGTCGACGAGTTCTGCCGCCTCGCCAATCTCCTCTGAGGAGACGCTCTACGCCGCATGACGGTTGGATGAGGATGCTGCTCGCTCGTTCGGCAGCCGGAACATGGCAATCTGGGCATTCAGACGATCGGCTTCCGTCGCAACGCTTGAGGTCGCAGCACTCGCCTGTTCCACCATCGCCGCATTCTGTTGCGTCACCTGGTCCATCTGGCTCACCGCGTGACTGATCTCCTCCAGCGCCGCCTTCTGCTCATGGGCGGAGGAGACGATGGCCGTCACCCGCTCGTTGATCTTCTGGACAAAGTCTTCGATCCCTCGCAAGGTTTCCCCGGTCTCATGCACGAGGCGAACACCGGCTGCGACTTCCTGGGTGGAGCGGGAAATCAGCGCCTTGATTTCACGGGCGGCGGTGGCTGAACGTTGCGCAAGTTCGCGGACCTCCTGGGCGACCACGGCAAACCCACGGCCGCTTTCGCCGGCACGGGCCGCTTCGACGCCCGCATTCAAGGCCAGAAGATTGGTCTGGAAGGCGATCTCATCGATCACACCGATAATCTGCCCGATCTGGCCCGAGGACTGTTCGATATGGTGCATGGCGGTCACGGTTTCGCCGACCACCGAGCCGGAATGCTGGGCCGTATGAGTTGCCTCCTTCACCAGGCTGCCCGCTTCGTCGGCACGCTTGGCGGCGCTGCCGAGCGCTGAGGTGATCTCGTTGATCGAGGCTGCCGCTTCTTCAAGGGCCGCGGCCTGGCGCTCGGTGCGGCGCGCCAGATCGTCCGTTGCTATTTGCAGTTCGTGCGAGCCGCCATGGAGGTTGCCCGTGCTCTCGCGGATGGTCGCCATGATGCCGCAGAGACGGTCCATGGAGCCGTTGAAATTCGTGCGCAGAGCGTCCAGGGTGTCGGAGAACGGGATTTGGAGGCGGAATCCAATCTCTCCCGTCGAAAGAGCATCCAGCCCCTTGCCGAGTTGCTCGACCGCGAAGGCAATCTCGGCGGCCCGGGCGGCACGCTCTTCTTCCGCCGCCTTTTCCGCAAGACGCTTGATCCGTTCGGCTTCCTCCTGCTCCGCGATCTCCTTCAACATACGTTCCTTGGCCAGCGCGATGTAGCGACTGACGGCGGAGCCCATCTGGCCGATTTCGTCCTTGCTGTCGGATTGGATGAGATCCACCTCAATTTCGCCGGCTGCCAGCCGCTGCATGGTGGCCGTGAGACGACGAAGTGGGCGTACCACTGTCAACGACAGGGACACGGCGAGGAAGAATGCCAGCGTCAGAACACCGCCAGTGATGCCGGCCACCTTCAGCAGGTGGTGGTATTCGCCATCGGCGATGGTCTGGCTGTCGGCAATGATTGTAGCCAGCGTCTCGTTTTCCAGTTCCTTCAGCCGCTCTATGCGTTTGGCTGAACGTTCAAGCCATTCCTGCTCGTCAAAGCCAGTGAGATCCGCTGCCAGCCCCGCCTTCATCATCGCAGCGCGGATCTTTTCGACTGCCTCGGCATCCGGCGTATGAAGAGATGCCGCATAGCGCTCTCGGTCATCTTCGGGAACGAGGTCCAGATACTGGCTGATGAGCGACTTCTGAGACCCGAACATGCCGATGAAGTCGAGGTAATGCGCCTCGTTGAACTTGCCGTCGGCAATGAAGCTGTGGCCGAGATTGCGTTCCTGACCTGCAACTTCCTTGGCGTTCATCAACAGGCTGTACGCCATCATCTTGCCCACGACGCCCCGCGCGCCGGCATCGAGCGAGAATTCCTGCGAAATGTTCATCAGATTTCGGACGACAGCCGTGTAGTAGGTGAAGGCTTCGCTCTGAGAGATCCCGAACGCATCGATCCTGGAACGGACGGTCGTGAGATCGGCCAGTCCCTGCTCAAGCGACTGCTCGTGGCGCGTCAGCGTCGGATCGCCTTCTGCCCGTATATCCGCCCTGACGCGGGCAATGAGTTCCAGATTGCTGTCGACTGCGCTACGGGCACTTGTTAGTTCCGTGCGATGCCGCGCCCCCTTCGTAGCAAGAAGCCCTACCGCCTCGGCACGCTCGGACTGCAGAATATGAACCAGGTCACCGATAATGCCGAGGTCCCTGCTGACCACCCCGAGTTCGCGGGCGTTGACGTAGGCGACATAGGTATTGTCGATCTCAACATAGGCCAGACCTGCAAGGGCGAGCAGTGGAATGGCGAGGGCAAATGCAAGACGCCAGGTCACCGAGATATCGGTCAAGCGCATTTGGGTCTCCAGATCATCCGATGCCTGTCGATGCGACACGCAACTATAACGGTAGACCAAGGATGAGCCCGAAGCGGTTAACTATTAGCTACAAATAACATACGTAACTTAGCCATCGATGTTTTCACCGCATTGCGGTAAATTGCCGGGGCGCCGTCTCATCGCCGATGTCTCATTCTGCAACCAGCCGCCGAGCTGGGCTGCCGCGCCGTCCCCTGTCTTGCCCAGCAACCAGTAGCCACGGTCGGGAACGTCCACAGTCTTTCCGCTGATGACGAGCAGCCCGGCCTCCAACATCTGGTCGACGACGCCGAGCCATCCGAGCGCGATCCCCTGTCCTCCAAGGGCAGCCTGGACCACCATGGCATAGGTGTTGAAGCGCAGATCTCCGGTGGACTGTCCACTTCCTGCAGACATGCCAGCGGCTACGGCATACGAGCGCCAGTCCAGCCAGGGCGAGCCTACTTCGGCTTCCAGGTGGATGCGTGGGACATCCATGCGCAGGTCGGCCAGGTCCGCCCGTTCGAGACGGTCGCGCAGGGCCGGCGCACAGACCGGCACGACCCGCTCAGGCATGAGCAAGACGGCGTCTTCGCCGACATCGGGCCGCGCGCCGAAGGCCACGGCCAGATCGGCCTGCTCCCGCCAGTTCTGCGTTAAACGCTGGGCGGCGACGATCTGAAGATCGATCTCTGGGTACTGCCTTCGGAAACCCGGCATGCGTGGAATGAGCCAGAGACTGGAAAAGGCATAGTCTGTCGCCAGACGAATGACCGGGCGGCGGCGGGTGTGCCGGATGTCGCGGTGTAGGGCGTCGACCTCCTGCACCGTGCGCTCAGCGATAACCAGCAGCCGCCGCCCCTCCTCCGTCAGCCTGACACCCCTGTGCAGACGCTTGAGGAGAGGGACGCCAAAGCGCTGTTCGAGCAGCCGCACCTGGTAGCTGACAGCCGGCTGGGTCAGGCCCAAGCCTTCCGCTGCACCGGAGAGCGATCCCCGCCTGGATATCTCGACGAGCAGCCGGATCCAGCCCAAATCGATAGAGCCATTAGACATCAAATTCCTTTATGGCAAACATCAAAAAACTCCGGCTACACAGCACCGAACCGTCGTTCTTCAATCATCATAGACAATAGCAGACCAGAGGGAAATCCATGGCAGCGCGACCCAATATCCTGATCCTGATGGTGGATCAGTTCAATGGCACCTTCTTTCCCGATGGGCCGGCGGATTTCCTGCACGCGCCGCATCTGAAAGCGCTTGCGCAGCGTTCGGTGCGGTTCGCCAATGCCTATACCGCCAGCCCGCTTTGCGCGCCGGCCCGCGCCTCTTTCATGTCGGGCCAGTTGCCGAGCCGCACCCGCGTCTACGACAATGCCGCCGAATTCGCCTCCGATATCCCGACCTTTGCCCACCATTTGCGCGCCGCCGGCTACCAGACCAGCCTTTCGGGCAAGATGCATTTCGTCGGGCCGGACCAGTTGCACGGTTTCGAAGAGCGGCTGACCACCGACATCTATCCCGCAGATTTCGGCTGGACCCCCGACTACCGCAAGCCGGGTGAGCGCATCGACTGGTGGTATCACAATCTGGGGTCGGTCACCGGGGCCGGTGTCGCCGAAATCACCAACCAGATGGAGTATGACGACGAGGTGGCCTTCAATGCGACGCGCCGGCTCTACGACCTTTCGCGTGGTCATGACGATCGGCCGTGGTGCCTGACGGTGAGTTTCACCCATCCGCATGACCCCTATGTGGCGCGGCGCAAATACTGGGACCTCTATGAAGACTGCCCCGCGCTCGATCCAACGGTTCCGGCCATTCCCTATGACGAACAGGATACTCATTCGCAGCGCCTCATGGACGCTTGCGACCACACGGCCTTCGACATCACCGACGAACACATCCGCCGGGCACGGCGCGGCTATTTTGCCAATATCTCCTATGTCGATGACAAGATTGGTGAGATCCTAGATGTATTGGAACGGACGCGGATGGCCGAGAACACGGTCATTCTTTTCGTCTCCGACCATGGCGACATGCTGGGTGAGCGCGGTCTGTGGTTCAAGATGAACTTTTTCGAGGGGTCGGCTCGTGTGCCGCTGATGATGTCCGTTCCGGGCGTCCCAGGACGGCTGGTAACGACGCCTGTGTCGACACTCGACGTGACGCCCACGGTCGCAGGCCTTGCCGGTATCGACATGTCGACTCTCGCTCCCTGGACCGATGGCGAAGACCTGATGCCGCTCGCAACCGGGACCGGTGGGCGCGCAATCGTGCCGATGGAATATGCGGCGGAAGGGACCGTCAGCCCCATGGTCGGGCTGCGGGACGAGCGCTACAAGCTGACGCTCTGCCAGGCCGATGCCCCGATCCTCGTGGATCTGGAGGCTGACCCCTATGAGCTCCAGAATCTCGCGACCGAACCGGCGGCACAGGCGATCTTCGACCGACTGGCGGACGAAGCCAGTTCACGTTGGGACTTGGCGCAGTTCGACGCCGCCGTACGCGAAAGCCAGGCGAGACGGCATGTGGTGTACACGGCTCTTCGCAACGGCGCCTATTTCCCGTGGGACTACCAGCCGCTGCAGAAGGCGTCGGAGCGCTACATGCGCAACCACATGGACCTCAACATTCTCGAAGAGAGCCAGCGTTTTCCAAGAGGCGAATGATTGCATGAAACGACGAAGGGCGGCCGGGATCACCGGGCCGCCCTTTCGTTGCATGTCTTCGCCTCAGGCGATGAGCCCCTCGACGAAGTCGAACAGGCCATGGCGGCGGTCGCGGCGCAGGCGCTCGGCCTTGACGATCGACTGGACGGCATCGAAGGCCGAATTCAGGTCGTCGTTGACGATGACATAGTCATATTCGCGCCAGTGCTTGATCTCGGAGCGGGAATTGTTGAGGCGGGTCTGGATGACCTCTTCAGTATCCTCGGCGCGGCGATGCAGGCGCGACTGCAGTTCGGCCATGGTCGGCGGCAGGATGAAGATCGAGACCACATCAGCCGACATCTTTTCCTGCAACTGCTGGGCGCCCTGCCAGTCGATGTCGAAGAGCATGTCGCGGCCCTCGCCCATCGCGGTTTCCACCGCCTCGCGCGGGGTGCCATAATAATTGCCGTGGACCTGTGCCCATTCCAGGAGGCTGTCGCTGTCGCGCAGGCGCTCGAACTCGCGCTGCGAGACGAAGTGGTAATGCACGCCTTCGATTTCGCTCTGGCGGCGCGGACGCGTGGTCACACTGACCGACAGGCTGATCTGCTGGTCGCGGTCCATCAGGGTCCGCGCGATCGTCGATTTTCCGGCACCGGAGGGTGACGATATCACCAGCATCAGGCCGCGCCTTGCGATCTTGACGGATGTGGGGGCGGCAGCGGCCATGGACTACTCCAGATTCTGGACCTGTTCGCGGAACTGGTCGATGACGACCTTCAATTCGATGCCGGCGGCGGTGACCGCGACGGCATTGGATTTGGAACAGATAGTATTTGATTCGCGGTTAAATTCCTGCGCCAGGAAATCGAGTTTACGGCCGACCGGGCCACCCACCGACAACAATTCGCGGGCGGCCGTCACATGCGCTTTGAGCCGGTCAATCTCCTCACGGAGATCGGCTTTGGTCGCTATCAGCGCGATTTCCTGATGCAGGCGGTCGCGGTCGAGGCCGGAGGTCGTGTCCATGAGGCCGGCGAGTTGAACTTCCAGCCTGCGGGCGATCTCGTCCGGCGAACGGGAGGGGTCGGCCTCGATCTGCAGCGCGAGCGCTTCGATGCGGGAAATCTGCTCTTCAAGGATGGCGCGCAGCGCTGCCCCTTCCGTCTCGCGCATGGCGGCAAGCGCATTCACCGCCACGCCCAAACCTCCGAGGATATCGGCATCACGGCTCGCCACCGCAGTCTCGTCGTCTTCCGCCTCACGCATATCGACCAGGCCGCGGATCGACAGAAGCGTATCAAGCCTGAGCGGCGCCGGATCGAGGACATCGGGGCCGAGTTGGTCGCGCAATGCGAGCACGGCGTTCAAGGCATCACGGTTGAGCACGGCTTCGACGCGGTTCTCGCTGACCGACAACGAGAGACCGATCTGGAGATTGCCGCGGGTCAGGCGCTCGCCGACAAGGCGGCGCAGATCGTTTTCCAGATATTCCTGGCCCTGCGGCAGGCGCGAACGGATGTCGAGGCCCTTGCCGTTCACCGAGCGCAGTTCCCAGGCCCATCGGTAACGTCCCGACGTGCCTTCGACACGGGCAAAGCCCGTCATGGATTGCAGTGTCATCGTCCGGCCCCCTCGGCCCTTATCAATTGCCGGTGCCCGGATCGACTTCCGGCGCCACGTCGAGCGTGGCGGGCGGCGTCTGGGCGCGCTCGGCTTCCATCTTGCGCCAGCGCTTCACATTGGCGTTGTGTTCGGCAAGGGTCGCCGCGAAGATATGACCGCCCGTGCCGTCGGCAACAAAGTAGAGGTCATCGGTCTTCCATGGATGGGCAACCGCTTCCAACGCCGCGCGACCCGGATTGGCAATCGGGCCCGGCGGCAGGCCCTTGATCACATAGGTGTTGTAGGGCGTTTCCTTCTTGATGTCGGACTGGAAGATCGGCCGGTCAGCCGGCTTTCCATCGCCACCGAAGAGGCCATAGATGATCGTCGGATCCGACTGCAGGCGCATGCCCTTCTTCAGGCGGTTGATGAAGACGGAGGCGACGTGAGCGCGCTCGTCGTCCTTGCCTGTTTCCTTCTCGACGATAGAAGCCAGCGTGACGAATTCCTCGCGTGTCTTTACCGGCAGGTCGGGATCGCGGCGCTCCCAGATCTGGTCGATCAGCTTTTCCTGGGCTGCTGCCATCTGCGTCACAATCTCGGCGCGCTTGGTGCCACGGGTGAACTTGTAGGTATCGGGGCGCAGAGAACCTTCCGGCGGCAATTCGGACGGCAAATCGCCTTCGAGAACCGTGTCGTCGGCGAGGCGCTGGAACATTTGCTTGACGGTCAGGCCTTCCGGCATCGAGACGGAATAGAGGATCGATTTGCCGGATTCGAGCAACTCGGTCACGTCCTTCATCGAAGAACCAGCCTTGATCTCGTATTCGCCGGCCTTCAGGGTCGCGCCTTTATCCAGATAGGTGGCGGTGACATAGCGATAGATGCGGGCATCGGAAACCACGCCGTTGCGCTCGAGATTATTAGCGATCTCGGCCAGGCCCGCACCACCGCGCACGACAAAATTGGTGTTCACGGCAAGCGGTCCGGGGCGCTGATAGGCGTCCATCACGTAATAAAATCCGGCGACCGCCACCACACAGACGAAGACCACCATGGTCATCAGGAAGTTCAGGAAAATTACAAGCTGACTGCGCGCCTTGCGCGACCGGCGCGGCGGCTGCGGCACGCGTTCGGGGCGCAGCGCATCATTCGGCGATTTCGGAATGAACGGTCCCTTAGCCGTGCCAGTGTTGGCATCGCGACCGAAGGGAACACCGCTGTTCTGGCTACCGCCGTTCTGGCTGTTGTCGGTCACCGGCAATCCTTCTTTGTTTTCTGTCGCGGCTGTGTCAGCCAGCAATGCGGCAAAAATCGGGGTCTGCGCCCGACGCGAAGCGCCGGTCGTGCACCACGATTTCTATCCGTAGAACAGCGTCACGAGCAAGAGCGCCCGCGCCGTCATCCACCTGATGCGCACCGGGTCCGCGAAACACGACCCGGCGCAGATGTCATCAGGCTTCGTAGCGCTTCAGCACCAGCGACGCATTGGTGCCGCCAAAGCCGAAGGAATTCGACAGGGCGACGTTGATTTCGCGCTTTCTCGCCTTGTGCGGCACGAGATCGATCTTCGTCTCGACATCCGGATTGTCGAGATTAAGTGTCGGCGGCGCGACGTTGTCGCGGATGGCAAGCGTGGAGAAAATCGCCTCGACGGCACCGGCTGCACCGAGAAGATGACCGATGGCAGACTTGGTCGAGGACATAGATATCTTCGAGGCGTGCTCGCCGACCAAACGCTCGACGGCGCCGAGTTCGATCGTGTCGGCCATGGTCGATGTGCCGTGGGCGTTGATATAGTCGATATCGGCGGCTGTCAGACCTGCACGCTTTAGCGCCATGGTCATGCAGCGGAATGCGCCGTCGCCGTCTTCAGAGGGAGCGGTGATGTGGAAAGCATCGCCAGAGAGGCCATAGCCGACGACTTCCGCATAGATCTTGGCACCGCGCGCCTTGGCGTGTTCGAGCTCCTCGAGCACCACGATACCGGCACCCTCGCCCATAACGAAGCCATCGCGGTCCTTGTCATAGGGACGCGAGGCAGCCGTCGGGTCGTCGTTGCGCTCAGTCGACAGCGCCTTGCAGGCGGCAAAGCCGGCAAGCGAAATGCGGCTGATCGGGGATTCCGTGCCGCCGGCCACCATGACGTCGGCATCGCCGAGCGCGACGAGACGGGCGGCATCGCCGATTGCGTGCGCACCGGTCGAGCAGGCCGTGACGACGGAGTGATTGGGACCACGCAGCTTGTGGCGGATCGAGACCTGACCGGAGGCCAGATTGATCAGGCGGCCGGGGATGAAGAAGGGCGACAGACGACGCGGGCCCTTGTCGCGCAGGATGTGGCCTGCCTCGACGATGCCTTCGAGGCCGCCGATGCCGGATCCGATCAGAACGCCCGTCGCGCACTGGTCGTCATCGGTCTTGGGATGCCAGTCGGCATCGTTCAGTGCCATTTCGGCGGCCGCCATCGCATAGATGATGAAGGGGTCTACCTTACGTTGCTCCTTCGGCTCCATCCAGTCGTCCGGGTTCCAGGCGCCTTCGCCTTCGGTCGGGATGCGGCACGCAATCTTGGCCGGCAGATCCTCAACCTCGAATTCCGTCACGCGGCGAGCACCGCTCTGGCCGGCCAGAAGCCGCTGCCAGGTCAGTTCCGTTCCAACTCCCAGGGGCGATACCATGCCGGTACCGGTGATGACGACACGTCTCATCGTGCGAAGCCCACCCAATCCATCGACCGAAGTCATTGCCAACAAAGGTCCAGAGTAAACAAAGGTCCAGATACAACAAGGCCCGCTTCACGCGGGCCCAAGCGGATAGATCGGGCTCAAACGCCCGCCTTCCGCAATCTTGTGATCGATCAGGCCTGAGCCTTTTCGATGAACTTTACGGCGTCGCCAACCGTCAGGATCGAGTCAGCAGCGTCGTCAGGAATTTCAACGCCGAATTCTTCTTCGAAGGCCATGACGAGTTCGACGGTGTCGAGCGAGTCAGCGCCCAGATCGTCGATGAAGCTGGCGCCTTCGACAACCTTTTCAGCGTCAACGCCGAGATGATCAATTACAATTTTCTTCACGCGTTCTGCGATATCGCTCATGTCGGTTTCCTCGACCTTCTTAATATCAGAGGGAGCCGTAATGGCATCCCTGCCCTGTCTTCAACTGGTGAAGCGCGCATGGCGTCACCAGCAAACCCGTTCGGCCCTGACCCAGAGCGGTTTATGCAAATAAAAGCATAAACTTCGGCTCATGAGACGGAGCGACTGCTCACAGTCATGGCCCGCTTAACATGCTTTCCGCGCGCCGCAAAGCCAGAAATTCGCCCCCTCGCCTTGGTCAACAGGCTTTGGCAGAAGGGGCGAACCGGCCCATGTCATCAGATCATCGCCATGCCGCCGTTGACGTGCAATGTCTGGCCGGTCATGTAGGCTGCTTCCGAAGAGGCAAGGTAAAGCACAGCGGATGCAACTTCCGCGCCGGTGCCCATGCGCTTCATCGGAATGGCGCCCATGATGGCGTCTTTCTGCTTGTCGTTCAACTTGCCGGTCATCGCGCTCTCGATAAAGCCCGGTGCAACGCAGTTGACGGTCACGTTGCGGGTCGCGATTTCCTGGGCGAGGGACTTCGAAAAGCCGATCATGCCGGCCTTGGAGGCGCAGTAGTTGGCCTGGCCCGGATTGCCGGTCACGCCGACGATCGAGGTGATGTTGATAATGCGACCATAGCGGCGGCGCATCATCGGATGGGTGAGCTCGCGCGTCAGACGGAAGACGGCGGTCAGGTTGACTTCGAGAACGCTGTCCCAGTCGGCATCGGACATGCGGACGAACAGACCGTCCTTGGTGATGCCGGCATTGTTGACCAGGATGTCGACGCCTTCGAGTTCGGCTTCGGCCTTTTCGCCGAGAGCCTTCACCTCGTCGCGGTCCGACAGGTTGGCCGGGAAGATCTTGACCCGGTCGCCGAGTTCTGCGGCCAGCGCTTCCAGCTTTTCGACGCGCGTGCCGTGCAGGCCGACGATGGCGCCCTGGGCGTGCAGCATGCGGGCGATTTCTTCGCCGATGCCACCGGTTGCGCCGGTGACGAGAGCCTTGCGGCCGGTCAGGTCAAACATGATCGAGCTCCTTGTTGAGCGTTGGGGCGATCAGCCGTTGAGTGCAGCAAGCGCCGCGTCGATATCGGCCGGGCCGTTGACGGCGATGCCGCTGATATTCTTGTCGATACGGCGGGCGAGACCCGTCAGGACCTTGCCGGCACCGATTTCATAAAGCGTGGTGACGCCATTGGCGCCGAACCATTCCACGGTCTCGCGCCAGCGCACCTGACCGGTGACCTGCTGGACGAGCAGATCGGCAATCTCCGAGGCCGAGGTGACCGGGGCTGCCAGAACGTTGGCGACCAGCGGCACAGAGGGATCGCGCTTCTCGACGGTCGCCAGCGCCTCGCGCATGGCGTCAGCTGCCGGTCCCATCAATGCGGAATGGAAGGGTGCGGACACCGGCAGCATGATGGCGCGCTTGGCGCCCTTTTCGGTGGCGAGCGCTGCCGCCTTCTCGACGGCGGCCTTGCCGCCGGAGATGACCAGCTGACCGCCGCCATTGTCATTGGCGATCTGGCAGGGACCTTCAGCGGCAGCGGCCTCGCAGATCGCCTGCACGTCGCCGTGCTCCAGACCGATGATTGCGGCCATGGCACCGGCGCCGACGGGAACGGCTGCCTGCATGGCATTGCCGCGGATGCGCAGAAGGCGCGCGGTATCGGCGATCGAGAAGGTGCCGGCGGCGGCGAGCGCGGAATATTCGCCGAGCGAATGGCCGGCAACGAAGGAGACCTTGGACTTCAGATCCAGGCCCTTCGCTTCGAGAACGCGGATCACGGCCATCGAGACGGCCATCAGGGCCGGCTGGGCATTGGCGGTGAGGGTCAGTGTTTCCTCGGGGCCGTTCCACATGATGTCGGACAGTTTCTGGCCGAGTGCATCATCGACTTCCTGAAAGACGGCGCGGGCTTCGGCGAAATTGTCGGCAAGGTCCTTGCCCATGCCAACGGCCTGGCTGCCCTGGCCGGGGAAGGTGAATGCGACTGTCATTGGGCGTTTCTCCCTTGGGTTTTTCCCTGTCAATTCACAATACACTCCTGCGAGTCAAGCCTTGGAGGCCTGCTGAACCTTGCGGCGGCGGTGCAAATCACAGCCTGTTCGCCCGCTTCGCCATCTTGCAGTGCGGCAAATTCCCCTTATTTTGTTCCAGCATCTCCCCCAGCCCGTCCCGGGCCTATTTCCTTTAGTTGAGGCATTTCCCCCATGAAGATGAACCGGCTCGGCCGTACCGATATCCTTGTTTCCGAAATCTGCCTGGGCACCATGACCTGGGGCTCCCAGAATTCGGAAGCCGAAGCCTTTGCCCAGATGGACTATTCCCTTGAGCGTGGCGTCAATTTCTTCGACACCGCCGAGCTCTATCCGACCACGCCTCTCTCCAAGGAAACTTATGGCAACACCGAAGCCATCATCGGCAACTGGCTGCAGAAGACCGGCAAGCGCGAGCAGGTGGTGCTCGCCACCAAGGTGGCAGGCCCGGGCCGCCCCTATATCCGCGAGGGCAGCCCGATTACGGCTGCGTCGCTGCGCGAGGCGCTCGATGCGAGCCTCAAGCGGCTGAAGACCGACTATGTCGACCTCTATCAGATCCATTGGCCCAACCGCGGGCATTTCCACTTCCGCGGCGCCTGGAGCTACAATCCTTACAAGCAGGACCGCGCCCAGGCGCAGCACGACATCGCCGAAATCCTCGATACGCTCGGCGACTGTGTGAAGGCCGGCAAGATCCGGGCGATCGGCCTGTCGAACGAGACGACCTGGGGCACGCAGAAATATCTCAGTCTCGCCGAGCAGAAGGGCCTGCCGCGTGTGGCCTCTATCCAGAACGAATACAACCTGCTCTACCGGCATTATGATCTGGATCTCGCCGAACTGTCGCATCACGAGGATGTCGGGCTCCTCGCCTATTCGCCGCTGGCCGGTGGCATTCTCTCGGGCAAATATCTGGGCGGCCAGAAGCCGGCCGGTTCGCGCGGATCGATCAATGGCGATATCGGTGGACGGCTCGTGCCGCAGCAGGAAGCGCCGACGCGCGCCTATGTCGAGCTTGCCAAGAAGAACGGCATCGATCCCTCGACCTTCGCCGTCGCCTTCTGCCTGACGCGCCCATTCATGGCATCGGCCATTATCGGCGCGACGACGATGGAGCAGTTGAAGGTCAATATCAATGCGGCGGACGTGACGCTTTCGGAAGAGATCCTCGCAGAGATCGCCAAGATCCACCGCGAATATCCGATGCCGATCTGATATCGTCTGTTGAAATCGACTGTGCCGGCGCCTATGGGGCCGGCATTTTCACGTCGTATCAGCCGATGGTCAGCACTGTCCGCCCCTGATCGTAGGCGAAGCCGTAGGTGAGCCCCTGGCCCGACAAGGCAACCTGGTCGAGCGTTACCGTAATGCGGTCGGACGTTCCGGCAAAGGTGGCGGTCAGGGTATTGCCGTCCACACTGATGCTGACGTCCTTTTCATCATATCCGGCAAAGCGCAGTTTCAGGCTGCCGTTCACATTGATCGTGTCCTCGCCGTCGCCCTTAGCGAAAGCGTATTCAGCGACGGCATTGTCGGACTTCATATCGGTGCGCTTGATGCTGACCGTATCGTTACCCGTGCCGCCGGAGGCGAAGATGCGGGTACCTTCGAGCGTCATGGTGTCGTCGCCGGCACCTCCGTCGATGCCGATCAACGCTTCACCTGCGACCGTCAGCGTATCCTTGCCGTCACCGCCCGTCACGTTCATCACAAGTTGGCCGGACAGTTTCAACTCGTCATCGCCCTCGCCCGCATCAATGTCGCCGATAATGCCGGCACTCGCGGACAGGCTGTCATTGCCGGTCCCCGTGGAGATGGACGCCAGTGCCGCAGCTTTCGCGGTCAACGTGTCGTCGCCCGCGCCCGCGTCGATGTTGTAGACGGATCTGGCGTCGAAGGTGAGCTTGTCCTCGCCCTCCGTGCCCGTTCCGCCGGTGATGTAACCGAGGGTCTCGTCGACCGAAGCGCCTTCCTCTGCGGCGGCATCGCGCAATGAGAGGATCTCGACGATCCGGGCGAGCGCCTTCTGACCCGTGGTCTCGGTAAACGGCGTCTCATCGTCCTGCCGCGACCATGACGATGGGGCAGCAGCATCCGTCCGCACAGAAGACGACGCGGAAAACAGCTGCGTTGCGTAGCTCAGCGCATTCGGATTGCGGTAGAAGCTGTTGATCACCGTCATAGGCTGCGTTCCTCGAGGCCCCACACAGGGCCGAATTCCATGTTACGCTAACATTCGTGCATTGAGAAAAGCTTACATGAGCCATTGCAATGCCGAAATCGGGTCTGCCAAACGCGGTAAGCATCCGGTAAAGATGAGATTGAACATCTGTGGGCAGCTCAATCCCTGCCCCGAAAGCGGAAAAGTTACCTCTCACCCTTGCTTTTCCGCCAAACACGCGTATAAGCGCGCCGTTCACAACACCCGGTCCTCTGGCTGGTGGCTGAACGGAGGGCTGGCAGGTCGCAAGGCTTGCAGCAGGAACCAAAAGGGTTTCCGGTCTCCCGTGTCTCCGCTCTCGACCGTCTCGAACACAACGCTTTTCTTGCCGCGGCCAATACCGCACAGGAGCAGTCGTTGAGGCTTAGCGCCGGATCCGGGTGACGACAACCGCAAGAAAGGCAAAGCTGTCATGGCTCTTTACGAACATGTATTCCTTGCCCGGCAGGATATGTCCGCCCAGCAGGTTGATGCCCTCGTCGAACAGTACAAGGGCGTCATCGAAGCAAACGGTGGCAAGGTCGGGCGCGTAGAAAACTGGGGCCTCAAGTCCCTGACCTACCGCATCAAGAAGAACCGCAAGGCGCACTACGCCCTGATGGACATCGAAGCTCCGGGCGCAGCGATCCACGAAATGGAACGCCAGATGCGCATCAACGAAGACATCCTTCGTTACATGACCATCGCTGTTGAAGCCCACGAAGAAGGCCCGTCTGCCATGATGCAGAAGCGCGACCGTGACGACCGTCCGCGTCGTGACGGCGACGATCGTGGCCCGCGCCGCGAAGGTGGCTTCGGCGACCGTGGTCCGCGTCCGGACCGTGGCCCGCGCGAAGGTGGCTTCGAGCGTCGTCCGCGCGAAGACCGCGCGTAATCTGAAGAACAGGAGAATTTACAATGGCTGATGCATCCTCTTCTCAGGCACGTCGTCCCTTCCATCGTCGTCGCAAGACCTGCCCCTTCTCGGGCGCCAATGCTCCGAAGATCGACTACAAGGACGTCCGTCTGCTGCAGCGCTACATTTCCGAGCGCGGCAAGATCGTTCCTTCGCGTATCACCGCAGTTTCCCAGAAGAAGCAGCGCGAACTGGCCCAGGCCATCAAGCGCGCCCGTTTCCTCGGCCTGCTGCCTTACGTCGTAGCGTAATTTGATCTGACGACCCGCTGATTAAGAGTCAGCGGGTCGTTATCCCTTCCGCGTTGGGCGCGGATCGGAACAACCGCCTTCAGGCGCTGACTTCAATGTCCGGCGACTTCAGGCAAAAACCCATGTTGGGGAAATCCTGCCACACGGCATGACGACCTTCCCCTAACTGCTTCAACCGGCAGGACAGCGACCTTGCAGAAACTGGATGCGAAATTGCTGATGACCGGCCTTCTTGCCGGTATTACCGCCGCCCTGCTCGTGCTGGGTGCTGCGGCGCAGCCGACGCTCGCCTCCATCCTTTATGCAGCGTCCGCCCTCCCCGTACTCATCGTTGGCCTCGGCTGGGGCAACACCGCCTCGATCACCGCCATCCTGACCGCCGCCTTCCTCGGCACGATCAGCATGTCGCCGATGTTCGCCTTCGGCATGGCGATCTTCACGCTGGCGCCCGCCGGCTGGCTTGCCCATCTGTCGAGCCTTGCCCGTCCTGCCTCCGAGATCGGTGGCCCCGATCATCTGATCGCCTGGTATCCGCTCTCTGACATTCTGCTGCAGCTCTGCGCCTTCGTCACCTTTGCCGTCGTTGCGCTTGGCGTGATCATCGGCTTCGGGCCGGAGTTCACCGACCAGCTGGTTGAAGCGATGACGCAGGCGATGAGCAGCCAGGATCCGTCAATGCTTCCGGATCCCGCCGCTCTTGAACAGCTGAAGCGCACCATGCTGGTGCTGCTGCCGATCATTCAGGGCGGCACCTGGGTCATGCTGCTGTTCCTGATGTATTACGCCGCGCAGCGCATCGTGTCGGCCTCCGGCCGGGCCAAGCGCCCGCGCGAAGACATCCCCTCTTCGCTGCGCATGAACCGCAATGCCGTCTTCATCTTCCTTGCCGGGATCATCGGCTGCTTCATCGGCGGCGTTCCCGCGATGGTGGGTGCGACCGTCTGTGGCACCTTCGGTGCGGGCTTCCTAATGGCCGGCTTTGCCTCCATGCATCTTCGTACGCGCGGCAAGGACTGGCGCCTGCCGGCCCTCGTGCTCGCCTATCTGTCAACGGTCATGCTGCTGCCGTTGATCATTCCGCTCATCATCGGCCTGTCGGATACCCGCCGGACCGTTGCGCTTACACCGGCCGCCAAGGCCAAATCAGACACTCCAGACAACCCGAATTGACCACTGAAAGGAACAATATCATGGACGTCATTCTGCTTGAACGCATCGCCAAGCTCGGCCAGATGGGCGAAACCGTCAAGGTTCGCGACGGCTTCGCACGTAACTTCCTGCTGCCGCAGGGCAAGGCGCTGCGCGCCAACGCTGCCAACAAGGCCCGTTTCGAAGCCGAGCGCGCCACGCTCGAAGCCCGCAACCTCGAGCGCAAGTCGGAAGCCCAGAAGGTTGCCGACGTTCTCGACGGCAAGTCCTTCATCGTCGTCCGTTCGGCTGGTGAAACGGGCCAGCTCTACGGCTCGGTTGCTGCTCGCGACGTCGTCGAGATCCTGGCTGCAGAAGGCTTCAACATCGGCCGTAACCAGGTCGAGCTGAACACCCCGATCAAGGCCATTGGCCTGCATCAGGTTGTCATCCACCTGCATGCCGAAGTCGAAATCTCGGTTCAGCTCAACGTTGCCCGTTCGGCTGAAGAAGCAGAACGCCAGCTCAAGGGCGAAAACCTCACTTCGGCCGACGCCATCTACGGCATCGACGAAGATGCTCTGCGTCCGGAAGACTTCTTCGATCCGGAAGCCGACATCGACGGCGACGACGAATAATCAGTCTTTCGCCCTTCCAGGCGAATGCAAAAAGCCCGGCCTTGCTTCCGCAAGGCCGGGCTTTTTTGTCTGAACTCTTGCCGGCTCAGGCCGGATCGAGGCTCTTGTCGATCTTCACCACGACCGACATGCCTGGCGTCAGGCTGGCTGCCGCCTCCTGGGTCGTGTCGATGGCTACCCGCACACCGACCCGCTGGGCGATCTTGACGAAGTTGCCGCTGGCATTGTCGGCCTTGATTACCGAAAACTCCGAGCCGGTTGCCGGCGAGAAGCGCTCCACATGTCCCTTCAGGACATGGCGATCAAGAGCATCCACGGTGATCTCGACCGGCTGGCCGACCTGCATGCCGGCGAGCTGGGTTTCCTTGAAATTGGCGATGATCCAGACATCCGGCGGCACGACGGCCATCAGCTGGGTACCGGCTGCCACATACTGCCCGACCCGCACGCCGACCTCCCCCAATTTGCCTTCGCGGGGCGCATGGATCTCTGTGTTGGACAAGTCGATCTTGGCCAGTTCGACCGAGGCTTCCGCATTGGCAACGGCGGCTTCGAGCGAGCCCCTGTTCACGATGATCGTCTGCAGGTCCTGACGGCTCACTTCGACGGCTGCCCTTGCCTGTGCCATGGCAGCGCGGGCACGGTCGAGGGCCGCATGGGCCACTTCCTGGGCGCTGGTCGTCACGACGCCGCTCCGGATCAGGCTATCCTGTCTATCGGCCTGAGACTGTGCCTGCTGAAGATCGGCATCGGCGGAATCAACGGCCGCCTCGCTGGAGGCAATCCGCGCCTTGGCCGCATTTTCCTGCTGACGCGAATTGTCCAGCGAAGCCTTCTGCGTGGCGAGTGCGGCCTCTGCCTGTGCCAGTTTCTGGCGGTAGATGCGGTCATCGATCCGGGCGAGCAACTGACCCTTCTCCACCGCCTCGTAATCTTTCACCGGCACCTCGACGACGTAACCGCTTACCTGGGGGCTCATGGTGGTGACATAACCGCGAACATAGGCATTGTCCGTCATCTCCACCGAGCTGGCGAAGGGTGGCAGGCGCCAAGCGTAGAGGACGAGGGACGTTCCAAGGACTGCGCCGAGAATGATCAGGATGGTGGCGGGGGTGAAAATCTTCTTCAACATGGCGGTGGGTCCGTTTCGACGTCAGGATTGGGGGGAAAGCGCGATCTTGGCGCTGCGGGACGTCCGCAACCAGCGCCAGGCGAGATGCACGAGCAGCACGGCGAGCGCTGCGGTCGTGACGACCGAGATCAAGAGAAAGGTATCGGTGTAAGCGAGCACGTAAGCCTCGCGGGTCACCTGCTGAGACAAGAGGGTCAGGCCTTCCGCATTGAGGATGGCGGGATCCGTGATGACCTTGCGATAGGCAGCCGCCAGCTGGCTCACCCGCTGGGCGACCTCGGGTCGGGTCAACAGGATGTTTTCGACCAGCACGTTCGAGTGAAACTTCTCGCGGATGGTGACGAAGCTGCCGAGTAGCGAGGTCATCAGCATCGAACCCGTGATCTGGGTGAAGAGAAAAATGGCGATGAAGTTGACGACATAGGGCAAGCCCTTCTGCAGCGCGCCACCGAAGCCTTTGGCCATGACCGGCGGCAGGAACATCGCAGCGCCGAAGGCGATCATGCCCTGGCTCACATACATCTGTTCCGGCCGCGTCAGGTTGGTCGCCTGGCTGTCGAGATAGGCACCGCCGGCAATCAGCGCGAGCGCAATCACATGGGCAGTCTCGACATAACGCGACGACATCAGGACCAGGCAGAAGAGCGCGCCGCCAATGGAGGCGAGCAGGACGAGTGACCAGAGCACGAATTGCTGGTCATTCAGCAGACCAATCTGCTGGAAGAAGCTGACGGCGGTCGAGGACTGCTCAGAGGACACGGCGCGGAAGACCAGAAGGACGGCAGCCATGTGCAGATTGTCGCGCGAGAAGATCCAGCGAAAATCGAGCATCGGATTTGTACGCCGCGATTCGATCAGGGCCGTCAGGGTGATAAAGCCGATGGCGCAGGCGAGAAGCGCGCCGAGCCACCAGGTCTCAAACCACCAGTAGAGCCGGCCGAGGGTGAGGAACACGGCGAGACAGCCGATGCCGATCGCCATCAGCAGATAGGAGACGATGTCCATGCGCTCGATCACCTTGGCGCGCGGCGGAGGTGTGAGCGGCAGCGAATAGATGATGGCCATGGAGATCAGCGCGAGGCCGAGTTCGAGCGTATAGAGGGCATGCCAACCATCAATCTGCAGCAGGGTCGGGGATACCATGCGGGCAAGCGGAGCCGCGAGCAGCGTGCCCATGAGGGCGACGTTCAGCCCCTGGCTGAGCTTCCTGTGCGCCGGGAAGGCCTCCAGCACGTAGAGGAAGCCGAGCGAGGAAATGGGGGCGGCCGCACAACCACTGATGAAGCGGACGACGAGTGCGGAATGCAAATCGCTCACAAACAGATTAAGCAGCGAGGCCACAACGAAGATAAGGATGCTCCATTCGGCGAAAGGCCGCAGACCGTATTGCGCCCTCACCTTGAAGAGCGCGATCGACAGCGTGGCATAGGGCGCCATATAGGCAGCCGACAGCCAGGCCGCCTCGGCGATCGTGGCAGAAAATTCGCCCTGCAGCTGGTAGAGATTGGCATTGACGATGTTCATGCCCATGCCCTGCGTGATGAACAGCAGCAGCCCGGATGCGACGTAGATTACGGCGAGCCAGAGGGGCTTCGGCGGAGGCGGAGAAGGTGGCGCGACCGGTGTCTGCTCCTCAGTCAGGGAGACAGTAGCGGCGTTTGGTTCGGCAACAGTGCTCATGACTTCCCCTTCCCAGCGTCCAACTGCTGCATGTTGCGCATCAGCCGGCGGACAACCGAGAGCGCAGTCTCAATGTCTTCTGCGGAGATCTCTTCAGCGATCTGGCCTCGCAATTCACCCGCTAGCGCATGAACACGTTTAAAGGTGTCCCGGCCGGCCGGCGTCATGTCGATCCGCTTTGCCCTGCGATCCGTCGCATCCTCGGTACGCTGGATCAGATCCTGCTTTTCCATGCCGTCGAGAACGCGAACCAGCGTCGGCGTCTCGATCTCCAGCTCTTCGGCCAGATCCTTCTGGGTGAGCGGTCCGCGCCGGGCGATGGCAAAGAGCGCGCGGGCACGGGCGAGTGTCAGCCCCTCCTCACGCACGGCGGCATCAAAGAAGGCCCGGAGCTTGCGGTTGAACGCGGACATCTCGTCAAACAGCTGTTCGTTTTGCGTGGCACGCGACATTCGGTATCTCTCGGTATAATTAGGACGCTATCTATATTAAACCTAACTAATCCGCGCCCTGATCTTTTCAAGTGTTTTGAAGCGATGGCTGCCATGCCTTAGAATCATGGCTGCCAAAGCGATTCGCCTATCTGTCCCGTCAAGCATTTCCCGCTGATGCTCGGGGCCGCCTGTTGATAACTGGGGACAAGCGGAAAAAGACGAGTGATGGGGAGACGCGTGTTGACTGTGGCAGCAGGGGTCGCCAAACCCTGATCCCACGCTCCCAACGATAAAGAAGCCTGTGACACCATGATCGATGCCGTTCGCAACATTGCGCGCCCACAAGCCCAGGCTCCCGAACCGCTCTACCGGGAAGCGCCGAACAATATCGAGGCGGAACAGGCTCTCCTGGGAGCGCTGCTGGTCAACAACGACGCCTATTACCGCGTCTCGGACTTCCTCAAGGCCGAGCACCTCTACGAGCCGCTGCACCGGAAGATCTTCGAGGTCGCGTCTGAAATCATCCGCATGGGCAAGACGGCGAACCCCGTCACCATCAAGACCTTCCTGCCGGCCGACCAGAAGGTCGGTGACCTGACCGTGGCGCAATATCTCGCGCGGCTGGCTTCCGAAGCGGTGACGATCATCAATGCGGAAGACTATGGTCGCGCTATCTATGACCTGGCGCTGCGCCGTTCGCTGATCCAGATCGGCGAGGACGTGGTCAACATCGCCTATGACGCGCCGCTCGACATGCCGCCGCAGGCGCAGATCGAAGACACCGAGCGACGCCTGTTCGCACTTGCCGAAAACGGCCGCTACGATGGCGGCTTCCAGTCCTTCTCGGATGCCGTCGCCCAGGCCGTCGACATGGCGGGCGCCGCCTTCGAGCGCGACGGCAACCTCTCGGGTATCTCGACCGGCATCAGTTCACTCGATTCGAAGATGGGCGGCCTGCAGCGCTCCGACTTGATCGTGCTCGCCGGACGTCCGGGTATGGGCAAGACCTCGCTCGCCACCAACATCGCCTGGAACATTGCCGCTGCCTATGAGCCGGAAGTTCTTCCCGATGGCTCCTTCAAGGCGAAGAACGGCGGCGTCGTCGGCTTCTACTCGCTCGAAATGTCGTCCGAACAGCTCGCCACCCGTATCATGTCCGAGCAGACGGAAGTCTCCTCCTCGAAGATCCGCCGTGGTGAAATCACCGAACACGAGTTCGAAAAGTTGGTCGGTTTTTCTCAGACCATGCAGAAGGTGCCGCTGTTCATCGACCAGACCGGTGGTATCTCGATCGCCCAGCTCTCGGCGCGTGCCCGCCGTCTGAAGCGCCAGCGCGGCCTCGACTGCCTGGTGGTCGACTATATCCAGCTGATGACGGGTGCCGGCAAGTCGGGCGAAAACCGCGTGCAGGAAATTACTCAGATCACCACCGGCTTGAAATCGCTCGGCAAGGAACTCAATGTGCCGATCATCGCGCTGTCGCAGCTGTCGCGTCAGGTCGAAAGCCGCGAAGACAAGCGCCCGCAGCTCTCCGACCTTCGTGAATCGGGCTCGATCGAGCAGGACGCCGACGTCGTGCTCTTCGTGTTCCGCGAGGAGTATTACGTGAAGAACCTCGAGCCCCGCGACCTGTCCGACCCGAAGTATCCGGAATGGGAAGCGCTGATGGACAAGGTCAAGGGCACGGCCGACGTGATCATCGCCAAGCAGCGTCACGGACCGACCGGTACCGTGAAGCTCGCCTTCCAGTCGGAATTCACCCGCTTTGCGGATCTGGCCGACCCGAGTTTCATCCAGTACGAAGAGCCGTGAGATCGAGGGCGCCGAAAGGCGCCCTTCCTACATCCGCCTCAGATGCTGGCTGCGCGCAGGAGCGCCACGGAAACAACGCCGAGCGCCGCCGCCGGTAGCAGCGAAAGGCGCAAAGCCGCTACGACAACGATCAGGCAGCCGATCGTCTCCGGCCAGCCGGTGGCAAAGGCCGTCGGCGCGACCACGGCCATGAGCACCGCAGGCGGTACGGTGGCGAGTGCCTTTTCGGCGCCGGGCCCGAGTTTCAGGCGACGCACGAGGAATGCGCCGGAGAAGCGTGTGAAGACCGTGGCCGCCATCATGGCGAGGATCGCGGCGAGGGTTGCGGGATCGAGGCTCATGCCGCCTGCTCCTTTTGCGCCAGCGGAAGGAAGGCTGCGCCGATGCCGGCGAGCGCACCGGCGGCGATGTACCAGGCGCCTGGAACCAGTGTGTGCACCGTGAGGGCCGCAAGGCCGCTTGCGGCCAGCACCAGCCCCGTCTCCCTGCCCTTCCAGAAGCCGGTCAGCAAGACGATGAAGACTGCGGGGAAGGCGAAATCCAGGCCGTAGACGGCGATGTCGCCGATCAGTGCACCGAAGAGCGCGCCAGCGAGGCTCGATACCAACCAACCGAGATAGAAGGGCAAGGCGAGCCCGAGATAGTAGGCGGGTGTCAGCACCGTCGTCCGCGCCCGCGCCTCCGCCAAGGCCCAATTCTCATCGGCCATGACGAAGAGTGTCGGCAGCTTCTGCCAGGGGCGGAAGAGCCCGAGGCTGCGCTCCAGAGAGGCACCCATCAGCACGTGGCGGAGATTGACCAGCAGGGCTGCGAAGCCGAGCGCCGTCCAAGATGCCGGATGGGTCCACAGATCCATGGCGACGAATTGCGAACCGCCGGCAAAGACCAGCGCGCTCATCAGCACCGTCTCCAGCGGCGACAAGCCGTTGCCGGTCGCCACGGCGCCGAAGACGAAGCCGATGGGGGCTGCGGCGATGATCAAGGGAAGAATGGCGCGAAAGCCGTCAATGGCTTCGCGGCGGAATGCATAGTCTTTCATGGGACCTCCTGTTGGCGGAGGATCTAGCCGGCTCAAAGGTCCGTCGTCTTGAAGGAAAGTGCCTGATGTCAGCCGGCGCGAAAGACGGCGGGCGTCAGGCCAGTGCGCGCCTTGAACTGGCGTGTCAGATGCGCCTGATCGGCGAAACCGCAGGCCAGTGCCGTATCCGAGGGCGTCGCACCGCAGCGCAGGAGATGGCGGGCATGGCGGATACGCAGATCCGTCTGGAAGGCATGCGGCGTGATGAAATACTGCTTGCGGAAGGCCCGGATCATGTGGGCGCGGCTGAGACCTGCGACCTTGGCCAGGGTTTCGAGACCCAGCTCCTCGGCAAAATGTTCGGCGATGTAATCGCGCACCCGGCGCATGGCGAGCGGCTCGCCGTGATCGGGCGCGCGGACGATGTCACTGCCGTGGCGGGCGAACATGGTGGCGAGAACGCAATACATGCTCTCCTCGCCCTCCAGCGCACTGCTGCCCTCCTCCTCCAGCCGCCGGTGCGCCAGATTGAAGGCGCGTGCCAGATCCGGATCCGTCAGCAACTGACGGCCGAAGCTCGGGCTGCCGTGAAAGGCCCTGCCCGTCACATCCTCGATGATCTCGACCAGAAGTTCGGTGTCCGGATAGATCATGCGGTAGCGATACCCTTCAGGCTGCCCCGGCTGGCCGTCATGCACCTCGCCCGGATTGATCAGGTAGAGCGCGCCCGGCCCGGTATGTTCGCGGGTGCCACGAATGCTCGCCACCTGGCAGCCCTGCTCGATCGCGCCGATGGAGAAGGTATCGTGCGAATGCGGTGAGAATTCGTGGGTGATGAAGGAGGCCGTCAGGCATTCCATCGCGCGAAAACGGCCGTCGCGCCAGAAGCGCGTCCGCTCGACCAGCGATACCGGATTGGCTTCGGCCGCCTGTTGCTGCGAAACACTGTGCATAGCAGCATAATATCCGGCGGCCTCATTTTCGTCTTGAAGAAAAGTGCTAGGTTCCACCGATCACGCCCCCGCAGATACAAAGACCTCATGACAGACAGATTCGACATCCTCGACGCCCCGGACGAATTCCTGGCCGCGCCCCTTCGCCTCACGGTGGATCTTTCCGCCATCGCCGACAATTGGCGCGAGATGGCACGGCGCTCGGGCAAGGCGCGGGCCGCCGCCGTGGTCAAGGCCGATGCCTATGGCCTCGGGATCGAGGATGTCGGCCAGGTGCTCTACCGGGCGGGTGCGCGGGACTTCTTCGTCGCGGTGCCGGCGGAAGGCGTGACCCTCAGACCCTACGCGCCGGAGGCCCGCATCTTCGTTCTGTCCGGCATCTGGCCGGGCCAGGAAGATGTGTTCTTCGACAACGATCTGGTGCCGGTCATCGCCTCGGAAGAGCAGCTCGCCTTCTGGATGGCGCTTCTGTCGGAACGCGGCCCCTACCCTTGCGCACTGCATGTCGATACCGGCTTCAATCGCCTCGGCCTGCCGATGGCCGAAGCCATTGCCCTTACCGACGACGTCTCACGTCCGGCGAGCCTCGACCCCGTGCTGGTCATGAGCCATCTCGCCTGTGGAGACGATCCGTCCTCACCGATGAACCGGCGACAACTCGAATCCTTCCGGCAGGTTAGCGCCGCTTTCGAAGGTGTCGATTCAAGCCTGGCAGCGTCTGCCGGCACCTTCCTCGGTGCCGACTACCATTTCGACCTCACCCGGCCCGGCATCGCCCTATACGGTGGCGAAGCCGTCAACGGCGTGAAGAACCCCATGCGCAGCGTCATCAAGGCGGAAGCGCGGATCATCCAGGTGCGCGAGGCCAAGGCCGGCGAGACGGTGAGCTACGGCGCCAGCCACAGGCTCACCCGCGACAGCCGGCTGGCGATCGCCTCCGTCGGCTATGCCGACGGCTATCTGCGCAATCTCTCCGGATCCGGCATTCCGCTGCGGCAGACCGGCCTTGCCGGTGCGCGCGGCGCAATCGCCGGCCAACCCGTCCCCGTCGTCGGCCGCGTCACCATGGACCAGACGATCTTCGACGTGACCGACCTCGCTGCGCACGGCGTCCGCGCCGGTGACTATGTAGAATTGATCGGGCCGGCCATGCCGCTCGACGATGTGGCACGGGCGGCCGGAACGATCGGGTATGAAATGCTGACCGGACTGGGGCTGCGCTACGAGCGCCTCTACATCGAGGGCGACGACTGAGATCGAAGGCCGGAAGGTCAGGCCACGCGCCCGACCGAAGGCCTCGATCGGATGGGCGCCTCGTCGTTCTGCGCCTCGTTGCGTTCAATCCCGCCGCGCGCCTCACCGTCGACGAGGCAGCGAAAGGCCTGGGCGTAGTCATGGACCATGCCAGGCGTCCAGCACATATGCCGTGCCCGAGAGCGCAGAAAGGCCGCCTGGATGATAGCCGGCGACAGCAAGAGCGACACGAGGCGCCACCAAGGGCGGTCCGTTGCCAGCGTACCCTCCATGGCCGTCTCCAAGGCGCCGGCCACGGTAATCGCACAGTTGCGGTCTCCCGCGTTGTAGCGCGGCGAAGCGCGGAAATTCTCCCAATAGGCGGATAGCGCCGGATAATTGAAGCGCTGGAAATCCACATGCCGGTCGGCAGGCATCCAGTCCTCACATTCCCAGGCATAACTCGGGGGGAACATGCCGGGCTTGTCATTGGTCTCGCCGGCGAAGAAGAGGTTGGGGAAGTGGTGCAGCTTGGCAGGGATCTCCTTGTCCGGCCACAGGCTGATGTAGAGATCGGGAGAGACCTCGATCGCCGAGTGGCCGGCGGAAGGCTTGCCACGCCGGTCGAAGGCCATCAGGTAGTAATCGATAAATGGAACCGGAATCCGTTCTTCGGTTGCGCTCACCGGGGTCCAGATCCAGACCCGCATGCGGCCGTGACCATGGCTCTTTGTCTCCGCCGGTTGCCGACGGGCCACAGCACTCTGATTCCAGCCCCGGTCGGAGAAGAGCGGCGACGCATGGATCGATCGACCGGCGGGTGTCGTTCTCAAGAACAGGGCAAAGCGCATGAGGGTCGCGCCCGCCGTTGCCGCAACAAGGCCGAAAAGCAGCGCGACGTGTCGATCCGCCGGAATGAACCAGGCGGTGGCGAGGATCAATGCCAGCACGAGCTCAAGCGCCACCATGCCGACCGCCTCCGGCCATTCCTCGAAGCGCACCAGGCCGATGACGGGGATGCGGGTCAGGCCATCCAGCCCGAGAAAGACGGCGACCGCCATCCGGAGGAAATCGGAATCGGTGGTCGTCGCGGCGGCGAGTACCAGACCAACGATCGCGCAGAGGAGCCGCAGCACCAACGCACAACCCTTCTGCCGAAGCCTCTGCTGCCAGACCGTGCGGAGACCCGAGAGGCCGTGAAAGGCAACAAAGGCCCCGACCGCCTTCAGCAGGATCAGGCTCACGCCGGCGACGTCTACGGTGATGAAGCCGGCAGCAACCACGAGCAGAGCACCAGCCACCAACGGCGTTCTCCACTCTTCTGCAAAGGCCTCACGGCCGATCAATAACAGGGACAGACGAATCATAGGACATGTGTCGGGGTCATCAGAGCACTGGGTCGGCGAACCGGGCCAATCGTCACTGCCCCGAGGACGCATCGAAACAGCAGCACCGTTCATCCCGCGCTCTAACAAGGACAACCGTCTGCCGCTCGGCCAAATCTGGGAGGGTTGGACGGGAGGCCGCTTCTGGCGGCGACCGTCCCAGATTTGGCCGCTGGCGACCCGGCTGCATTGCGCCGAGGTGCCGCTTGCAGTCAAGGAACGTGCTGACTATAACACCAGAACAAAACAGGATCATATACGGCGCAGTCAGTGGCGCCGGACGAGGCAGAGAACTCAATGGCCAAAGCCAAAACCCAATTCGTCTGCCAGAACTGTGGCACGGTGCATTCCCGCTGGGCCGGCAAATGTGACGGCTGCGGCGAGTGGAACACCATCGTCGAAGAGGATCCGATGGGCGGGATCGGCTCGGGTCCCGGCAAGATGCCGAAGAAGGGGCGTCCGGTCACCCTCACCTCGCTGTCCGGGGAAATCGAGGAAGCGCCGCGCATCCCGACCGGCATGAGCGAGCTCGACAGGGCAACCGGCGGCGGTTTCGTGCGGGGCTCCGCCGTCCTGATCGGCGGCGACCCGGGGATCGGCAAATCGACGCTGCTGATGCAGGCGGCAGCCGCACTCGCCCGGCGCGGCCACCGTGTCATTTATGTCTCGGGCGAAGAAGCGGTCGCCCAGGTTCGGCTCAGGGCGCAGCGCCTCGGCGCAGCCGATACCGACGTGCTGCTGGCGGCGGAAACCAATGTCGAAGACATCCTCGCCACGATTTCGGAAGGCAAGCGGCCGGATCTGGTCATCATCGATTCCATCCAGACATTGTGGAGCGACACGGCCGACAGCGCGCCGGGCACCGTCACCCAGGTACGCACCGGCGTGCAGGCGATGATCCGCTATGCCAAGCAGACGGGTGCCACGATGGTGCTCGTCGGCCACGTCACCAAGGAAGGCCAGATCGCCGGGCCGCGTGTCGTCGAGCACATGGTCGATGCGGTCCTTTATTTCGAGGGTGACCGCGGCCATCACTACCGCATCCTGCGCACGGTCAAGAACCGCTTCGGGCCGACCGATGAAATCGGCGTCTTCGAAATGTCGGACAAGGGGTTGCGCGAAGTCGCCAATCCATCCGAACTGTTCCTCGGCGAGCGCAACGAAAAAGCGCCGGGTGCTGCTGTCTTCGCCGGCATGGAGGGCACCCGTCCCGTGCTGGTGGAAGTGCAGGCGCTGGTGGCGGCGACCTCGCTCGGGACGCCGCGCCGTGCGGTTGTCGGATGGGATTCGTCACGGCTTGCCATGATATTGGCGGTATTGGAGGCGCATTGCGGGGTCAGGCTTGGGCAACATGATGTCTACCTCAATGTTGCCGGCGGCTACCGGATCAGCGAGCCTGCAGCGGACATGGCCATCGCTTCCGCTCTGGTTTCATCGCTCGCCGGTATTGCCCTTCCGGCCGATTGCGTCTATTTCGGCGAAGTCAGCCTGTCAGGGGCGGTGCGGCCCGTGTCGCACACGGCCCAGAGGCTGAAAGAGGCGGAAAAGCTCGGTTTCTCCGCTGCGGTCTTGCCGGCTGCGTCGCCGGACCTTCCCAAGGGTTCGTCGGGCAAATGGAGGGAAGTGGACAGCCTTCCCGATCTTGTGGCGCGGATCGCCGGTTCCCGGCTGAAAGCGCCAACGGATCAGGAGGATGGTTGATCCGGTCCGACGCGTGAAGCCACGCGTTCCGGCGGTGTCGCGGTGACAATCAGGTCGGTTCCGTCCGGCTAAGTCTTGGAGTTGGTGTCTATGCCCATTACGATTTTCGACGGTATCGTCATCGGCGTCGTCTTGTTTTCGGCGGTGCTGGCGATGGTGCGCGGCTTTTCCCGCGAAGTGCTGTCCATTGCGAGCTGGGCCGGTTCCGTTGCCGCCGCCTACTACCTTTACCCGCTGCTCCTGCCTTACGTGAAGAACTACACCAGCGATGATCGCATTGCACTTGCAGGCTCGGCCGGCATCATCTTCATCGTATCACTGATCGTGATCTCCTTCATCACGTCACGCATCGCGGATTTCATCATCGACAGCCGCATCGGCGCGCTTGACCGTACCCTCGGCTTCCTCTTCGGCGCCGCTCGCGGGCTCCTTCTGCTGGTCGTCGCAGTCGCCTTCTGGAACTGGCTGATCGACGTTCGCCAGCGTCCTGACTGGGTCAACAATGCCAAGTCCAAGCCTTTCCTGGATTCGCTGGTCCTGAAGCTTGAAGCGGTCCTGCCCGATGACATCGAGCCGCAGATTCGCGAGCGCATTCTCGGCCGTGAAGAGCCGCAGGCCGACGCCGCCGGTGACAACGCTCCGGCCGAGCAGGCACCTTCGGAGCAGACGCCGTCCGACGACACCCCGGCACAGCCTGCGACACCTTAAGAACACACTGTTCATCGCGCGGCCTTGGCGCCGCGCGAACCGACACCCATATCAACGCCGCCGGATCGGGACAGACCGGCGGCTTAGCCGTTAGAAGCCCAGTATCGTTGCATCTGTCCCCGGAGCAAAGGCCCTCGCCATGAAGCAGTTCAGCCCTTCTTATGTCGTGTATGGCAGCCATGACGACAAGTATCACGAGGAATGCGGGGTCTTCGGGATCCTGGGGCATCCGGATGCAGCGACCCTGACCGCGCTCGGTCTTCACGCGCTCCAGCATCGCGGCCAGGAAGCGGCCGGTATCGTCTCCTTCGACGGGCGGCAGTTCTACACCGAAAAGCACATGGGCCTGGTCGGTGACCACTACACCAACCCGGTGACGCTGGCGAAGCTGCCCGGCCCACAGGCAATCGGCCACACCCGCTACTCGACGACGGGCGAAGTCGCTCTGCGTAACGTGCAGCCGCTGTTTGCGGAACTTGAGGAAGGCGGCATCGCCATTGCCCATAACGGCAACTTCACCAATGGGCTGACGCTCCGCCGCCAGATCATCGCGACCGGCGCGATCTGCCAGTCGACCTCGGACACCGAAGTCGTGCTGCACCTCATCGCCCGCTCGCGCCACGCCTCAACCACCGACCGTTTCATCGACGCCATCCGCCAGATGGAGGGCGGCTATGCGATGATCGCGCTGACCCGCACCAAGCTGATCGCCGCCCGCGACCCGATCGGCATCCGGCCGCTGGTCATGGGCGACCTCGACGGTAAGCCGATCTTCTGTTCGGAGACCTGTGCGCTGGACATCATCGGCGCCAAGTTCGTCCGCGACGTAAAAAATGGCGAAGTGATCATCTGCGAGACACAGGCCGACGGCTCGATCTCCATCGAATCCCGCATGCCGGCCCGTCCGCAGCCGGAGCGAGTCTGCCTGTTCGAATATGTCTATTTCGCCCGTCCCGACTCTGTCGTGGCTGGTCGTAACGTCTACACCACCCGCAAGAATGCCGGCATGAATCTGGCGCTCGAAGCACCCGTTGAAGCCGATGTCGTCGTGCCCGTTCCCGATGGCGGCACGCCGGCTGCCCTCGGCTTTGCCCAGCAGAGCGGCATTCCCTTCGAATACGGCATCATCCGCAACCATTATGTCGGCCGCACCTTCATCGAGCCGACCCAGCAGATACGCGCCTTCGGCGTCAAGCTCAAGCATTCTGCCAACCGGGCCATGATCGAGGGCAAGCGCGTCGTTCTGGTGGACGATTCCATCGTGCGCGGCACCACCTCGCTGAAGATCGTCCAGATGATCCGCGATGCGGGCGCAAAGGAAGTGCATGTCCGTGTTGCCAGCCCGATGATCTTCCATCCGGATTTTTACGGTATCGACACGCCCGACCGCGACAAATTGCTCGCCAATCAATATGCCGACGAGGCGGCGATGGCGAAGTTTATCGGAGCGGATTCACTATCCTTCCTGTCGATCGACGGGCTCTACAAGGCCGTCGGCGGCAAGCCGCGTGATCCGGCCAATCCGCAATTCACCGATCACTACTTCACCGGCGACTATCCGACCCGTCTGGTCGACAAGGAGAGCGAGAAGCCGGGCCGCAAGGAATCCATGCTCGCCGCCAACGGCTGAGCCCCACGACCAAAGAGCATACGACAGGAATTTCCATGACCATCGACCTCAAGGGCCGGATTGCGCTCGTCACCGGCGCCTCGCGCGGCATCGGCTATTTCACCGCGATCGAACTCGCCAAGGCCGGCGCCCATGTGATCGCCTGCGCCCGCACGGTGGGTGGTCTGGAAGATCTCGACGATGCCATCAAGGCCGTCGGCGGATCGGCGACGCTGGTGCCTTTCGACCTCGCCGACATGGCGGCGATCGACCAGCTCGGTGGTCACATCTTCGAGCGCTGGGGCAAACTCGACATAGCGGTGCTCAATGCTGGCGTTCTCGGCGTCATCTCGCCAATCGGCCATGTCGAAGCCAAGGTCTTCGACAAGGTGATGAACATCAACGTCAACGCCACCTGGCGGCTGATCCGTTCGCTGGAACCTTTGCTGATCAAGTCCGACCAGGGCCGCGTGCTGATCCTGTCTTCCGGCGCCGCCCACAAGTGCAAACCCTTCTGGGGCCCCTACTCCGCCTCCAAGGCCGCCGTTGAGGCGCTGGCCCGCACCTGGGCTGCCGAAACCCAGCGCCTGCCGCTGCGCATCCTCTCGGTCGATCCGGGCGCCACCCGCACCGCCATGCGGGCCCAGGCGATGCCGGGCGAAGACCCGGAAACGCTGCCGCATCCGTCCGAAGTCGCCGCCAAACTCCTGCCGCTCGTCGGCGCGGAGCAGACGGAAACGGGCAAGCTCTACATCGTGCGCGAAGGCAAGATCGTCGACTACCGGATGCCAGAGTAAGCCCTTTCCGGCAGAGGTGCCCGCGGCCTGAAGGTCGCCTATTGCAGGACTGACGCATGCAGCACCGAGATTTCGCCGCCTACCTCTATCTTTCTCTGGCTTGGGGCCTGTCCTTCCTGCTGCTGCTGCACGTGGTCGATGCTTTCGGCTGGATCGGAGCGGTGACGTTTCGGTGCTTCATCGCAGGCGCCTTGCTCTATGGCATCGCCCTGACGATGCGGCGCAGGCTCGATTTCAGTGCTGGCTGGCTGCCCTTTGCCATGGTCGGCGCCACTACGGTGGCAGGTCAGCTCATCGGTCTCTCTTACGCCACACCCCGTATCGGGACTGCGATGGCAGCAATTTTCGTCGCGGCCATTCCGCTGTTTTCCATGGTAATAGCCCAGCTCTGGGGTCTGGAGCGGATCACGCCGCAGCGGATCCTCGGACTCGTCCTCGGCACGATCGGCATTATTATGCTGGTCGGCTTCCCCGCCGTGCCGGTGACGGCGGAATTTCTGATCGGCTGCCTTGCCATGATCGGCTCGACCTTCTCCGCCGCCTTCGGCAGCAATTACGCCAGCCGCCATCTGGCAGGGACAGGGCCCTGGGAGGTCACCATCGGCTCGTTCATCGCAGGTGGCGCCATCACCTTTCCACTGCTCTGGTTCGTGCCTGTTCCCGGAACGCCTGATCCGGCCGACTATCTCTATCTCCTTGCCCTTGCCGCGCTGATGAGCGCGCTCACTTACGTGCTCTATTTCGGACTGGTGAAGAGCATCGGGGCCACTGCGGCGATTAGCGTCGAATTTGCCGTGACCGTGGTTGCCGTTCTCGTCGGGGCTCTCGTTCTTGACGAGCCGCTGACCCTGCTGCAGCTGTTCGGTGGCGTCGTCATCATTGTCGGCTGCTCACTCGTGCTCGGCATCATTCGGCTTCCGCGCCGGGCCATGTGATCACACGGCGCGGAGACCCTTGCGGGTCGATTTTCGCGGAGGCTCCTTCGCGATCAAGGCCAGCTTGCCGGCCGTCTCCGCCAGAAGCGCGCCGGGTTCGAAAAGCCGGACGCAATCGCGCCCGTCGGCCTTAGCCCGGTAGAGCGCTGCATCGGCGTCCGCGAGCAGCATATCCAGTTCCGTGCCACGCCCTGGCGCTTCGCTGACGCCGATGCTTACCGAGATCTTAAGGTGGGGATGGGCCGCGATGGCGATGTCGCCAACGGCGCGGCGCAAATTGTCAGCCAGGGCGACTGCGGTTTGTGCGCTCGTGCGCGGCATGAGACAGGCGAATTCCTCGCCGCCGATGCGCGCAAAGAGCCAACCCCGCGGCAACCTTTGCTCGATCGCGCGCGAGAAAGCCACCAGCACCTGGTCGCCCGCTGCGTGCCCATAGGTGTCGTTGACCATCTTGAAGTGGTCGATATCCATGAGAAGCAGGCTTGCGCGCGCCTCGTCCTGCAGAAGAATGCGGCTGGCACCGGAGACGAAGGTTCGGCGATTGGCGAGGTTTGTCAGCGGATCGCGCTCCGAGGCGATGCGGTAGCGCAATTCGTCTCGCTCCTTGCTGAGCATCAGGAGCGCCACGAGCGACAGGACGATCATCATGGAGTTCGTCAGCACAACATAGGCGAACCAGGCGGCGGGGCTGCCGTCCGCTGCGTAAGCCGGCGCGACGAAGATGCTGAGCGGGACCGATGTCAGCCAGACTAATCCTCGGACAAGATTCGCGATGACCGCGAGATGACGTGACGGCAAGGGTTCCTGCCTGGCACGGGCAGACATCTTGGCCGCGGTCAGAAGACAGTAGCTTGCGACCAGAATGCCGAGGAACGACGTTTTCACCTCCATCGACTGCTGGAACAGCGGAGTGAACCACAACACCATCCAGACGAGCATGCCAGCTGCGGCTTTGGGCAGAGAAACTCTTTCGCCTTCAAAAGCCATGACGGCCTGCCAATAGAGGCCAACGGCAAGGACGCCCAGCCCCAGACCGACACAGGACGACAGAAACAGCGGTAGGCTGTTGCGTCCGGCGTGCAGCGCCATGGTTAAGCAGGCAGCCACCCCTGCGCCCACCAGCAAGGGCATCACCGAACCACAGCGATGACGCTTCCACATATAGATCGTTACCAGCGTCGAGATGGACGTGATCAGGGCATGGACGACCATGATCGTCGGCAAATGCAGGCTAGTGTCCATGTCGGAAATCATCTCTGACGGGTAAGGGCTAGGTTTCCTACCTTGCGGGATTGACCTTAAAGAAATGTTTACCCCGATAAGCAGGTACCTACATTTGAGGAAACTCTCAACGCCAACAGCGAACCGTGCAGAACCCTTGACCAAACCGACGCCTCGCGCCATAACAACGCCCATGAAAACGAGCCTCTGCACCATTTGCGGGATCATTATTCGCTAGCGCATCGCTGGCCTGGCCGTTTTCGTCTCCTGCATAGACCCAGATGACAAACGACCCGGTCCAGCCGGGTACCATTCGTTCTGGGAGTTTCACATGGCCGGCGGCCTCAAGCTTTACAACACGCTCACACGCGAGAAGGTCGACTTCGAGCCGATCGATACCGACAATGTGCGCCTGTATGTCTGCGGCCCGACGGTCTATGACTTCGCTCATATCGGCAATGCGCGCCCGGTCATCGTCTTCGACGTGCTCTACCGGCTGCTGCGCCACACCTATGGCGCCGACAAGGTCACTTACGTTCGCAACATCACCGACGTCGACGACAAGATCAACGCGCGCGCCTTGCGCGATTTCGGCAGCCAGATCGCCGACGGTTCGATGAGCCTGAACGAGGCGATCCGCGCCGTTACCGGCAAGACGGAAAGCCAGTTCCACGAGGACGTGGCCTCGCTCGGCTGCTTGAAGCCGACCGTCGAGCCGCGGGCCACCGACAACATTCCCCAGATGATCACGATCATCCAGCGGCTGCTCGACATGGGGCACGCCTATGTGGCGACCGGGTCGGAAGGGCATGAAGTGCTGTTTTCGACCGCCTCGATGGCCGATTACGGAATGTTGTCCAAGCGCAAGCTGGAAGACCAGCAGGCAGGCGCGCGCGTGGCGGTCGAAAGCCACAAGATGAACCCGGCGGATTTCGTGCTGTGGAAGCAGTCTGAAGACACCGAGCCCGGCTGGCCGGCGAGCTTTACATTTGAAGGCAAGGCGCATGCGATCTTCGGCCGTCCCGGCTGGCATATTGAGTGCTCCGCCATGGCCGACCGCTATCTCTGGGAGGAGATCAAGGACCGCCTTTCGCCAAAGGCCAAGGAGAAACCGCACCAGTTCGACATCCATGGCGGCGGGCTGGACCTGATCTTCCCGCACCACGAAAACGAGATCGCCCAGTCCTGCTGCGCCTTCGACAACGACCTGATGGCAACCGTGTGGATGCATAACGGCTTCCTTCAGGTCGAAGGCCGCAAGATGTCGAAGTCGGAGGGCAATTTCGTCACGATCAACGAGTTGTTGGCGACGGAGAAATTCGGCGGACGGACATGGCCGGGAGAAGTGCTGCGGCTGGCCATGCTGATGACACATTACCGCGAGCCGATCGACTTTTCGGTGAAGAGGTTGGAGGAGGCGGAGCGCCTGCTGGCAAAATGGCCGGCGGGTGATGCCGGCACCACGGCCCCGGACGCCGCCGTTCTGGAAGCGCTCTCCGACGACCTGAACACGGTTGCTGCCGTTCAGGCGATTCATGCGCTGGCGCAGGCGGCGAACGCCGACCCGTCGAAAGTGCCGCTGTTCGCCGCCTCGGCAGCCCTTCTGGGGGTTACACCGAAGAAGGCGGAGATGAGCGACGACCTCTCCGCCGCCGTCCAGGCGCTGGTCGACCTCCGGCTCGAAATGCTGAAGGCCAAGAACTTCGCCCAGGCCGACCGCATCCGTGACGAGCTTGCCGAGAAGGGCATCCAGCTCAAGGACGGCAAGAACAAGGAGACGGGCGAGCGGGTGACGACCTGGGAGGTCAAGCGGTAGTTGCTTGAGGGGAACGGGCGGCATATGCTTGGCATATGCCGCGAATGGAGGCGCGAATGGAACTGGAAAGGCATGTCCGTATCTTCAAGAACGGTCGCAACCGCGCCGTCCGCATTCCCGTGGAGTTCGACTTCCCAGGCGACGAGGTGATCATGCGCAAGGAAGGCGACAAGATCACCCTTGAGCCTGTCAAGAAGAAGCAGGAGAGCCTGATCGAGTGGCTTCGTCGTCAGGGACCCCTCGATGAAGACTTCGAGTTCGACCTCCGCGAAGCACCGGCACGGGACGTCGACCTGTGAACACGCCCCGCTACATGCTCGACACCAACATCGTTTCGGACCTGATCCGGAACCCGCACGGCGCTGCCGCGGCGATGGTGGAGCGTGCCGGCGATGACGAGATCTCCATCAGTGCGATCGTCGCGTCGGAGCTGCGCATTGGCATCCTCAAACGGAATTCCGAGCGACTGACCTATCTGGTCGAGTCCATTCTCGATCGCATCGCAATCCTGCCCTACGAGGACAAGGAGGCGTCGCATTTTGCCGAAATCCGCCACGACCTCGAACGCAACGGCCAGCCGATCGGCACGACCGATCTTTTCATCGCCGCCCATGCTCGCTCCCTCGATGTGACCCTGGTGACCGGAAATGTCCGCGAGTTCGGTCGGGTGCCAGGGCTGAAGGTCGAGAACTGGCTGGAGGGAACCTTATGACCTCCCACCTCCCCCATACCGGCGGCTGCCAGTGCGGCGCGGTCCGCTTCCGCATGCACGGCCAACCAAAGGACGTTTCCGTCTGTCATTGCCGGATGTGCCAGAAGGCCTTCGGGGCCTATTACGCGCCGCTGGTTGCCGTCGGCGATGCCGAGTTCACCTGGACACGCGGCGCGCCGAAGCGTTTTGCCTCGTCGAACTTCGTGCAACGCGGTTTCGGTGGCGATTGCGGAACGCCGCTCACCTATGAGGCGCCCGACGGACTGTCGCTGGCGGCGGGCGCTTTCGACGACCCATCGCAGCTGCCGCCGACAATCCAGTTCGGGGTCGAGTGCAAGCTCGCTTTCGTGGATACCATCCCGGCCCTGCCGGAACGGATGACGCTGGATGATCTCGAGGACGCGCCCTTCCTGACCGACGTCGTGTCTTATCAGCACCCGGATCGGGACACAGATCAATGGCCCGAGGCGAAACCATGACCCAACCGAACCCGAACACAAAGATGCCGAAATGGCTGCTCTACGGGCTGATCGCCAAGGGTGTCCTGATTGCCGTGGTGATCATCGGCGTCACCGTCTACATGACCATGCGATGAGGAGAGAGGCTTGAGCGAAGTCCATAGTGGTGGCTGCCAATGCGGAGCGGTCAGGTTCCAGGCGTCCAAGCTCGGGCGCCCATCGATCTGTCATTGCCGCATGTGCCAGAAGCAGTTCGGCTCCTTCTTCGGCGCCTTCGTCACGGCCGATCAGGCGCATCTGACCTGGACGCGGGGGCAGCCGATGCTCTACCGGTCGTCCGCCAAGGTGAAGCGCGGCTTCTGCGGCAAGTGCGGCACGCCACTCACCTATCAGCATCCGAACGGGGTGGAACTCGCCATCGGCGCCTTCGACCATCCGGAGCGTTTTGAGCCGCAGATCCAGGTGAACCATCACCAGCGGCTACCCTGGATCGACCAGCTGTTCGAGAAGCCAGCCTATTCCAGTCCTGCGATGGAGGAATTCTTCGCCTCGATCGAGAGCTTCCAGCACCCCGATCACGACACGACCCAGTGGCCGCCGGAGGATGATCAATGACCCGTCAGGTGCATTCCGGCGGCTGCCAGTGCGGCGCGATCCGCTACAAGATCGCAGGCGAACTCGGCTATCCGCATATCTGTCACTGCCGCATGTGCCAGAAGGCGAGCGGCAACTTCTTCATGGCGCTGGCCGGCTCCCGCCAGGAGGATTTCCTTCTGATGCGTGGCGAACCGGGCTGGTTTCAGTCGTCGGACCCGTGCGGGCGCGGCTTCTGCAAGGACTGCGGCACGCCGCTTTTCTTCCGCACCAAGGGGTCGCCCTATATCAGCGTGACGATCGGCAGCCTCGACAAGCCAGAGCTCGCCGAACCAGTCTCGCAGGATGGCGTGGAAAGCCGCGTCAGCTATTTCGACAAGCTCTTTTCACTTCCAGAAAACCCGACCGACCGCTCGGACCTTCCGGCGGGCAATGCCGGGATCGCGGCCACATCTCGGCAGCATCCCGATCACGATACGGTGGCCTGGCCACCGAAGAGGACATGACATGACGACGGAATTGCGCAGCTTCTATCCCGATATCGAACCCTTCGCGACCGGCTTCCTCGATGTCGGCGACGGACACACCGTCTATTGGGAACGCGTCGGCACCAAGGGCGCCAAGCCTGCCGTTTATCTGCATGGCGGCCCGGGTGGTGCGATCAGCCCAACGCATCGCCGTCTCTTCGACCCCACGCTCTACGACGTGATCCTGTTCGACCAGCGCGGCTGCGGCAAATCCACCCCGCATGCTTCACTCGAGGCGAACACAACCTGGCACCTAGTCGCCGATATCGAGCGGCTGCGTCAGATGATCGGTGCGGAAAAGTGGCTCGTCTTCGGCGGTTCCTGGGGCTCGACGCTGGCGCTCGCCTATGCCGAAACCCATCCGGAGCGCGTGTCCGAACTCGTGCTGCGCGGCATCTATATGCTGACGAAGGCCGAGCTCGACTGGTACTACCAGTTCGGCGTCTCCGAGATGTTCCCGGACAAGTGGGAGCGGTTCTGTGCGCCCATTCCGGAAAGCGAGCGCCACGAGATGATGGCCGCCTATCGCCGCCGGCTGACCGGCACCGACCGCGAGGAACAGCTGCGCTGCGCGGTCGCCTGGAGCAATTGGGAGGGCGAGACGATCACGCTTCTGCCCAATCCCGACTATGCGGCGCATTTCGGCGAGGCCGAATTCGCGCTCGCTTTCGCCCGCATCGAAAACCACTTCTTCGTTCATGCCGGCTGGCTGGAGGAAGGGCAGCTCTTGCGCGATGCCTACAAGCTCAAGGATATTCCGGGCGTGATCATCCACGGCCGCTACGACATGCCCTGCCCGGCGAAGTATGCTTGGGCTTTGCACAAGGCCTGGCCGAAGGCGGATTTCCACCTGATCGAAGGGGCGGGTCACGCCTTTCTCGAACCTGGCATCCTCGACCAGCTGATCCGGGCGACAGATCGGTTTGCGGGGAAGAATTGAATATGAGAATTGCCCCTCACCCTACCCTCTCCCCGCAGGCGGGGAGAGGGAGGAACGCTTGGCAGGCGGCGAGGCCTTCTCCCCGCTTGCGGGGAGAAGGTGCCCGAAGGGCGGATGAGGGGCTGACATCACCGAGTTGCCTAAGGACAACAGCATGACGCGCGACAAGATCACCCTGTTCGATACGACACTGCGTGACGGCCAGCAGACGCCGGGCGTCGATTTTTCCGTTGAGGACAAGATCGCGATCGCGGCGATGCTGGACGAATTCGGCATCGACTTCATCGAGGGCGGTTATCCCGGCGCGAACCCGACGGACACCACGTTCTTTTCCAAAAAGCGTACCCAGAAGGCCGGCTTCGTCGCTTTCGGCATGACTAAACGTGCCGGCATCTCGGCCTCCAACGATCCGGGGCTGACCCAATTGCTGCAGGCCAAGGCGGACGCCATCTGCCTCGTCGCCAAGAGCTGGGACTATCACGTGAAGGTGGCGCTCGGCTGCACCAATGAGGAAAACCTCGAAAGCATCCGCGACAGCGTCAAGGCCGTGGTCGAAGCGGGCAAGCTTTCCATGGTCGATTGCGAGCACTTCTTCGATGGTTACAAGGCCAATCGGGACTATGCCATCGCCTGCGCCAAGGAAGCCTACGACGCCGGCGCCCGCTGGGTGGTGCTCTGCGACACCAATGGCGGCACCCAGCCGCCGGAGATCCGCGAGATCGTCTCCGCCGTCATCGCCTCCGGCATCCCCGGGTCCTCGCTCGGCATCCATGCGCATAACGACACCGGCCAGGCGGTCGCCAATTCGCTCGCCGCCGTCGAGGCGGGCGTGCGGCAGATCCAGGGGACGCTGAATGGGATCGGCGAGCGCTGCGGCAATGCCGATCTTGTCACGATCATCCCGACGCTCTGTCTCAAGGACACCTATGCGTCGCGGTTCACGACCTCGATCGACCGGGAAAAGCTCGTCGGCCTCACCCGTCTGTCGCGGGCCTTCGACGAACTCCTGAACCGTTCGCCGAACCACCAGTCGCCTTATGTCGGCGGCTCGGCCTTTGCGACCAAGGCCGGCATCCATGCCTCCGCACTGCTGAAAGATCCGAAGACCTACGAGCATGTCGAGCCGGAGAGCGTCGGTAATTTCCGCAAGGTCATGGTTTCCGATCAGGGCGGCAAGGCGAACTTCCTCAACGAGCTGAAGCGCCGCGGAATCACGGTTGCCAAGGACGATCCGAAGCTCGACACGCTGATCTCCGTCGTCAAGGAACGCGAAGCCTCGGGCTATGCCTATGAGGGCGCCGATGCGAGCTTCGAACTCCTGGCCCTGAAGACGCTCGGCACGGTGCCGGAATTCTTCGCGGTCGAAAGCTTTCGCGTGATGGTCGAGCGGCGCTTCGACAGCCATGGCCGACTGAAGACGGTTTCTGAAGCCGTGGTGAAGGTGCTGGTTGACGGCGAGACTGTCATGTCGGTCGCGGAAGGCGATGGTCCGGTCAATGCGCTCGACATCGCGCTTCGCAAGGACCTCGGCAAATTTCAGTCGGAAATCCTCGACCTGGAACTGGCGGACTACAAGGTGCGCATCCTGAACGGCGGCACCGAGGCGATCACCCGCGTTCTGATCGAGTCCACCGATGCATCAGGCGCCCGCTGGTGGACGGTCGGCGTGTCGGAAAACATCATCGACGCCTCGTTCCAGGCCCTGATGGACTCGATCGTCTACAAGCTGATGAAGAACCGGGAACTGGCAGGCAAAATCGCGGCCGAGTAGCCCGAGCGGGCGTCACCGATCGCGCCCGATGAAGGATCCATCACTGAAATGCATTTGCGCCCGTAACCTCGCGGGCGTAAGGCCGTTTCCAAAGCATAACAAAAGTCAGGAAATACCATGGCCGACGTCACCGCTCCCGCAGAGAATAGGGACAGCCTGAACGGCTTCCTCTTCGCCCTTTCTGCCTATCTGCTGTGGGGTTTTCTGCCGCTCTATATGAAGGCCATGGCGCATATCTCGCCGGCGGAAGTGATTGCGCATCGCATCCTGTGGTCCGTGCCGGTGGCAGGACTGCTGCTGCTGGTTATCCGGCAGACCGATGATCTCAAAAAGGCGATCCGCAACCCGCGCATGCTTGGCATGGCCGCCGTCACCGCCACTCTGATCAGCGTCAACTGGGGCATCTATGTCTGGGCGATCGGAGCTGGCCACGCGCTTGACACTGCGCTCGGCTACTTCATCAATCCGCTCTTCTCGATCCTGCTCGGCGCTGTCATCCTCAAGGAGAAGCTGAAGAAGACGCAGATCGCGGCCTTGGCGCTTGTTGTTCTCGCCGTAGTGATCCTGACCGTCGAGGCCGGCCGCTTGCCAATCGTGGCGCTTGCGCTCACCTTCTCCTGGGGCTTCTATGCCTTCTTCCGCAAGACATTGCCGATCGGGCCGAACCAGGGCTTTCTGCTGGAAGTGCTGCTGCTTTCGCCGATCGCGCTCGGCTATCTCGTCTATCTCAACCTGTCCGGCGAAGGGCATTTCCTCAAGGGAAGCTTCAGCGATACGGCTTTGCTCGCCTCCGCAGGGTTTGTCACGGCCGTGCCGCTGATCCTCTATGCCAATGGCGCCAAACTGCTCAGGCTTTCGACTATCGGCATCATGCAGTACATCGCTCCGTCGATGATCTTCATCACCGCCGTCTTCGTCTTCCACGAGCCGTTCAGCCCCGCCAAGGCCGTCGCCTTCCCGCTGATCTGGGTGGCACTGGTGATCTACACACTGCCGATGCTGAAGCGCCGTTGAGGCGCTTCTTCGCGCTTAGAGCTTGGCAATGGTCGCCGGGTCGCCTTCCGGTGCCTCGGTCTCTGCCCAGCGCGCCTTGATCGCCGGAACGATGTCCTCGATCCGGTCGATCACCATGGGCCGTACGCGGTGCGCCGTATGGATGAAGCCGGAGGCCGACATGTGGTCGACGAGTTCCAGCATCGGCTTCCAGAAATCGTTGACATTGGCGAAGACCATCGGCTTTTCATGACGGCCGAGCTGGCCCCAGGTCATGATCTCGACGATCTCCTCCAGCGTGCCGATGCCACCGGGCAAGGTTACGAAGGCGTCCGAGCGCTCAAACATCGCGTGCTTGCGCTCGTGCATGTCCTTGGTGATGATCAGCTCATTAAGCTGGCCCAGCGAATGGCGCGTCGCTTCCATGTCAACGAGGAATTCCGGGATGATGCCGGTCACATGGCCGCCGGCCGAGAGCACGCCGGATGCCACGGCTCCCATAATGCCCTTGGTGCCGCCGCCATAAACGAGACGCAGGCCGTTTTCGGCAAGTGAGCGGCCAAAGGCGCGACCCGCTTCCATGAAGGCAGGATCGCGTCCCGGCTGGGAGCCGCAATAGACGCAGACGGATCGAATCGGGGTATTTTGTTCACTCATGCCGGCCAAAAAACAGGCTGGCGGCAACAAGGTCAACAAAATTGGCTGAAAACCTCAGGCAAGCCCGGCGGATTTGGCTTGCGACGCTTGTCGAAACAAGCAGTTAAGGCTAGCAATTCCAGGGGATATGGCGGATGTTCCGCCGGGAGACTTGAGATATGAAGAACCGTGCCCTTTGGGTGGTCCTGTTTGTACTTGCCATCGTGACCTTGCTGATGGTTTTCGTCATCATGCCGCGGCTCAATCCGACCAGCGAGACGGCGCCTGCCATCAGTGCGACGTCCGACGCGGTCAAGTCGGCAGCGGATCAGGCCGCAGCAAGCGTCGATAACGCAACCGCCGGCCTCGCCGATGCCGCTTTAGAAAAAATGGATCGCCTGAAAGCCGATGCCGTCAAGGCCGTCGATGGTATCACTGCCCTCTTTGCCGATGGCCGGACGCCGGGTGTTGAAGCGTATAGCGCGGCCAAGACGCTGGCACAGGGCGCGGTGAAAGCCCTAGCATCGATCGAGATGCCTGAAGGCATTGACGCCAAGCTCACCGACACGACGAAGGCTCTGCAGGCGGATGCCGCCCGGGCCCTTGCGCTGATCGAGCAACTGCCGGACGATCCGGCGAAGGCTGCAGGCCTCATCGCCTCGATCAAGGACGCCCTGCTCGGCAAGCCTGCCGAAACAGCCGCCGCACCAGCGGAAGCGGCTGGGGCCGATGTACCGCGCTTCGACGTACTTCGCGTCGAACCCGACGGCTCTACGGTCATTGCCGGCAATGCTGCACCCGGTGCCAAGGTTGAAATCCTCAATGACGGCACCGTGATTTCCTCGCAGACCGTCGACGGCACCGGCGACTTCGCGGCCGTGCTGGACAATCCGTTACCCCCGGGTGATCATGCCTTGCAGATCCGCGCCACTGCCGCGGATGGAAAGGTCGTCACGTCGGAAGAAGTTGCGACCGTCTCCGTTCCGGACGGCGGCAAGGGCGAGTTGCTCGCCATGGTGTCTAAACCCGGCAAAGCGAGCCGGCTGATCACGCTGCCGGGCGCTGCCGATGCGGCCCAGGCCACGGCGCCTGCTGCTGCAGCATCGACTGAGGCAACACCTGCAGCGCAGCCAGCCGCCGCTGCCGAGACCGCAGCAACGCCTACAGTTTCCATGCCCGAACTGCCGGCTGCCTCGAGCCAGCTTGCAGGCTCTGCACCGACCATTCCGGCAACGGGGACCGACACTGCCTCTGCACCTGCCGCGCAACCGGCCCCAGATGGCTCGGCAACGCCGGCGGCACCCGCCGCGACAAGTGCGGCTGAAGTCCAGGTGACTGCCGTCGAAATCGAGGGTGACCGAATCTTCGTCGCCGGCAAAGCCCCCGTCGGCGCGATCGTTCGCGGCTTTGCCGATAAAGCCACGATTGGCGAGAGCAAGACCGATGCCAGCGGCAATTTCGTCATCGACGGCACCATGACTCTTTCCGTCGGAAGCCACATCATCGAAGTCGAAATGCTGGATGCATCGGGCAAGGTCGTCGTTCGCGCCTCCGTTCCGTTCGAGCGGCCCGAAGGCGAGCAGGTTTCGGTCGTGGCGCAGAGTGCCGACGCGACTGCTGGTGATGCCGGCCATCCGGAGCTGGCCGAGTTCGAGCGTCTTCGCGTCTCGCTCACCAAGGCGCTGACCATCCTTGAAAACCTCTACGCCAATGGCCAAAAGCCGGCGCTGGAACAGCTCGCGGCTGCCCGCTCGGCTACAGAGTTCGGCCTGCAGTCGATCATCGGCTTCCGCCCCGGCACAACTGCGACGCCGGAATTCGCTGCGAGCGTCGGCGCTCACGGCGCGAAGGCCAAGGAAGCTCTTGCCCTGTTGCAGTCGGTGAGGACTGGCGACGTCGAAGGATTGGGTGCCGCATTGCCGAAGCTCGTCGCACTGATCCGTGACCTCTTGTCCGAGCCGACACCCGCTGCGGCTGAGGCTGCCGCTGCGGTTACGCCAGCGGCGCCGGCAGAGACCCCTGCCTCGGCGGCGCAGGCGCCCGCTGCTGAAACGGCTGCGGCCGATACGGCTGCCGCACCAAAGACGATCCAGCAGGCGCCTCTCGCCAAGAGCGAGAACAGCGTGATCATCCGGCGTGGCGATACGCTGTGGCAGATCTCGCGTCGCGTGTATGGCCAGGGCGTGCGCTACACCACGATCTATCTCGCCAACGAGAACCAGATCCGCAATCCGGACCTGATCGAACCGGGGCAGATCTTCACGGTGCCGAAGGATGCGTTGCCAAATGCGGAGGAAATCCACCGCAAGCGGCTGCGCGGAGAAGCGGTGAACTGATCATTCACGATCCGATTATTGTATTGGGGACGACAAGACCCTAATTGATCAAAGCGGCGATCCTCAGGGGTCGCCGCTTTTATCTGTGCGCTTGCTTGACTGAAATGCTGACGGGAGCCGAAATGACGGACAAGAAGAAGAAAACCGTATCGGCCGACTCCGGCAATCCGACCCAGACGCTCGTCAATCTCTGGCCCTATATGTGGCCGGCAGACCGCATGGACCTGAAGATGCGCGTGGTCTGGGCCACCGTCTTCCTGATCGTGTCCAAGTTCGTGTTGATCCTCGTCCCCTATTTCTTCAAATGGGCGACGGACGCACTGAATGGAAAACTCGACATGGTCGGGCTTCTGCCCGCCTTCCTGCTCGGTGCCGTGGCACTCGTCATCTTCTACAACGTCACCCGCATCGCCCAGGTCGGCCTCAACCAGCTACGTGACGCGCTGTTTGCGAGCGTCGGCCAGTATGCCGTGCGCCAGCTCGCCTACAAGACCTTCGTCCACATGCACCAGCTGTCTTTGCGCTTCCATCTGGAGCGCAAGACCGGCGGTCTTTCCCGCATCATCGAGCGCGGCACAAAGGGCATCGAGACGATCGTCCGCTTCACGATCCTCAACTCGATCCCGACCCTCATCGAATTCCTGCTGACGGCTGCCATCTTCTGGTGGACCTACGGCTTCTCCTACCTTGCCGTCACCGCCTTCACCGTCTGGGCCTATATCTGGTTCACCATCCGGGCCTCCGACTGGCGCATCGGAATTCGCCGCGCGATGAACGACAGCGACACCGACGCCAATACGAAGGCGATCGATTCGCTCCTGAACTTTGAAACGGTCAAATACTTCGGCAACGAGGAGATGGAGGCCAAGCGCTTCGACGCCTCGATGGCGCGTTATGAGAAATCCGCGACCCAGGTGTGGACCTCGCTCGGCTGGCTGAACTTCGGCCAGGGCGTGATCTTCGGCATCGGCACTGCAGTCATCATGGTCATGTCGGCGATGGCCGTCCAGCGGGGCGACCAGACGATCGGCGACTTCGTCTTTGTGAACGCGCTCCTGATGCAGCTCTCCGTGCCGCTTAACTTCATCGGCTTCGTCTACCGTGAAATCCGCCAGGGCCTGACCGACATCGAGCAGATGTTCGATCTCCTTGAAGTCGAGGCGGAGGTGGTCGACAAGCCGGATGCCAAGGCGCTGTCGATCGACAAGGGCGCCATTGTCTTCAAGGACGTGCATTTCCACTACGACCCCGACCGGCCGATCCTGAAGGGCGTGTCGTTCGAGGTCCCGGCCGGCAAGACGGTCGCCGTTGTCGGTCCGTCGGGTGCGGGCAAGTCAACCATCTCCCGCCTGCTCTACCGCTTCTATGATGTTCAGCAGGGCTCGATCACCATCGACGGGCAGGATGTGCGCGACGTGACGCAGAAGTCGCTCCGGGCGGGCATCGGCATGGTGCCCCAGGACACCGTGCTGTTCAACGACACCATCGCCTACAACATCCGCTATGGTCGCCCCGGCGCGTCCGATGCCGAAATCGAACAGGCGACCGAAGTGGCGCAGATCGCCCGCTTCATCAAAGAACTGCCGGATGGCTACAACACGAAAGTCGGCGAGCGCGGCTTGAAGCTCTCCGGTGGGGAGAAGCAGCGCGTGGCGATTGCCCGCACGGTGCTGAAAGCCCCGCCGATCCTCATCCTCGACGAAGCGACCTCAGCGCTCGACACGACGACGGAGCACGAGATCCAGTCGGCGCTCGACGTAGTATCGAAGAACCGCACGACCCTGGTCATCGCGCACCGGCTGTCGACCGTGGTCAATGCCGACGAGATCATCGTGCTGAAGGGTGGGGAGATTGCCGAGCGCGGCAGCCATTCGGTCCTGCTCGAGCAGAACGGTCTCTACGCCTCGATGTGGAACCGGCAGCGCGAGGCAACACAGGCCGAGGAACGGTTGCGGCAGGTGCGCGAAAGCGATGAACTCGGGGTCGTGGTGCGGCGTCCTCCGGCCGTCTGAGCACACGATGCGCGCTTAATCGGCGAGGCACATCCGGTTGCGGCCGTCGCGCTTCGCCCGGTAAAGCGCCAGATCGGCGCGGCGCAGGGCCTGGTCGATGGTCTCGTCCGAGGGCGTGAAATAGGCAAGGCCGATGCTGATCGTGCCGGCCGCACCAACACCGGTTTGGACCTGGCAGTAGCGGGCGATGTCGTGCCGCGCGAGTTCCAGCATGTCCGGCGCCGCGGGAGCGACTTCCTTGGGGAAGAATGCGAAGAACTCCTCACCGCCCGCGCGGGCGACCAGCATGCCGCCGGCCTCCTGAGTCCGCAGCGTGTCGACGATCGAGCAAAGGGTGACATCCCCCTCCGCATGCCCAAGTTCGTCATTGATGGATTTGAAATTGTCGATGTCGATGACAGCAACCGCCAGCACATCCCCCTGTTTTGAAAGCGCTATCTCGGCCGATGCCACTTCGAAGAACTTGCGGCGATTGGCGGCATTGGTCAGGGGATCGCGTTCGGCAGCCTCGGTCAGCCGGGCTTCCAGTTCCTTGCGCTCCGTGATGTCGATGACCACGCCGGCCAGGCCGCGGACGTCGCCTTGTCGGGAATCGAGGCGCGCCTTGTGCACCATGATATGGCGTATCCCGGCCTCGGGGAGACAGACATCGGTCTCCGAGCGCATGACACCGCCCTGGCGTAGCAGTTGTAGGTCCGATTCGTGGTAGGCCTCAGCCGATCCCGGTGGCAGGAAATCCTGCAGCCGACGGCCAAGGATCTGCTCGTGACCGACACCGAGGAACTGGCCGAAAGCCGCGTTGCAGACCAGATAGCGGCCGTCCGCGTCCTTCACGTAGATGGGGGTCGGCAGATGATCGAGACCCTCCTGCCAGATGTCCAGCTTCTCCTGCATGCTGCGCCGCCAGCTTTCGTTGTGACGCCGCAGTTCGAGATGGCGCTTGGCACGCATCAGGCAGGGGACCAGTTGGCGTCGGTCACTGCCGACGAGCACATCATCGGCACCGGCCGCGAAGAGCGCCGCCTGCAGAGAAGGCTCCAACTCATCGGAGACGACGGCTATAACGTAAATTTTTTCCCGGTGGGCAGCGCGCAGATTGACGATTTCCACCCCGAGGGAACCCGCCTCGACTGCGGCGAAACAGACGGCTCCAGCGGCGATCTGAGCGGGGTCGCCAACAGCCGTTGCATTCAAGGGATGCAGCAAGGCGGGCTGGGGTCTCCCCAATGCAGAAAACCAGCACAGACCCTCAGCGGGAGCAGCATGGACGTACCGGTCGGACTTGAGAGCGGGTTGCAAGTGGAATTTCCTTGTCCGGAGACGGTCCGTCTCCGCATGCTGTAGCCACGCCTTTTTTAGGGGGTAATTATTTACAGAGTCTCGCCAGCTTCTCTCGAATTGGATCTTTTTTGTGCTGCGCCTCTGATAGTGCAGCTAAGCCTATGGACGACGAGATTTTCAGGCCGGCATTGCCCCTGCCGGGGTTTCGCGGTAGTCACGGGCAAACAAAATCATACTGATCGAGGAACTCATGGATCTTCTGGAAACCATACGCAAGACGATCGTACCCGTGCACAAGGAAGGCTATGTCTTCATCGCGGCCTTTTTCGTTGCGTCGCTGGTGCTCGGCTGGCTCTGGGACCCGTTGTTCTGGATCGGCATGATCCTGACGCTCTGGTGCGCCTATTTCTTCCGTGATCCGGAACGCGTCACACCGCAAGACGAAGACCTTGTCATCAGCCCGGCTGATGGGCGGGTGTCCTCGGTGCAGATGAGCGTGCCGCCGGAAGAGCTGCAACTCGGTCACGAGCCGATGCTGCGCATCACCGTCTTCATGAACGTGTTCAACTGCCATGTGAACCGTGCGCCCATGCGCGGCCGCGTGACGACGATCGCCTATAAGGAAGGCGAGTTCCTGAACGCCGAACTTGACAAGGCGAGCACTGACAACGAGCGCAACGGTCTTGTCATCGAGACGCGTCATGGCGCAATCGGCGTCGTGCAGATCGCCGGGCTCGTTGCCCGCCGCATCATTTGCTGGACCAACCCGAACGATCCGCTGGATGCCGGGGAACGCTTCGGCCTGATCCGTTTCGGCTCACGCCTCGACGTCTTCCTTCCGGCGGGCGCCGAACCGCGCGTCTCGGTCGGCCAGACAGCGATTGCCGGTGAAACCGTGATTGCCGAATTTGGTTCGATCAAGGGGCCGGTCATCAGCCGCCGCGCTTGAGGGAGGGCAAGATGGACGCACCGAACAGCACGCCAGAGAACGGACATCCGCCGGCATCGGATCCGAATGCCCGTGGACCGCGCCTCAGGGAGATCCCCCTACGGCTCCTCGTCCCGAACCTCATCACCGTGCTCGCCATCTGCGCGGGCCTGACCGGCATCCGGCTTGCCTTCGAGAACCGCTACGAACTGGCCGTCGCCATGGTGCTGCTCGCGGCCTTCCTTGATGGCATCGACGGGCGTGTGGCGAGGATGATGAAGGCAACGTCGAAGTTCGGCGCGCAGATGGACTCGCTTGCGGACATCATCAATTTCGGCGTGGCCCCAGCCCTCGTTCTTTATGTCTATGTGCTGGACCAGGCGCGCTCGCTGGGCTGGATCGCGGCCCTGATCTACACGATCGCCGCGGGGCTGCGCCTCGCCCGTTTCAACGTGATGGCAGAGCGCGAAAACAAGGCGCCGTGGCAGTCCGAATTCTTCGTCGGCGTGCCGGCACCAGCCGGGGCAGCGCTGGTGCTGCTGCCGGTCTATATCGGCTTCCTCGACGTGCAGATGACGTTGACCTTCGCCTATTTCAGCACGGCCTATACGATTGTCATTGCCTATCTGCTCGTCAGTCGCCTTCCCGTTTGGTCCGGCAAGTCGGAAACCAGCCATATTCGCCGCGATCTGGTGTTTCCGATGATCCTCGGCGTCGTGCTTTATGTGGCCCTGCTGATGAGCTTCACCTGGCAGGTACTTGTGGTGACGGTGGTTCTTTATCTCGGTTCGCTGCCGCTCGGGGCCCGCAACTGGCACAAACGCTACGGCACTTTGACCATCGGCGAAGAGACAGCCGAGAAGGGTCTGTCCGAAATCGATCGAGGCGTCTGACCCGCCTAACTCTTAATGAATTATAAACAAATACGCCCCGCCAGGCCCAGAAGCTTGCGCGGGGCTCTCTATTTGTTTCGCTTTTGTTGAAATTTGACTTGAGTCACAGACTCGGTCACGCTTTTGTCATGTTCTCCGCAGAGAGAGCCGCACAAGAAAATACCGGGTCAGGAATCATCCAGAGGACAATGACAATGTCGAACACCACCGAAGCCGAACAGCAGAAGCCGGCCAACCACAATCTCGCCGCCAATTACCGTCCGCTCGCCCTCAAGGCCGTGGTCGCTGCGGCGCTGATGCTGAAGCGCAAGCCGGCCGCCAAGGTCGCCTGAGGGCCGAAAGGCCTCTCTTAGAACAGGCTCATCTGTCCGTCGCCGGGCTTTGCCGGCGCTGGCTTGGAAGTCGTTGCGCGTGGCGTTACGGGGGTCTGAAGCTCCGGGCCGACATTGGCCACCTTGTTGACGAGGTCCGAAACCGGTATCGCCTCGAAGAAATCCTCCTGGGCCGGCTTCATGAGATCAACCACGTCACGCGGTTCACCGCTGCGGCAGTCGAGCCAACGCGTATAGTCCTCCGGCGCAATGACCACCGGCATGCGGTCATGGATCGCACCGATCGTCCTGTTGGCGCCGACGGTCAGAATGCAGCCCGTATCGAGCTCTGCTCCATCCTTCGACATATAGGTTTCCATCAGTCCGCCAAAGCAGACGACGCCGCCCTGCTTCGGTCTGATCCAGTAGGCCTGGGGTTTTTCTCCACTTTCCTTCGGCGGACGATGCCATTCGTAAAATCCCGACGTCGGCACCAGGATTCGCCGATGGCGCATGGCCGCCCGGAAAGAGGCCTTGTCGATGGCAGTCTCGGAGCGCGCGTTGATCAACAGCGTGAACTCCGCCGGATCCTTGACCCAGGAGGGGATCAGCCCCCAGCGCACGAGCGCGGCGATACGGTCGGGCCTGTTGCTGCCCGGTTCTGACGGTGGCCCCGCCACGACAACCAGGATCGGCTGCGTCGGCGCGATATTGTAGCGCGCCGGAAAGGCTTCCAGCTCCATCAGGCCGAGAATTTCGCGCACCTCTTCCGGGCTCGCGGTCAATGCGAAACGTCCACACATGGAGCTTAGATGGCAGTCGTGAGGCCGAGGGTCAAGGACAGCGGCGGCTTGCAGGCTCGTCCAAAAGCCGCGATATTCGTGAGCGCCGCTGCTTCGCCTGACAGCGGCACCACAGACCGGAGCATTGCCGTATCATGAGTCAACCCCGCCTCGCCTCCTCTGCCGTTGTCGAACGGGCGGGGCGCTATCTCCTGGTGCGTCGGGGAAACCCTCCAGCCGCCGATCTCTATGCCTTTCCCGGCGGACGGGCCGAGCCCGGTGAGTCGCCGGCCGAGACTGCGCTGAGGGAGCTGGAAGAGGAAACAGGTGTGGTTGGATGCAATCCGCGGCTATTCGAGACTTATGAACTGCTTCCGGAGCCTGGCATTGCCGGTAGCCACTATCTGCTCTCCGTCTTCCGCGTTGATGCGGTCGATGACAGCGTGGCGCAAGCGCGAAGCGACGCTGTCGAAGCAGGGTGGTTCCTGCCGGAGGAAATCGAGACCCTGCCCGTACCGCAAAGCGTGCGCGATTGCGTCATGAAGCTGGCAGCCGACCCTGCCAACGGGAGGAGCAACTGAGATGGCAGGCCTGTTTTCAAAGCAGCACGGCATCTTGCTCATGCTCGCCGTTCTCGTCTCCTTTGGCGCCAAGGCGCAGAGTGAAAGCGTGATCACCGTCCCGTCCCCGCTCACCGAGACGGAAAAGCCCACGCCCTATGACGACCGGCTCGGTCGGTTGTCCGAGATCATCGGAGCGGTGCATTACCTGCGCAACCTGTGTAATGTTGCTGGCGAGCCGGAATGGCGGCAATCATTGCAGGCGCTGCTCGATACTGAGACGAAAGAAGAGCCGAAGCGCCGAGCCCGTCTGACGGCTGCCTACAACCGGGGGTACCGCTCTTTTGCCGCGGTCTATACCTCTTGCACACCGGCCGCGGTTCGTGCAGAGGAGAATTACCGTAACGAAGGGGCAACACTCGCCACAGAAATTACCGCCCGTTATGGAAATTAACGAATAATTGACCTCTTTTGGTCTCCCCCCGTGTCGTTTTGGCAAAAGGCTGATACGGTCGTTAAGACCTGAGTAAGAGTGCTTCGAGGAATGCCAATGGAACCGCGCCGCAACGAGATCGACGACATGATCGTTCACGAAAAGATGCAGGCTGCGCTGGAATACCAGAACGAAGCCTGGGCCGATGGCATGGCCGACGGGATCGAGCCGGAAATCATCGCAGACGCCGCCTTTGCACTAGCGATGCGCGAAACCATCCGCATCCACGGCGAGCACGGTGCTGAAGCGATCCTCGACACGCTCAAGACCCGTCTCCTTGCGGGCGAATTCTCGCCGGAGCGCCGGATTCAGTAGATACGACAGCAGAGGCACAGAATGACGATTTCTTCGCGGGTCAGGCTCATCTGCTTGACAGGCGCGCTGGCACTATCGGTCACCAGCCTTCCCCTCTCCTGGCCGAACCCGGCCCTTGCGCTTTCCGACATCAAGGACATTACGCCCGCCCCGCCGGAGCAGGATCCGCCAGCAACGCCCGCACCCGCACCTGCACCCGGCGATGACGAAGATCTGTCGGACGAAGCCTTTCCGGTGATCCCCGATCCCGACCCGCTGATCAAGCCGTCCAATACGGACGAATCGGACGCGACGACGCCCCAGGAACCGGCGCCCGAGGTCATCTACGATCTGGAAAAAGCACCTGAGCCTGTTCGCCGGATGCGCCAGCTGATCATGGATGCAGCGGCTTCGGGCGATATCCAGGCATTGAAACCTCTGCTCGACGTCGGTGCCAATCAGACCCAGGTGCCACTGCAGACATCCGACCAGGACCCCATCGCTGCGCTCAAGGGGCTTTCCGGCGACGATGAAGGTCAGGAGATCCTGGCAATCCTTCTCGACATCCTGTCGACCGGTTTCGTCCAGCTCGATAAGGGCACGCCGGACGAGGCCTATGTGTGGCCTTACTTCGCCGGTAAGTCGCTCGCACTTCTCTCCCCGCGTGAAAGAGTTGAACTGCTGCGCATCGTCACCGCCGGCGATGTCGCCGAGATGCAGGAACAGGGCAATTACAATTTTTTCCGCGTCGGCATCAGTCCTGATGGCAGGTGGAAGTTCTTCGCCGTCGGCGACTGAGGCCAAACAAGGCCGTTCGCCAAACTGTGGGCTGTGACGCGGTGCGCTTGTCGGCTAGACTTGCGTCTCCTAAGTCTGCCGTCAGCGCAACTTCACGGTGACCCCATGCCTTCAGCCTTCCTGCCTGATCGTGCCTTCGTACAAGTCGGCGGCCCTGACGCAGAGCACTTCCTGCAGAACCTGATCACCACCGATCTCGGCAGCCTTGCCGAGGGAGAGGCACGCCCTGGTGCACTTCTGACCCCGCAGGGCAAGATCCTGTTCGATTTCCTGATCTCGCGGAACAAAGACGACTTCGTCCTGGATACGACGGCGGACCAGCAGGAGGCCCTCACCCGGCGGCTGACCATGTACAAGCTGCGCGCCGCCGTGACCCTCGCGGCCGACCCCGAGACCGGCGCTACGGTCACCTGGGGCAGCGAGGACGAAAGCGGCATTCTCGACCACCGCTTCGCGCTCGCCGGAACGCCGGTCCGCCGGATCGTCGGCAAGGTTGGCGAACCTGGCGAGGCAGCGGCCTATTCGGCACTGCGCATCCTGAATGGCGTGGTCGAATCGGGTTCTGATTACGCTCTGCAGGACGCATTTCCCCACGACATCCTGTTCGACAAATCCGGCGGGGTCTCATTCCGCAAGGGCTGCTATGTTGGGCAGGAGGTCGTGTCGCGCATGCAGCACCGCTCGACGGCCAGACGCCGTCCGGTCATCGTCTCGGCCGATGGTCCCCTTCCCGCTCCGGGTACCGAGATCACGATCGACGGCAAGGTGATCGGCACACTCGGCACCGTCGCGGGCTCACGCGGGCTTGCCATCCTGCGGATCGACAAGGCGGGTGAGGCGATGTCTAGCGGCACGGCAATTCTTGCCGGCGGGGTTTCGCTCAGCCTTGCTCTGCCTGCCTGGAGCGGCCTCACCTTCCCCTCTGATGCGGCAGAGGACGTCTGAGGATGAACGAGACCACCAGCATTCCCGGCCGCGCCTGGCAGCGCATGTTGTCCGGCCGCAGGCTCGACCTGCTCGATCCTTCGCCGCTCGATGTCGAAATCTCCGACATCGCGCACGGCCTTGCCCGTGTCGCGCGCTGGAACGGACAGACCTCCGGTGACCATGCCTTTTCCGTCGCCCAGCACAGCCTGATCGTCGAGGACATCTTTCGCCGCTCCTGTCCGAAGGCAACCGCCGACGATCTCATGGTGGCGCTGCTGCATGACGGCCCGGAATACGTGATCGGCGACATGATCTCGCCATTTAAGGCTGTTGTCGGCGGCGGCTATAAGGTGGTGGAGAAGCGGCTGGAGGCCGCGATCCATCTGCGTTTCGGCCTGCCTGCCCACCCCAAGACTACGCTGAAGGACCAGATCAAGAAGGCGGACATGATCTCCGCCTATTTCGAAGCCACCGTGCTTGCCGGATTTGCGGAAGCAGAAGCGCGGAAATTCTTCGGTCAGCCCAAGGGCTTTACCCGCGACACCATCCTGATCGAGCCGTTGCCCGCCTATCAAGCCCAGGCGAAATTCCTTGAGCGCTTCGAGGCAATCGAAGCCGAACGGCAATCGGCGAACTGGGATTTGCGATGAGCGTCATTGTCATTGCCCCCCTTGCCCGCATTGCAGAAATGGCCGTTCGCCACAAGGCGACCGAGATGATCAGCCTGCTTGCCGCCAACCAGGATTTTCATCGTCCCGGCATCATCCGCGCGGAGCGCCATTTGAAGCTCGGGATGAACGACATCACTTTTGCCGGCACCGGCGATCTGATTGCGCCGCAGGAGATGCATGTGGCCGAGATCATCGATTTTGCCCGGCGCTGGGATCGGTCGGCGCCACTTCTTGTCCATTGCTGGATGGGCGTTTCACGTTCACCGGCCGCAGCGATGATCGCGAGCCTCGCCGTGTGTCCTGAAGACGATGACGCGGCGCTGGCCCGGCGGCTGCGGGAGGCATCACCGCATGCGACGCCGAACATGCGGCTGGTCGAGATCGGAGACGAGATGCTCGGCCGCGAGGGGCGCTTCGCCAAGGCGGTGAAGGCGCTCGGACGCGGGGCGGATACCGATGGCAACCAGCCCTTCGTTCTGCCGCTTCCGGTGCGGGAGCCGATCGCGCCATGAGTGCGGCGGCCGATATCGAGATCGGCCTCAATGCCGCGATCGTCGCGATCGCCGATGGACAACCGCGCCTGCTCGTGGTGCCTGCGGGACCGGGCGCGCTCGATGCCCTGCCCTTCGGGCCTTTCCACCCGACCCTGCACCGGACCATGGAAGTGTCGCTGCGCCAGACGGTGGAGGCGCAAACGGCGCTGCAGCTCGGCTACATCGAGCAGCTCTATACTTTCGGTGATCGCGGCCGGCATAGCATGCCCGGCGACAGCGGCCCGCATGTGGTTTCCGTCGGCTATCTGGCACTCACGCGATTGGAGGCGGAGGGGGCTGCACGACTGGAAACGTCGGGCGCTGCGTGGCGGGACTGGTATGGCTTCCTGCCTTGGGAAGACTGGCGCCAAGGGCGACCGGCGCTGATCGACCAGTTCATACTGCCGGCCTTGCGCGCCTGGGCGGACGAGCCTCGGCTTGACACGGCGGACGGTCCCGCGATTTCCCGGCACTCGCGGCTCAAACTCGCTTTCGGGCTCGACGATTTCCCGTTCGACGAGGAACGGGTGTTGGAGCGATATGAACTTCTCTACGAAGCGGGGCTTCTGGACGAGGCCGTTTCCGATGGACGGGTCGCCGATCGGCGCATCTCCGTTCCGCTCGGTCGACCGATGCGCTACGACCATCGGCGCATTGCGGCAACGGCGCTCGCCCGGTTGCGCAGCAAGATCAAGTACAGACCTGTCGTCTTCGAACTGATGCCGCCGAAATTTACCCTGACCGCGCTCCAGGCCACGGTTGAGGCGATCTCCGGCCGGCACCTGCACAAACAGAACTTTCGCCGGCTGGTGGAAGGTGCCGAACTGGTCGAGGCAACCGGTGCAACCGAGGCTGCGACGGGCGGGCGTCCGGCCGCCCTTTTCCGCTTCCGTCGGCAGATTCTTGAAGAGCGTCCTGCACCCGGACTGAAACTCGGCAGCCGTTCCGGCGGTTGACCGCTACGGCATCTGCCCCATCTAGCCCGTAACAGCAACGTCACGGGAAAGATGGCATGGAGCAGCAGGCAAGCGAAGTCATTCTCGCATCACAGGCAGCATTGGCCCAGGTGGGCCGGCTGGCGGTGGAATATTCGTTTTCCATTCTCGGCGCACTTCTGCTTCTGGCACTTGGCTGGTGGGTGTCGCGGCTCTTGAGCCGGTGGACCCATCTGGGCCTTTTGCAGCTACACGGGATCGATGAAACGCTTGCCCGCTTCTTCGCCAATGTGGTGCGTTACGCGTCGCTGATCCTCGTCTTGGTCACGGTGCTCGGCCAGTTCGGGGTGCAGACGGCCTCGATCATTGCCGCGCTGGGTGCTGCCGGCCTTGCCATCGGCCTTGCGCTGCAGGGGACGCTGCAGAACATCGCCGCCGGCATTATGCTACTGGTGCTCCGACCGTTTCGGGTGGGCGAATACATCGATACCGGCTCGATTTCCGGCACGATCGTCGAAATCGGCCTCTTTGCCACCGAGCTTCGCACGCCCGACGGGCTCTACCGGCTGGCGCCGAATTCCATCTTGTGGAACGTACCGATCACCAATTTCAGCCGTCACCAGACACGCCGCTTCGAACTCAAGGTCGGGATCGGCTATGAGGACGATATCGATGTTGCAGAAAAAATCATGCGCGATCATGCCGAGGCGGACCCGCGCGTTCTTGCTGATCCCGCCGTTGCGACCCATGTCGATCAACTGGGCGACAGTTCGGTGGTGCTGACCATGTGGTACTGGACCAAGGCGTCTGATTTCTGGCCGACATCCCGCGAGATGATCAAGAAGGTTAAGGCTTCCTTCGACCAGAAGGGCATCTCGATCCCCTATCCGCAGGTCACCTATCATGCAGATCCGAAAGAAGCCGCGCCCGCCGGGCCGGCTCGGATGCCGAAGCTGGAGAACGGACCTCGCCCACAAGCCTAGGCTGCTTGCCGCCACAAGTCTGCCAGGTGCCGAACGAGGCCCGAACCTTCGCGAGATCTTAGACCTCGGATGCCTCGGAACCGTTCTCGCGATAGGCGTCGATGACGCGCTGCATTTCGGCGAGAATGTCAAAAATGCTGACCGTTTCATCGTCCGCGCCGCTCGTGCCGTCGGCCTCGATCGCTTCGGGCGGCTGCGGCATGCCGGCTGTAAATGTATCTTCGGTCAGGAAGCCGGAGCCTTCGCTGTCGAGTTCGCCGAAACGGGTTGTCGCCTCTTCCTCGCTCATATCCTCAGGCCGAGCCGCGACGAACTCGTCCTGGGTGATCTTGCCATCGCCATCAGCGTCGATCGCGCTGAAAAGATCGCGTGCATCCCGCGGCGCTTCACCCTCGGTCTGCGTTGCAGACGATTGCAGAAGCATGGAAATCATGCTGCTCTGCAACTGGGACTGTGTACTACTTGCCGCATTGTCACTCGAAACGGTTGGATCCTGGCTGCGGTTGGACTTCGCGGCCTCCAATTCCTCGGCACTAATGATGCCGTCGCCATTGGTGTCCAGGCTTGAAACCGACACCCGCCCGGCTGCACTGCTTCCGGATGAAGAAATGATGCTCGTCATGAAACCCCCGACGATAAATTGAAACCCCAAAATTCGCCGTACGCTCAACTCAACCGGGAACGTTTTCGGGGTAAGAGATTCTCGAAAAGTGGTCAAAACTATTAATCATGGGTAATAACTATCGAAGGTTTGACTTATATACGTCAAGCCTATGGAAAATTTGATGAACTTCTGAATCAAAACTTCGTCCACTGCAGGACACCGGAACAATGCAAGCAAAGTTTTTGGCAATCTCAGACCAAGACTGAGTCTAATCCAATATCCATTGTCGGGGCGGCCATGGTGATCTTGGATGTCGAGATGAAATCGACGCCCGTCTCGGCGATGGTGCGGACGGTTTGCAGCGTGACATTGCCCGATGCTTCCAAGATGGTGCGGTTGCGACCGGACGCGTAAATCTCTGGCGCCATGGCATGGTGCTGCCGGTTCATCTCTACGGCCTCAAACAACGTATCCGGCGTCATATTATCGAGCAGGATAACGTCGGGACCGGCGTCAAGCGCCTCACGCATCTGATGAAGACTGTCCACTTCCACTTCAATCTTGACCAGATGCCCGGCATAGGCGCGGGCAGCATGGATAGCCTCGGCCACGCCGCCACAGACAGCGATGTGATTGTCCTTGATCAGGATCGCATCGTCGAGGCCGTAGCGGTGGTTCGAGCCGCCACCGAGGCGGACCGCGTATTTCTCCACCGCCCGCAAGCCCGGCAGCGTCTTGCGCGTACAGGTCACGCGTGCCTTCGTATGGGCAATCGCGTCGGAGAAGCAGGCCGTGTAGCTTGCTACGCCGGAAAGGTGCATGAGGAAATTGAGCGCGACCCGTTCCGCCGACAGCACCGCCCGGGCGGAGCCTTCGACGCGCGCGAGCGGCTGGCCGGGCGAGACGCGATCGCCATCCGCCACCAAGGCTTCGAAGCGCACGGACGGATCAATGAGCCGGAATGCGGTCTCGGCCAGAACGAGGCCGGCGACCACGCCCGGATCACGACCGTTGATCGTCATGCGCGCCGTCTTCTTTGGGCCGATCGTCGCATAGGTGGTGATATCGCCGGCACGGCCAAGGTCCTCGAGCAGGGCGGTCCGCACGAGATCCTCAACCATCAGCGGCGACAGTTGCGGGCGGAAGCTCTCGGTCTTCGTCATGGTCCTGTCCCTTTCCGATCAGCCGATAAATTCGGCTGCGATGCGATCGGCTTCGCGCAGTGTCAAATAGGTGCGACGGTGGAAAGCGTCATCCATCCTCGGATGATCCGAGCGCATCTGTGCACCCCGGCTTTCTGCGCGCTGGAGGGCTCCGACGGCAATCAGCTTCGCGGTCGCGGTGATGTTGGAGAAACGCACGCGCGGCCGCTCCCGCTCCAGCCGGGCCAGTTCTCGGATCAGGGTTTTAAGGCCCTCTGCATTGCGGATGACGCCGGCATGCATGCTCATCAATCGGCGCAGTTCCTTCAACTGAGCACTGTCTTCCAGTGTGACGAGATCGTCATTCTCGCCGGCAGCCTTCGGCCATTCATAGAGCGAGGATTCTGGCAGCATGCCCTTGATGCTATCGGCAATGCGCCCGGCAAAGACGACGGCTTCGAGAAGCGAATTGGAAGCGAGCCTGTTGGCGCCATGGACACCGCTCGAGGTGACTTCACCAGCGGCCCAGAGGCCATCGAGCGAGGTGCGGCCATCAGCATCCACGGCAATGCCGCCCATGTGGTAATGGACCGCGGGCACGACCGGGATGGCCTGCGTTACGGGATCGATTCCGGCGGCCATGCAGGAGGCGTAGACAGTCGGAAAATGCGCGGCGAAATCCTTGCCGACGGCCTTGGTGCAATCCAGATAAGCACCGCGCCCGGCAGCGACTTCGGCAAAGACGCCGCGCGCAACGATATCACGGGGGGCGAGTTCGGCGTCCGGATGCAGATCCGTCATGAAACGATGGCCGGCGCGGTTCACGAGAACAGCGCCATCACCGCGCAGGGCTTCGGTCGCGAGCGGTGCGGGGTCATGACCGATGTCGATCGCTGTCGGGTGGAACTGGACGAATTCGGGATCGGCTATGACGGCGCCGGCCTTGGCGGCCATTCCGACGCCGGTTCCCCGCGCCTCGGCCGGATTGGTGGTCACGGCATAGAGGTGGCCGACACCGCCGGAGCAGAGCACGACGGCGCGGGCCGGAAACGCGACGCGCGCCGTCGATTGGCCGGCATCGGGACGCGCCACGACACCGGAGACGAAACGTCCCTCGGCAATGAGCTCCTCGACGACATAGCCTTCCATCACTCGGATTGAGGCCGTGCGGCGAACGGTTGCGATCAGCGCCTCCATGATCGCGCCGCCGGCGCGATCGCCTGCGACACGGACGATGCGGCGTTCGGAATGGGCGGCCTCGCGCGACAGCAGCAGATGGCCTTCGAGATCGCGATCGAAGGGTACGCCGTAAGCGAGCAGATCATGAATGCGATCCGGACCTTCCGAAATCATCAGCCGGGCGATCTTCTCCTCGACCAGACCGGCACCGGCCGCGACCGTATCGGCGAGATGCTTGTCAAAACTGTCGCCGGGGCTCATCGCAGCGGCAATGCCGCCTTGCGCCCAGGCAGACGATGCACCCTGCCCGATCGGTGCCGCCGCGAGCACGGTGACCGGGCGCGGTGCCAGTTTCAGCGCACAGAAGAGACCGGCAAGCCCGCCACCGACAATGACGATGTCGTCGATGCCCTGCCAGGATTGCGGGCGGATAGAGTCAAGGTTGGTCGGCATTCAGCCCTCCCCGGCTGGCAGCACTGCCTCAGTTCTTCAGATTGATCATCCGCTCGACCGCAAGCCTTGCGCGGCCTGCAATCGTGGGATCAACCGTCACTTCCTCCGTCATGAAAAGCAGGCTGTCGAGGATCTTCGGCAGGGTGATGCGCTTCATGTGCGGACAGAGGTTGCACGGCTTGACGAAATCGACGTCACGGACTTCGGACTGGATGTTGGAGGCCATCGAGCATTCGGTGACCAGGAGGACACGAGCCGGACGCTTCGTCTTGACGTAGTCGATCATGCCCTTGGTCGAGCCGGCATAGTCCGACACGGCCAGCACGCTCGGATGACATTCCGGATGGGCAACGATCTCGATGCGCGGATCGGCTCGCTTGTATTCCAGGAGTTCGTCCGCGGTGAAGCGCTCATGCACCTCGCAATGGCCCTTCCAGGTGAGGATCTTCTTCGTCGTCTGGTTGGCGACGTTCATCGCCAGATACTCGTCGGGGATGCAGAGTACCGTATCGCTGTCGAAGCTGTTGACCACATCGACGGCATTGGCCGAGGTGCAGCAGATGTCGGTCTCGGCCTTCACCTCGGCCGAGGTGTTCACATAGGTGACGACGGGCACGCCGGGGTAGCGCTCGCGCAGCAGGCGGACATCGGCACCGGTGATCGATTCCGACAGCGAGCAACCGGCGCGACCATCGGGGATCAGCACCGTCTTTTGCGGATTGAGCAGCTTCGACGTTTCCGCCATGAAATGCACGCCGCACTGGACGATGATCTCGGCATCGACGCTGACGGCATCGCGGGCGAGCTGCAGCGAATCGCCCTTGATGTCGGCGACGCAGTGGAAGATCTCCGGCGTCTGGTAATTGTGCGCCAGGATGACTGCGCCGCGCTCCTTCTTCACGCGGTTGATGGCGTGGATATAGGGCGCAAAGACCGGCCATTCGATTTCCGGGATGAAGTCGCGGACACGCTCGTAAAGATGCGCGGTTTCCTTGGCGACTGCGGGCGTGTAGCGGAGGTCAGGGCGCTCCCATGAGCCAAAACGATCCGCCGCTGACTGCTTTTTCCGGCCAGCATCGCGGTCGACTTGCAGTTCCATGGTAACCTCCTCCCGATTTATGCTCATTTTGAGCATAATAAGAGCCAAAGAAAACCGGCAGGTGCCGGTGGACACGATTTAGAAAGTTTCGGGTCGGATTGCAAGGCCGCCTTCTGATTGGTCTTCACTCGGCTTCTGCGGTTGCGCCGTGACGCACTACGCTTCCCCTTGCCGCGAAAACGATTAGAGTTCGGGACATTCCGTCGACACCCGGGGGTCCGATGTTCGAAATCCTGCCGCTGATTCTGATTGGCATTCTCTTCTTCAGCATGCGCGGCTCGGCCAAGCGGATCGACCGCCTGGAGCAGGAGTTGGGCGCGGTGCGCGAACAATTGCTACGGCTCGGACAAGGCGAAATGTCGCCGCTACCGGCGGAGAATCCTGCCGCAGCAGTGGACGTTGGCGAGGACGCGGCCCGGGCGGATGCATCTGCCGAGATCATCACCGCTCCCGAGGCGATGCCTGTTGATAGCCTTGGCGAACCTGCATCCAAAGACGCGCCCGCAATCGCTGCTCGGGCCGGATTGGACGGGACGGTGTCCTCTTCACCCGCAGAATCGGTTGTGCCAAAGGCACCGGCCGAAAGCCTGGAAAACCTCCTCGGCGCACGCTGGGCGGTTTGGGCCGGTGGGCTGGCGCTGGCGCTGGGCGGCGTCTTCCTCGTGCGTTACTCGATCGAGAGCGGGCTGCTCGGCCCCGGCGTCCGGTTGTCACTCGCTGCGCTCTTCGGCCTGCTGCTGATGGCCGCCGGCGAACTGGTTCGGCGCAAGGCGCTGCCGCAGGCGACAGCCCTTTATGCCAATGCCATGGTGCCCGGGATTCTCACGGCTGCCGGTGCGGTTGCCCTTTTCGGCGCGATATACGCGGCCCATGGGATCTACGATTTCATCGGACCGGCCACCGCCTTCGTGCTCCTGGCGCTCACCGCCTTTGCCGTGCTCGGCCTGTCGCTGCTGCACGGCCAGGCGCTGGCGGGGCTCGGCCTTGCCGGCTCCATGCTGACGCCGCTCCTGGTGTCTTCGAACAGCCCCAGTCCGTGGACGCTGTTCATCTTCCTCACCGTCGCTCAGGTTGCCACTGCGATCGCTTCGCGGATGCGCGGATGGCAAATCGTACCAGCGCTTGCCCAGGTCGGCCTCGGTCTCTGGGCGCTGATCGGGCTGTTCGATCTCGGTGACCTGACGCCGGTGACGCTGTCCTTGATCGCGATGATCGCCGCCTGGGTGATGATCTGGCCGGGCAATACCGAAGCGGATCTCAACGTGGCGGATGAGCCGCTATCTTGGGAGGCCGTGGGGCGCCGCATGGCAACGGGTCGGCTCGGGCTCGACATCACCATGGCGCTGTCTGCGCTCATACCGTCGCTGGCCATGCTGGCAATCACCGGACCAACCGGGATCTTTCCGACATTTTGCTTTGCCTCATTGATCGCCGTGCTGGCATCTGCCGGTGCGGCGCGCCAAGGCGCCTTCTGGCCGACGATGATCGCAGCCATCGGCGCCCTGATCGGCTCCCTCATCGAGACCGACATGATCACGCAGGTGCAGACGGTGCTTGACGGCGTGGGGGTCTCCACGGAGACGGCTGCAGGCTTCGACCGGGTGATCGTGCTGCTGCTCTTTTATCTGGGGGCTTTGTTCACCCTGCTCGGGCTTTCCTTCATCCGCCGCCGGGGCGCGGTGGACACCGTCTTCTCAACCCTTTGGGCGGCACTGGGCGGCGTCATGCCGGTTCTGCTCGCAACCGTCAGCTTCGTCTTCTACGGCGTTTACGGGGGTGACTGGCACCATGGACTTTTCGCACTCGCGACCGGTACCGTGCTGTTGGCCTCAGCGGAATGGCTGGAGCGCGCGGGTCTTGGCCCACGCCTGCGACGAGCACGCGACCTGCTGCTCTTCGGCAGCTTTGCAGCCTATGCGCTCGCTCTGCATACGCTGACGGATGGGCTTTTCACGACGCTGCTGCTCGCCATCCTCGGTTTCGTCTACCTGATGGCAACACGGCTGCGCCCCTGGAGCGGACTGCCCTGGATCATGGTCGCAGCCCTTTGCGGCGTGCTCTTCCGCATCGCCTGGGATCCGACGCTGGTTGGCCCCGACGCCCTCAGCCGCACGCCCCTCTTCAACCAGTTGCTCGCCGGCTACGGCGTTCCAGCGCTGATCGCCATCCTGTCAGCCTATGAGCTGCGCCGCTGGCCGGGTGCGCGGGTGAAGAACGCGCTACAGGGGCTGGCGAGCCTCATGGGCCTGCTGACCATCGCCATCCTGGTCCGTCATGCGATGAACGGAGGCGTTCTCGATGCCTCCACCCCGACCCTTGGCGAGCAGTCGATCTATACGCTGCTGGTCATTGGCCTCTCCGGCATCCTGATGACGCTTGATCTGAAATCGCCGAGCGCCGTCTTCCGCTCTGGCTCGATGGCCGCGGGCGTCGTCTCGGTGCTGCAGGTGCTGAGCCTGCATCTGGGCGCGCTCAACCCGTATGTGACGGGCGAGAGCACCGGCAGCTGGCCGCTGATCAACCTGATGCTGATCGGCTATCTCATCCCCGGCCTCGGCTATGCCGGTCTGGCCTTCTACGCCCGGGACAAGCGGCCTCTGCCCTATGTCATTCTCCTTGCCTGCTCCGGCACTCTGCTCGGCTTCGCCTGGGTGACACTTTCGGTGCGGCGCTTCTGGCAGGGCGAGTTCATCGCCTACTGGAAGGGTTTCGAGCAGGCGGAGACCTACAGCTATTCCGTGGCCTGGCTTGCGATCGGGGTTGGGCTGCTGGCGCTCGGGTCTCGCTTCGACGCCAGGAGCCTGCGCATCGCCTCGGCCGTCATCGTGATCGTCACCGTCGCCAAGGTCTTCCTGATCGACATGGCCAATCTCGGAGGCGTTCTGAGGGCGTTGTCCTTCATCGGCCTGGGCTTCGTGCTGATCGGTATCGGGCTCTTCTACCAGAAGATCCTCACATCCAAGGTAAAGCCGGTGGTTGCCGCGGCGCGGGAGGACGAGGCGACGGGGATCTGAGCTCTCGCGGATTGCGGCGATACTGGCAGCCGGGCTAGATGGGTGCCTCGCCTGCCAGGAATCACCGGGATTTGTGACGTGACGGATCTTCTCACTGCCGACGCCTTTGCCCCGCATCAGACGCTTGCGGCGCAGCTTCTGGCGCATGCGACCGAAGGCGACGACGGCTCGCATGACCTTGCCCATATCCACCGGGTGTTCCGCAATGCCATGCGCATTCGTGCCGGTGAAGGCGGGGACGCCAAGGTGCTGGCGGCGGCCGTGCTCCTGCATGATTGCGTGGCGGTGGAGAAGAATTCGCCGCTGCGATCGCAGGCCTCGCGGCTGGCCGCCGAGAAGGCGTCGGGCATTCTGGCCGATCTCGGCTGGGCGGAGGACAAGATTGCAGCGGTCGCCCATGCCGTGCTGACTCACAGTTTTTCCGCGAACATTCCGCCCCAGACGATTGAGGCCAAGATCCTGCAGGATGCCGACCGGCTCGACGCGATCGGCATGGTTGGCGTGGCGCGCTGCTTCTACATCGCCGGGCGTTTGGGCTCCGGACTCTATCACCCCGGCGATCCGGATGCCGAGCACCGGCCGCTCGACGACCGGCGCTTCGCGATCGATCACTTCCCGGCCAAGCTTCTCAAGCTCTCAGACGGGTTCCAGACGGACACCGGCCGCGCGCTGGCGCAGGAGCGGCATCAGCGGCTCGAACAGTTTCTCACCCTCTTTCGCGACGAAATCTGAAGGTCAACCATGCAGGTCACCGGGCTTTTCATCTATCCATTCAAGAGCGCCAGGGGCATTGCGCTGCCACAGGCACGGATCGAGGCCATGGGCCTTTCCGACGACCGGCGGATGATGCTGGTCGACCCGTCAGGCCATTTCATCACGCAACGGGAATTGCCGGATCTGGCCCGGCTCACCGCCATTCCTGGTGCCGCCTATCTGACGCTTCGCCTTGATGACGGGCGCGAGGCGATGGTGGCACCCCCGCAACCGGAGAACCGGATGGATGTGGCGATCTGGAAATCGGTCGTCAGCGCCGCCATTGCCGACGAGCGCGTCAACGCCAAACTCTCCGACTGGTTCGGGCGGCCGGTCAGGCTGGTCTTTGTCGACACTGAGAGCCGCCGCATGGCAAGTGCAGAATGGGCGGGCGAAAATTCGCCGATGGGTTTTGCCGATGGCTATCAGATCCTCGTGACTACAACGGGGTCGCTGCGCGCCCTCAACCAAGACATGGAGAAGCACAGCGAAGGTTCTGTCGGCATGGAGCGCTTCCGGCCGAACATCGTGCTCGATTGCGACGAGCCCTGGGCGGAAGACCGCTGGACCGGCCTTGAGATCGGCGGCATTCGCTTCGATTTCGTCAAACCCTGCCCGCGCTGCATCATGACGACGCAAGACCAGCATACCGGCTCTCGCGACGGCGCCAATCCGATGCCTGCCATGGGGCGCATCCGCATGTCCGCCGACCGACGCGTGCCGGGGCCGCTGTTCGGCTGGAATGCGGTGCCGCGCGGCGACGGTCTGGTGTCGCTTGGCGATGCGGTGACGGTACTTGGCATGCGTGAGGGCTGGGCGATCAAGCAGCGGTAATGTGGCTTGGCGTCAGCGGAGCTTGCGGCGCCTGATCGAAAGAAGGCTGCGCCGGCAGGGAAGCGTGTTCGCGGTTTTGCCCCTCACCCTACCCTCTCCCCGCAAGCGGGGAGAGGGAGGAGCGGGTGGCCGGAGGCGAGGGCTTCTCCCCGCCTGCGGGGAGAAGGTGCCCGAAGGGCGGATGAGGGGCATCGGCGGTTCCTGCACGATGTCAGGAGGCACAAGCGGACAAGCCCAGCCAAAGCTGACTTTCATCAAATCCCTTGATGAGCTGTTCATCAAAAGGCGTTTCTCGTCATGGGTCGACTGCACTAATGTGTGTTGGACAGAGGAGGATTTCCCCATGATCGCCACCAGCCGCCACCAGATGCCCTGGCTCATCATTCTTGCCGGATCGCTGATTGCGGTGATGACCTTCGGCCCGCGTTCGGCGATGGGGTTCTTCCAGTTGCCGATGCTCGCCGACCGCGGCTGGGACCGATCCACCTTCGGTCTCGCCATGGCCTTCCAGAACCTGTTCTGGGGAGTCAGTCAGCCGTTCTTCGGCGCGCTAGCCGATAAATATGGCACGGGACGGGTTCTGGTCATGTCCGGCGTCCTCTATGCCTGCGGCCTGTTGATGATGGCGCATGCAACAGCGCCGATCTGGCTCCATATCGGCGGCGGCGTTCTGATCGGCACGGCGATCGGCGCCGGCTCGTTCAGCGTCATCCTCTCGGCCTTTGCCCGCAATGTGACACCCGAACAGCGTTCGATGGCCTTCGGCATCGGGACGGCGGCGGGGTCTGCCGGCATGTTCCTGTTTGCACCCTTGAGCCAGGGCTTCATCTCTGCCTTCGGCTGGTCCGACAGCCTCGTTGTCATCGCCGTCATGATGCTGGTCGTGCCGCTTCTCGCCTTTCCGCTGCGCGGCAATGCACAGTCGGGCAGCCAGTCCGGCAATCAGTATCAGCAGACGGTGGCGGAAGCGCTGAGAGAAGCGCTGGCGCATAAGAGCTATCTGCTGCTCACCACCGGCTTCTTCGTCTGTGGTTTCCAGGTGGCCTTCATCACCGCGCACTTCCCGGCCTATCTCGGCGATATCGGCATCGACGCGCGCTACGCCGTCATCGCCATGGCGCTGATCGGCTTCTTCAACATCATCGGGTCGCTGGCCGCCGGCTGGATCGGGCAACGTTATTCAAAGCCCTATTTCCTCGCCTTTATCTATATCGGCCGCTCGATCACCGTGACACTCTTCCTGCTCCTGCCACAGACGCCGCTCTCCGTGGTGATCTTCGCCGCTGTGATGGGGCTCCTTTGGCTTTCAACCGTGCCGCCGACCAACGGGCTGGTCGCGATCATGTTCGGCACGCGCCATCTCGGCCTGCTCGGCGGACTGGTCTTCCTGTCGCACCAGATCGGCTCCTTCCTCGGCGTCTGGATGGGCGGTTATCTTTACGATCACTTCGGAACTTATGACCAGGTCTGGTGGTTGGGTGTGGCGCTCGGAATTTTCGCGGCGGTCGTGCATTGGCCGATCCGTGAAACGGCCGTCGAACGGCCTGCCCTCAGCATGGCGTAATTTTGCCCAAAGTGAGATCATATTTCGGCATTTCACCTATGCCGGATCAAAATTCCTGCGTTTTCGCCTAGAGACCACTGTCACAGAAAATTATTTTATTTTTCTTTGGCGTCCCGTTGACGGAATCCATCCTGCCACCTACCTTTGCCGTGTTGGTTCGGGTCTGACGACGAACCGATGAGAGGTCTCCGCGAGAGAGAGACCGCAGCCAATGAAGGAGGTCAGCGAGATGCAAGTTGTATTTCTTGAAGCCGTCCGATCCTGGCATACGACCCCGCGCTTCGTGATGGTGAAACGCCGTTACGCCTGCTCCTGTCGAATGTGACACAGCGCAAAGACTGATCACCACAAACGACTATTGAAACAACGCCGTGCATCGCGTGCACGAGCGGGGACATTCGTTATGAAGAAGCAAGTTATCGAATACGCCGGGATTCCGGTTGGAATCACCATTCCCGACGGAGATCGGGTCAAGTTCATCGCCGTCAAATATCCGGTCATCGATCTGGATGGCGGAAGTTATCGCAATATCGGCGAACTCCAGGCCGCGATTCACCAGCACATGGCGAAATCGTCGCCGGAAGATCAGGCGGTGTTTCTCGGTGCAGCCAATTCTCCGGCAGCATCAAGCCGCAGGGTCTTCAACGCTGCCTGACAAAATCCCTCCCGTGCCGCGCCCGCCTCCAGGCCGCGCGGCACATAGACATGGCGGTCGAGGAAATATGCGGTGAGTCGGAAGGCGGCGGCCAGACTTTCGGGATCCGCGCCCCGCCTGCTCCCCGGGGAAAGAAAATCCGGCAACGCCAGCATCTTGTCCGCCCAAGGCTCACCCGCCGCCCGGCTGACCGCCCGGCCCGACTTCGGGGAGACGTAGGCCAGATTATCCCGCAGGCCCGTTGCCGCGCATTCCTCCAGATCCAGTCCGAAGCCGAGATCGTTCAGAAGTGCCAGTTCGAAGCGGACGAAGAGCTCGCCGGCAGTCGCCGGCTCCTCCAGATGATCGAGGATGACGTCAAGCGCTTCAAAGAGATGTGGATGGGGGTCGCGTTCGGGCAGAAGTCGCAGCAGCGAGCTGAGCGCCTGCACCCCGTAAACGGCGGTAGCGCTCTCCATCAGCCGTCCGGCCCTCAGTGCCAGCGGCTCCACCTTGTATTCTCCTAGATGTTCATCGAGCCTTGCCCGCCACGTTACCTCCAGCCTGTTGCCGGGCTGCAGAACCGGCTGCATGCTTCGCGAGCGGCCGGAGCGGACCATGCCCAAGTGGCGACCGCGGCTACGGGTCATCATCTCGGCGATGACGCTGGTTTCGCCATGCCTGCGCACACCGAGCAGAATTGCCTCATCCGTCCATTGCATCCGTACACTCTAGCGCAGCCGGAGGCGTCGGGACAACCGATTCGGCCCTCGCCTTCAGAAATCCGCTAGGTAGCGGCGAACCCAGCCACGCCACTGCGCCAAAGCTTCAGTCTTTCCCGGATAACGCTTCTCTTCATGCAGTTGCGCCAGAGACTTCATCGCCTGCAGCAGGACGACCGCCATCGCCTGGCGCTCGTCGTCACCGATGTTCGGGCGCCAGGCGGCGAGGCATTCGGCAATGTGGCGGCGCAAGCTTTCGCGCAGGACGCCGGGGCGAACGCCCGGCTGCTCCCAGCGCGCATCCAGCAGGCTGAGCGCCAAGCTGCGCTCCGCCGCATGGGCGACCAGGACATCGAGCAGCCGATCGGCGAGGTCCGCGCCATCCATCTCGGCCGCCTGCTCGCGGATCTTGTCGAGCGCTGCCGTCACATGTTCGCCGTAACGGGCGACGAGAGCGTCCGCCAACACGTCCTTGTTGGGAAAGAACTGATAGAGCGAGCCGATCGGGGCGCCCGCACGGGTCGCGATCTCTGTCATGGTCGCAGCCTTGTAGCCCTGCTCGGCGAAGACGCTTGCACCGGCATCCAACAAACGGGCAACGCGCGCGATCCCGCGCTGTCGCTTCGGCTCCTTGGCGACAGGCACGGCGGTTTCCTTCGGGGGCGCGGACGGCGCGGCGATTGCGGCGGTCTGCGCCGCCTGGGATAGATCGGATGCTATCGGCGAACTTGACTTTTGCGAGGGCATGCTCATAAAACTTGTTTGTGAGGTTCACCTCATTTATTTTACGAATTTGCGCTTTCGTCCAGTGCTTATCCCATGCTTGGCCAGGGAATGCGGGCGAGACCGGAGAGGCCCATGGGTGACGAGACAAGGCTTCCCGACTCGGGAGCAGGTGTGAAAACGGGGGCGGAAGCTGCTCCCACCCCGCCGCCGGGCATGCTGACGCCCCTGCCCTTGCCGGCACGCTGGGCGATCCTGCTCGCGGTCTCGCTCACGCTATCGACCCTCCTTTTCGCCACGCATATCCCGGGTGCGCTCCTGCTCGGGCCGATGGCCGCAGCGATCCTGGTCGCCACTAACGGCGCGCGCCTTTCGGTGCATCGCTATCCCTATATCTTCGCGCACTCGCTGCTCGGCTGCATCATCGCCCGCTCGCTCGATCTCGAGACGCTGAAGGCCGTGGCGCTCGACTGGCCGATCTTCCTGGCGATCGTCGTTGCGGTCATCTCGGCCAGCAGCCTGCTGGGGTACCTAATTGCGAAAGCGGACATTCTGCCGGGCACCACAGCCGTCTGGGGGACATCCGCCGGCGCTGCATCCGCCATGGTCCTGATGGCTGAGGCGCATGGCGCGGATGCCCGGCTCGTCGCCTTCATGCAATATCTGCGGGTGGTGTTCGTGGCCACTGGAGCCTCGATTATGGCCGCCTTCGTCTTCCGGATCAGCGGAGGGGCGGCGCCGCAGATTGTCTGGTTTCCTGAAACGGACTGGCTGGACCTCGGGATCACGCTTGCCGCAGCACTCGCCGCCGCCTCCGTTGGCGCACGGCTGAAGATCCCGGCCGGAACGATGCTGCTGCCTCTCGCCGTGACGACGGTGCTGCATGTCGCTGGCGTCATATCGCTGCATCTGCCGCAATGGCTGCTGGCGCTTGCCTATGGCGTGATCGGCTGGCGGATCGGCCTCACCTTCACCCGCCGAATATTGCGCCACGCGGCAAGCGCCCTGCCCCAAGTGGTCGGCTCGATCCTGGTGCTGATGGCGTTTTGCGGCGGGCTTGCCTTCCTGCTCTGGCGGTTCATGGGGATCGACCCGCTGACCGCCTACCTGGCCACCAGCCCGGGCGGCCTCGATTCGATCGCCATCATTGCTGCCTCGACACCGGTCGACATGTCGTTCGTGATGGCGCTGCAGACGATGCGGCTGATCCTGATCATCATTGCGGGGCCGAAAATCGCGGGCTTCGTCGCCCGGCGGATAAAGCCCGCCGGGGCCAAGGGCTGAACCGCAGAAGGTTCACGGTCAGTCTCGGGGGAATTCCAGCCCCATTTCGCGGAACCGCTCAGGGTCGTTACCCCAGTTTTCGCGCACCTTAACGAAGAGGAAGAGGTGCACCGGCTGTTCCAGGATCTCAGACATTTCCTTGCGGGAAGCCGTTGAGATCGCCTTGATTGCGTCGCCGTTCTTGCCGAGCACGATCTTCTTCTGGCTGTCGCGCTCGACATAGATCACCTGCTCGATGCGAACAGAGCCATCCTTGCGCTCTTCCCACTTCTCGGTCTCGACATGCGACGAGTACGGAAGCTCCTGGTGAAGGCGCAGGAACAGCTTTTCGCGGGTGATCTCGGCTGCGAGCTGGCGCATCGGCAGATCGGAGATCTGGTCTTCCGGATAGTACCAGGGACCTTCCGGGAAGGTCTCGGCCAGATAGTCCATGATGTCGTCGCAGCCGGAGCCGGTCGTTGCCGAAATCATGAAGGTGCGGTCGAACTTGACTGCCTCGTTTGCCGTTTCGGCCAGCTTGAACAGGTCTTCATGGCGCACGCGGTCGATCTTGTTCAAGACCAGGATCTTGGGCTGCGGCACATCCTTCAGGGCTTCGAGGATCGCCTCGGCGTCGCCGCGCAGACCGCGTTCGCTGTCGATCAGGAGCAGGATGATGTCGGCATCCTTGGCGCCGCCCCAGGCCGACGTCACCATGGCACGATCAAGTTTGCGGCGCGGCTTGAAGATGCCGGGCGTGTCCATGAAAACGATCTGGGCATTCTTGTGGATGGCAATGCCACGCATGACGGCGCGGGTTGTCTGCACCTTGTGGCTGACGATCGACACCTTGGCGCCGACGAAGCGGTTGACCAGGGTCGACTTGCCGGCATTCGTCGGGCCGATCAGGGCAACGAAGCCGGATCGGGTCGGGGTGTTGACGGTGGCTTCGCCGCCGTCATGGTTTTCTGTTTCGGTCATGGTGTCCAATCAGTTCGCGTCTGAGGCCTTGGCCCAGACGCCTTCGCGTTCGAGAATCTTCGTGGCGGCCACCTGCTCGGCGGCGCGCTTGGAACGGTCGACGCCGATCTCCGGCTTGATGCCCGGGATCTCGACGATCACCGTGAAGCGCGGATCATGATCCGGTCCGGACCGATCCGCAACCTTGTATGTGGGCGGCTTGCCGAACTTGGCGTGCGTCCATTCCTGCAACTCGGTCTTGGCGTCGCGGCGCGCGCCATCGGCGCGGGTGGCTCGCGCCGTCCAGAATTTCAGGATGAAGCTGCGGGCTGCCTCGAGCCCCGCATCCAGATAAATCGCAGCGATCAGGGCTTCAACCACATCTGCGCGAACATTCAGCATGTTCTTCGCTGTAATCTTCTTCACATCGGCGCCGGTGCGAATGAAGCGGTGAAGCTCCATCTCGTCGGCGACGGCAGCACAGGTCTCTGCGCTGACGAGCTGGTTGAAGCGGACGGAGAGTTCTCCCTCCGCCGCCTTGCGGAAGGTGCTGAAGAGGAGCTCGGCCACACAGAGGCCGAGCACGCGGTCGCCGAGGAATTCCAGGCGCTCGTAATCGCCCTCCCCCTTTGACGGCTGGACGCTCGAATGCGTGAGTGCCCGGGACAGACGATCACGATCGGCAAACCGGTGCCCGATCAGAGTTTCGATCTGCTCCCAATGCTCCTCCGATGCGCCCTTTTTCCGGTTCATCCGACAACCTTGAACAGACGATCCCAACGCATGTTCGACGGCCACTTCCAGACTTCGCGGAAGGAGGTGTCGTTGCCGAGCGAGAAGAAGATCAGCGAGGCCTTGCCGATCAGGTTCTCCGCCGGCACGAAGCCAACGTCGAAGCGGCTGTCGAGCGAGTTGTCGCGGTTGTCGCCCATCATGAAGTAATGGCCTTCTGGCACGATGAACTCGCGGGTGTTGTCGCCGCGGCTGTCGGGAGCCTGATCCAGCGTGTCATAAGTCACGCCATTGTCCATGGTTTCGCGGAACACCGGCACATCTGTGCCCGGATCCATGCGGTAATCCGAGGTAAAGACGCCGTCAGGCTGCTTCGGCACCGGCTGGCCGTTGATGTTCAGGACCCCGTTGATGACCTGGATCCGGTCGCCCGGGAGGCCGACAAGACGCTTGATGTAGTCAACGCTCGGGTTTGGCGGAAAACGGAAAACCACGATGTCGCCACGCTTCGGCTCGCTCGCGAAAATCCGGCCTTCGAAGAGGTCGGGCGAAAACGGCAGCGAGTATTTGGAATAGCCGTAGGAGAACTTGTTAACGAAGATATAATCACCGACCAGCAGGGTGGGCATCATGGAGCCCGACGGAATGGTGAAGGGCTGGAACAGCACGGTGCGGATAACCATGGCCAGCAGGAGGGCCTGGATGATGACCTTGATGTTTTCCCAAAGGGCACTTTGCTTCTTGGCTTCGCTCACGCGGATCGTTTCCTTCTTGCGAAAATCCTGCACTGTCTAGTCGGTTCGTGCCCGCGCGGCAACCACGCAGGCGCGACAGCCGCCGCGACCGGTTAACTCAGCCGTTCACCGGCAGGGCTTCGACGATCACGAATGCCTGGGCATAGGGGAATTCGTCGGTGATTGTGAGATGAATGACGGGGCGGTGGCCATCCGGCACGATGCGCTCCAGAAACGCTTTCGCGCCGCCGGTCAGTTCCAGGCCAGGCTTGCCGTTGGGCAAATTGACAACGCCCATCTCTTTCCAGAACACGCCCTCAGCGATGCCTGTTCCGAGCGCTTTTGCCATGGCCTCCTTGGCGGCGAACCGTTTTGCGTAGGAGGCCGCGCAATCTTTGCGGCCATTCGAACGCGCCTGCTCCTCGTCCGTGAAGCAGCGGCCGGTAAACTTGTCGCCGAAACGTGCGATGGATTTCTCTATTCGCCTGATGTCGATGAGATCGCTGCCAATACCGATGATCATGTCAGACGCTCGTTCCTTCGAGGGCATCGGCCAGACGCGCCTTTGCCCGTTCGGAGAGACGTGCCCGCCGCCGGCGCTGAAAGCGATCAACAGCCACATAGGTGACGGCGTAGACGACGACGGTGCTGATTGCCGCAAGCGGGATCGCCCCGACGAGCATGGGCTTCAAGATCGGCTCCCAGATATGGGCAATACCGGACTGGTGCCATGCCCTGTGCAGGTCGACGGCATCACCGACCGGTGCGCCGGCCCCGAGAATCCGATGCCCCACTTCCCAGGTCGCCGCCCAGATCAACGGAAAGGTCAAGGGATTGCCGAGCGCAGTGCCAAGGGCTGCCGCCAGCATGTTGCCGGAGATCAGATAGGCGATTGCAAAAGCGATGAGGAAGTGGAAGCCGATAAACGGCGTCAGCGACGAGACCACGCCGGCCACCAGTCCGGCAGCCACCGCATGGGGCGTTGCCGACAGGCGCAGCACGCGCTTGCCGAAGTATTGAAACGAGCGGGAGAAGCCTTTTCGCGGCCACAAAAGCTCGCGCAGCCTCATCGAATAGGAAAGCGGTTGGCGACGTCGAAACAGCATGGACAACATGTAGTTTATCCGCTGCGTTCCCCGCAAGGGCTACCCGTCGACGGAAGGGCTGAAATACAGGGCGCCGACCGAGATCGCCGCCGCATTTTCATCTGCCGGAGAGGCTCAGCTGAACCTCTCCTCACACGTCACCTGCGGCCAAGGCTGGCCGCTGGCCAATCAGAAGCCGCGACGGAATACACCACGGTCGATTTCGCGCTGGCGGTATTCCAGGTCGACGAGATCGCGAGCGCCGTTCAGGTAGCTCATTTCGCGCTCAGCAGCGCTCGGTACGCGGAGTGCACGGGCCAGTTTGCGGATCGGAGTAAACATCGTTTTGTCCTCGGTTCTTTGTCTTCATCTGTTGAATTGAAGATAATGTTGCGCCGCACAAACTACCAGCGCGCATTGGCGACGCCAGATATGCGCAAGACGCATACCGAGAGGGTGGAGGTTTACGTTTTGGGCAGAAGATGGGCAAAAGATAAGCAGTTGGCGCCTGCGCTAGGCACAGCATGGTGCAAAGGCGCGGAATGGCGGCAAGCCGCCCTACTCCCCTGATCACAGCCTGTCCACGTCAGTCGTAGACGCGCTTTACCGTGGAAATGCAGTCCAATTCCTTCAACTCGCCCAGTAGCTGGCTGAGCTGGCGCAGGTCCCAGACCTCCAGGTCGACCGCCATTTCGGTGAAGTCGGTGGCGATGCGGATCATGTTCAAGACGCGGATGTTGATGTCGAGACGGGCCACGCATTGAGCAACCGTCGCAAGTGTCCCCGGCTCGTTCAGCGCATTGATCAGGATGCGGGCCACGAAACGCGACTTGTTGGCTTCGTCGAGATCCCAGCGCACATCGATCCAGCGTTCGGGTTCGTTTTCGAAACGCTGCAGGGCCGACGCCTGGATCGGATAGATGGTGATTCCCTTGTCGTCTTCCATGATGCCGACGATGCGGTCGCCGGGAACGGCGCCGGCCGGGCCGAAATGCACTTCGGCATTGCCGGACAGACCGCGGATCGGCAGCGGCTCCGGGCCGTCGCCCGCGGTTGGCACATCGCCCTTCGGATGGGCGGCTCCGGGGATCTTGAAGACCATGCCATTGGCGCTGTTCATCGCGAACCAGCCGTCTTCCGATGGTTTTACCGTGACGCGCTCGTCCTGATAGTCGGGGTAGACCGCGCGCAGCACATCGAGCGACGAGGACTCACCGCGGCCGACGGAAGCAATCGCATCCTCGACGTCGCGTTGGCCAAGCCGATGCAGCACAGGCCGCAGCGTATCGCGCGAGAAGACCTTGCCTGCACGCTCGAAGGTGCGCTCGAGGATGCGCTGCCCGAGGCCCGCATACTGCTTGCGGATCGCCATGCGGGTGGCGCGGCGGATGGCGGCGCGCGCCTTGCCGGTTACGACGATCTCTTCCCAGGCCGCCGGCGGCACCTGCACGCCGGAACGGATGATCTCGACTTCATCACCATTCGACAGACGCGTGACCAGCGGCATGATCGAGCCGTTGATCTTGGCGCCAACGCAGGTGTCGCCGACATTGGTATGGACGGCGTATGCAAAATCGATCGGGGTCGCACCGCGCGGCAGCGCAATCAGTTTGCCCTTCGGCGTGAAACAGAAGACCTGGTCCTGGAAGAGTTCGAGCTTGGTATGCTCCAGAAATTCTTCCGGGTTATCCCCTTCCGCCAAGGCTTCGATCGTGTGGCGCAGCCAGGAATAGGCGTTGCTCTCGCGCGACAGCGGCTCGCTCTGCTCGCCGTTCTCGCCATCCTTGTAGAGGCTGTGGGCGGCAATACCGTATTCGGCGATCTCATGCATGCGGCGCGTGCGGATCTGCAGCTCGATGCGCTGGCGCGACGGGCCGACGATCGTGGTGTGGATCGAGCGGTAGTCGTTCTGCTTCGGCGTCGAGATATAGTCCTTGAAGCGGCCGGGCACAACGCGCCAGCGGGTGTGGACGATGCCGAGCGCCCTGTAGCAGCCGGGGATGTCGTCGACCAAGATGCGGAAGCCATAAACGTCCGACAGCTGCTCGAAGGACAGCGACTTCGACTGCATCTTGCGGAAGACGGAATAAGGCCGCTTCTGGCGGCCCTTGACGCCGGCATTCAGAAGGCCGTTCGCCACCAGGAGATCGCGCAACTCGTCCTCGATCTTGGTGATCAGACCCTCGTTGCGGGTTGAGAGTTCCGCGAGCCGGTTGGTGACCGTCTCATAGGCTTCCGGGTTCATGTAGCGGAAGGAGAGGTCCTCCAGCTCGTCGCGCATGTCCTGCATACCCATGCGGCCGGCGAGCGGCGCATATATCTCCATCGTCTCTTCGGAAATGCGCGCCCGCTTGTCGTCGCGCATGTGCTCGAGCGTGCGCATGTTGTGCAGGCGGTCGGCGAGCTTGACGAGAAGCACGCGCACGTCGTCGGAAATCGCCAGCAGCAGCTTGCGCAGGTTTTCGGCCTGCTTCGCCTTCTTGGTGACGAGATCGAGCTTCTTGATCTTGGTCAGGCCCTCGACGAGACGGCCGATGTCTTCGCCGAACAATTCGTCAATTTCGGCACGGGTCGCCGAGGTGTCCTCGATCGTGTCGTGCAGGAGCGCGACCGCAATGGTCGATTCGTCCAGACGCATGTCGGTCAGAATGGCGGCGACCTCGAGCGGGTGGGAGATATAGGGATCTCCGCTGGCGCGCGTCTGCTTGCCATGCTTCTGCATGGCATAGACATAGGCCTTGTTGAGGAGAGCTTCGTTGGCGTCGGGCTTGTACTTCTGTACCCGCTCCACGAGCTCATACTGCCGCATCATTCAGGCGTCTCCTAAAACGAAAAAAGCGCGCCAGCCGACATGACTGGCGCACGTTATCCAACTGTCAGAAACAGACTAAATTCCGACTGATTGACGATTAGTAATCGTCGCTCTTTTCCGGGGGTACGAGACCTTCGATACCGGCCAGAAGCTCTTCTTCCGACATCTGGTCGAAGGTGAGCGTTTCCGGCAGTTCGTCCTCTTCGTCGCCCTTGCCAGCGGTGCCGACATTGGCCAGCATCGAGCTCGGATCCTGCTCCGGCTCGTCGACTTCAACGTGCTTCTGCAGCGAGTGGATCAGGTCTTCCTTCAGATCGTCCGGCGACAGCGTCTCGTCGGCGATTTCACGCAGTGCCACGACCGGGTTCTTGTCCTTGTCGCGATCGATGGTGATCGGGGCGCCCTGCGAGATCTGGCGGGCACGATGGCTTGCGAGCAGCACGAGCTCGAAGCGGTTTTCGACTTTGTCGATACAATCTTCAACGGTGACGCGGGCCATTGCCTGTCCTTTGCGGTCATGAATGCGAGGGATTGACGGGTGCGATACAGGCAATGGACGGCAAATTCAAGTTTTTCGTGACTGCGCCTTCGAAACCCAAAAAAAGACAGGCCCAAAAGCCGCGGTTTGGCGCCGCATGCAACCCTGGGGTGCTTGGATTATCCGCATCCGTATCCTAAATACTTTTATATATGATCAGATCATAATTTAATGCCTTGGTCATATGTGGAGGGGCAAGGTATTGTTTTGATTTCCGATTGCCGCATTCGTGATATTGCACCTGAGGATTATTGAAGATGTTCGATCCGCGCGAAAAAATCGCCCTGTTCATCGACGGCGCCAATCTCTACGCAGCCTCGAAAAGCCTCGGTTTCGATATCGACTATCGCAAGCTCCTGAAGGCGTTTCAGAAGCGCGGCTATCTCCTGCGCGCCTACTACTACACCGCCCTCATCGAGGATCAGGAATATTCCTCGATCCGCCCGCTGATCGACTGGCTGGACTATAACGGCTACAAGGTCGTGACCAAGCCGGCGAAGGAATTCACCGACAGCATGGGCCGCCGCAAGGTCAAGGGCAACATGGATATCGAGCTTGCCATCGACGCGATGGAACAGTCGGAAACCGTCGACCATCTCGTGCTCTTCTCCGGCGACGGCGATTTCACCACGCTGGTCGAAGCGCTGCAGCGCAAGGGCCGCAAGGTCTCGGTCGTCTCGACCATGGCCACCCAGCCGCCGATGATCGCCGACGATCTGCGCCGCCAGTCGGACCATTTCATCGACCTGATGACGCTGAAAGCCGAAATCGGCCGCGACCCCTCCGAACGCGGCACGCCGCGCGTGGCCGAGCCGGTGTCGAGCCACGAAGAAGAGCATTGAGGGGTCGGACTTCTTTCAGACGACAAGACTTCCCCTCCAAACCCTCCCCCACAATCGGAGAGGGCTTCCGGGGCAAACAAAGTCCCCCTCTGGCCTGCCGGCCATCTCCCCCACAAGGGGGGAGAAGACGCGCGGCCGCCACCCTGCCCACCCTCCCCTTGAGGGGGAGCGTCGGAGCGAAGCCCCGGGGTGGGGTGACGCCTGAAGTTCATAAAGATCGAGAAGACGACGAATTCGCGCTGGGGGTCACCCCCACCCGCCGCTTTGCGGCGACCTCCCCCCTCAAGGGGGAGGTGGGGAGCGTGCTGCCGGGTTAAGCCCTCCCCCTTGTGGGAGGGTTTGGGAGGGGATTTTCTTGGGACTACATCGCCTCGAAGGCTATATCCTGCGCGCCCTGCCACAAAACCATCTTGCCCATGGCCTCCAGCAGCTCCTGCCCCTTCGTCACCGTCAGGAAATGATTGCCCGCCAGCACGCCCATCTTGCTCGCAAACTGCGAGGAGCCATAGGCGAAGAGCAGTTCGGTTTCGCTGAAACCGCCGGGATAAAGCAGGATATCGCCGCGCGAGGGATGGCAGGTGTGATTCTCGAAACCCGCGCCGAACTGGAAATCGCCCAAGGGCACCCAGACCGCCTCGCCCGACCAGCGCGAATGGATCGCCTGGTTGCGGAAGGGCAGAAAGCTCTCAAAAATGCGGCAGGTCTCGGGCGCCTTTTCGCGCTCGAACCGCGCCTCGAAGACGAAGGGGCCGACGGTGACCTTGAGATGCGAGAGCGCCATGATCAGCCCGTCTTCAGCAGGCGGGATTTCTGGCGGTTCCAGTCGCGTTCCTTCTCGGTCTCGCGCTTGTCGTGCAGCTTCTTGCCCTTGGCGAGCGCCAGCTCCAGCTTCGCCCTGCCCTTCTCGTTGAAATAGATCTTGAGCGGCACAAGCGTCATGCCCTCGCGATTGATTGAGGCGCGCAGGCGGTTGATCTCGCGCTTGGAGAGCAACAGCTTGCGACGGCGGCGCGGCTCGTGATTGAAGCGGTTCGCCTGCAGATATTCCGGCAGATGGGAATTGATCAGCCAGATCTCCTCGCCCTCGTCGGAGGCATAGGATTCGGCAATATTGGCCTTGCCCTCGCGCAGCGACTTGACCTCCGTGCCGGTCAAGACCAGACCCGCCTCGTAGGTGTCGACGATCTCATAATTGAAGCGCGCCTTGCGGTTTTCCGCAACGATCTTGTTGACGACGCGCTGTGAGCCTTTGGGGGCCATGGCCTGATCTTCCGTTTCGCCCGGGATTTTGTGGTGGTGCGCCTACGCGGGCGGGGCGTGGCGGGTATGGGAGGTATGTAATGGAGGATGGGGGGGAAATAAAGGTGGGGCCAGAAACGCATTGAAGTCCGAGAGAGTTTCGACGGGAAGCAGAGCGTTTGCATATTAGCCTAGAGCGAAGCGATTTGTAGCAACGATCGAATGACGAAAAGAAATGTGCCGAGTTTTCCCCACTGGCTGCTTGCCTTACCGTTGTACTGTCGCTTCAGTGGCGGCTACAGGAAGGCAACATCACCACGAATCCCGTGAGAATCATCTAGTTGACGTTAGCCACCCGCTCATTCATCACTCTCACAGCTTAATCATGAAGGAGCCAAGGGGAAAATGAACGTCAATGAGCTTGAAAAGCTGGCACGCTGGTACAACCAGCACTTCGGAAATTTCTACACCCTGTACCAAAACCTTATTTCTCCAATACAGAATAATTCGAATCAATCATCCAAGCTTCCTCTCGAAAATGAACTTAATTCTTTGATTTCTTATTTGTCGAAGATGGACTTCGACCACCTATCCTTACAGCAGATAAGAATATTAGATGAACTTGGCGTGGGAAAATACCTTGGAATCGCCGGAGCACAATTTGTCGAAGACACAGTGAGAACCTCCGATTACGACCCTTCGACCGCATATGAGCGCCTGAGCTTAGCCTCATCAAATCTTGTTGAAACGAATTCTGATTTTCGGAATTACATTCAATCAATAGAGCGCCTGAATCTTGCATCAAAAATTGAAACCGCAGATGTAGATCACGTAACAATACGTGTCGGATTTCAAAAAGACGCAGAAATCAATAACCTTGCTGACTGGAAAGATTCAGCAAAGGACTGGTACGACATCATTCGAGGGATCGCACTTGCTGCGGATGAAGCGCCGGAGTCAACCAAGGTGGTCGGCGCTAGCACTGGATCGATTATACTTATTTTGGCGGGTACCCTCTCTGTAACCACCCTTCTCGCATTGATTTCTGGCCGTTTAGCAGGGGTAGCACGGCACGTCATAGGGATCGCAAATGAAATTGAAGACTTACGGCATAAAAAGTTCCTGAACCAAGTTATCGAAAAGGAACTCAAAAATCAGCAGGATGCAGCCAAGAAGGCGGCTCTGGACGATATTCTTGCGATCGTTGCTGAAAGGCTTCCGAATCTGGATGGTGAGAAACAAGCGGCTCTGACCGCGTCAGTCAAAAAGCTTCTGGTCTTCAACGAGAAGGGGGGCAGTCTTGATTTCGTGGCCCCTGATATCGACGACGAGGATGCGCAAGAAACAACGGAAGCTTCACAGGAGGCGCAAGGACTCGCTCAGATTGATTTATCTGCGGCGCGACGAGCAATTCATGAGTATCAACAGGTCCGTGAGCAACTAAAGCTGCTGACTAGCGCTTATTCGACGAACTCGGGAGCTGAAGTTTGATGCTGTGCGTACCCCAGACAACGAATTGCGCACTCGATTAAGATCCAATTGATCCCGTGACGTCTGATTTCGCATTATGATGGGATAGAAAGAGCCGGCGTCTCCGCCGGCCTCCCGTCATCCCCTTAATTCACCAGTCCCGCATGCTTCAGCGCCGCATCGATCGCCCCTTCTGTCGAGGCTTCCAGCGTCGCCATCAGCGGCAGGCGGACGGTGCGGTTCATGCCGCGGGTGCGGCTCAGCGCATATTTCGCGCCGCAGAGGCCGGGCTCCATGAAGATTGCCTTGTGCAGCGGCATCAGGCGGTCCTGGTAGGCGAGTGCCTTGGCGTAATCGCCGGCCAAGGTCGCCGCCTGGAATTCCGCACAGAGGCGCGGGGCGACATTGGCGGTGACGGAGATGCAGCCGACGCCGCCATGGGCGTTGAAGCCGAGGGCCGTTGCATCTTCGCCCGAGAGCTGGACGAAATCTGGCCCACAGGTGATGCGCTGTTCGGAGACGCGCTCGATCTTGCCGGTCGCATCCTTGACGCCGACGATGTTCTTGTGCGCCTTGGCAAGCGCCCCCATCGTCTCCGGCGACATGTCGATCACCGAGCGGCCGGGGATGTTGTAGATGATGATCGGCAGCGCGGTGGCTTCGGCGATCGCCTTGTAATGGGCAAACAGGCCCTTCTGGGTCGGCTTGTTGTAATAGGGGGTGACGACCAGCAGCGCATCGGCGCCGACGGCTTCGGCATGCTGGGCGAGCTCGATAGCTTCCACCGTGTTGTTGGAGCCGGCGCCGGCAATCACGGGCACGCGCTTTTTCGCGACGTCGACACAGAGTTCGACCACGCGCTTGTGTTCGGCGTGGGAAAGCGTCGGCGATTCGCCGGTGGTGCCGACGGGCACCAGCCCGGTCGAGCCCTCAGCAATCTGCCATTCGACATGGGCGGCAAAGCTTGCCTCGTCGACGGCACCGTCATCGGTGAACGGCGTGACGAGTGCGGGAATGGATCCCTGGAACATGCAGTCAAACTCCTCATGGCCGAGATCCACGCTTCGGCCGCATTCTCAGATTAAATCGGGGGCACATTACTGTGCAGCCCGACAGCCCACAAGCGCATAAGCGATGGTTTTATGACGCTTTTCAGGCCTCATTCGCGAGGACCGGCGAGAGGCGCCCGGGCGCTGCTCAGAGAAATGTGATCGGGGCTGGCAAGGTTTCGTTAACCAGACGCCCGGCTAATGATGAGGGAGATGTCTCTGGGTTCTGGTGTGTGGATGCATAAGGCGCGTCTCTTCGGCTCCGTTTTCGGTCTCTGTCTGACGGCACTCCTGCCGGCGGCGGAGACGCTTGCGTCCGATGTGCCGGTACCGGCGGTCAAGCCGCTCGGTTTCGCGCCGATCCAGAAGACGCCGCCCTCCTTCGAGACGACGGGTGCCATTCCCCGCGCCGGCAACCCGGCTGCCGTCAATCCGCAGCTGAAGGCCGGGCTCGACGCGCTTTCGGACAAGGACGGCGCGGCAGCGATTGCCATCCGCAACCGGATGGCCGACGGGCTCGACCGGCACATGCTGACATGGTCGATCGCGATGTCGGGCCTGAAGGATGTGCCGGCCGCCGAAATCGCGGCCGCCCAGCGACAGCTCACCGGCTGGCCGGGGCTCAAGGCCTTCCGCGCCAATTCGGAAAAGGCGCTCTACCGCGAAAACCCGCCCGCCCGCGACGTGCTCGCCGCCTTCGGCGACACCCTGCCCGAGACGACCGAGGGAACGATGCTGCTTGCCCGCGCGGAACTGGCTGCGGGCCAGCAGGCGAAGGCCGCCAACCGGCTTCGAAACCTCTGGCGCTCGGATGCTCTGGATACGGCGACGGAAGACAAGATTCTCGGCGAATTCTCCGGCCTGTTGCGCGTCGAGGACCATCGCGCCCGCATGGACATGCTGCTTTACCGCGACCGCGCCGCCCAGGCGAAACGATTCTCGACGCTCGGCGAGGCGCAGTCGCTCTACAAAGCCTGGGCAGCGCTGATTGCGCGCTCGGGCAATCTCGATGCGGCCATGGCCGGGGTCGACGCCAAATGGCGCAAGGACCCGGCATTTCTCTTTATCCAGATCGAAAAGCTGCGCCGCGACCAGGATTACGAAAAGGCGGCGGCACTCCTCCTCAAGATGCCGAAGGACAGCGAAAAACTGGTCAGCGCCCGCGACTGGTGGAACGAGCAGCGGATCATCGCGCGGGGGCTGGCCGATCTCGGCGACTATAAAGCCGCCTACCGGATCGTCGCCCAGCATGTGGCCACGGATGCGACCGATGTGGCGGATGCCGAATTCCATGCCGGCTGGTATGCGCTGCGCGGCTTGAACGATCCCAAGACCGCGAGCCGGCATTTTGCCCGCATTCTCGAGGTGTCGAACCGGCCGCTTTCGGCCAGCCGCGCTTATTACTGGCTCGGCCGGGCGGCGGAAGTCGCCAAGGACGGCAAGGCGCAAGACTATTTCGCCAAGGCGGCGCGGCATTCGAGCACGTTTTACGGTCAGCTGGCGGCCGCGCGCATCTATAAACTTGGCATCCAGATCCCCTACCCGCGGCCTTCCGAGGCAGAACGGGCGGATTTTCTCGGCCGCGAAGCCGTGCAGGCCATCGCGCGCTACGAGGCGGCCGGCCATGGCTGGCGGGCGCAGAGCCTCTACCGGGCGCTGGCCGACCAGATCGACAGCCCCGGCGAACTGGCGCTGCTTTGCGCGCGGGCGGAAAAATCGGACGGCGGGCATCAGCTGTCGCTGCAGATCGGCAAGGCGGCCTATGCGCGTGGGGTCGATGTGCCCGCACTCGCCTTCCCCGTCGGTGTGATCCCTGACAGCGCCAATATCTCCGGCTCCGGCAAGGCGCTCGCCTACGCCATCGCCCGGCAGGAAAGCGCGTTTAACCCGGCCGCCGTCTCGCCCGCCAATGCGCGCGGGCTGCTGCAGCTCTTGCCCTCGACCGCCAAGGGCGTGGCCCAGCGCCATGGCATCGCCTATCAGCCGGACAAACTCACCCGCGATCCCGGCTTCAACGCTACGCTGGGCGCCCATTATCTCGGCGAGCAGATCGACGCCTTTGGCGGCTCCTATATATTGACCTTCATCGCCTATAATGCCGGCCCGCGCAAAGTGCCGGAATGGATCGCGCGCTATGGCGATCCGCGCGGCAAGTCCATCGACGAGGTGGTCGACTGGATCGAGCGCATCCCCTTCCCGGAGACACGCAATTATGTGCAGCGGGTAATGGAGAATTACCAGGTCTACAAGAGCCGGCTCGGGCAAGAGACCGATATCGTGCACGACCTGCGCTTCGGGCGGTAAGCGACGGGAATTTCATTCGTTTTTCGGCATGTGGGGCTGATCACAGATGCGGGCATGGTCACCGCTTTACGGTGAACGCGGTTCTGCCGCGACGGCGAAACTGGTTGATTTTTTCGAGTTCTCCAACGTGGGAGCGATGCCGCTTCAGTTGAAAATGCTCTAGGCTGGCACCCACCGTACAGCAGGGAGCCCGAGCATGACCGCGTATCACGACCACTTCATTCGCGTTCCCGATGGCTTGTGCCTGCATGTCAGGGAATATGGCGCCGGCAAGTCCGGCATTCCCGTCGTCTGCCTGCCGGGGCTCACCCGCAATCTGCTCGATTTCGAGGATCTGGCCCTGATCCTGGCGGCCGGCCCCTCTCTCAGGCGCGTTCTGTCGATCTCGTCGCGCGGGCGCGGCCTGTCGGACCGGGATTCGGATCCGACCCGCTATACGATCCCGGTCGAAGCGGCGGATGTCGTTGCCGTCCTCGACCACCTGGGCATCGAACAGGCGGCCTTCATCGGCACGTCGCGCGGCGGCCTTATTCTGCATGTGCTGGCGATGACGCATCTGCCGCGCATCGAGCGAGTGGTACTGAACGATATCGGGCCGGTGCTGGAACTGGAAGGGCTGCAGCAGATCCAGGCCTATCTCGGCGGGCGTAGCGCGCCCGAAAGTTTCGCCGTTGCCGCCGCGCTGCTGCGCGCGGTGCATGGCGAGGAATTCCCGGCACTGGCCGATGAGGATTGGCGGGGCATGGCACGGGCGCTGTTTCGCGAGGCGAATAGCCGGGTCGAGGCCGATTACGATGCGGAAATTGCCCGACAATTCCGCGCCGCCGACCTCAGCCAGCCCTTCCCCACCCTCTGGGCGCAATTCGACCTCCTGGCCGAGACGCCACTCATGGTGATCCGGGGGGAAAATTCGCGCCTGCTGTCGCGCGAAACGGTGGACGAGATGCAACACCGAAAGCCGGATCTCGTGGCGATCGAGGCCGAAGGACAGGGCCACGCGCCGCTGCTGCATCTGGCAACGCTGCCCGAGGCGATCCGCGTCTTTCTTCAGGCTTAGCTTGAGACCGGCCACCGCCGGCTTGAAAGCAACGATCTGGCATGTGTGCGCCGAAATGAAAAAGCCCGGCTTGAAGCCGGGCTTTCCCTTATCCAATCTGGAGATCGAATTAGAATGCGCGCTGCAGGCGGAAGTAGCCCGAAACGTCTTCCGATACGTCGTCGTACTGAACCGAAACGCGGGCCAGCAGGTTTTCGACCGGCTTGTAGTCGACGGTGATGCCGTACTTCCACATGTCAGGCGAGCCCGCACCGTCGAAGTTCGTGTCAGACCAGTACTGAACACCAGGGGTGACGGTCAGCTTGTCGGAAGCCTTGAGGGCGTACGAAGCTGCAACGCTCCACTCGGCCGCGTCGAAGTAGACGCTTTCACCCGAAGCGTAAACGCCGGCCAGGTAGAAAGTGCCTGGACCTACGTCAGCCGAACCAATAGCGCGAACTGCGCCTTCTTCAGCATCAAAGTCGTAACCGCCAACAACGTTGACAGAAACGGCGCCGAAGGTGCCACCGATCGTGCCGGAAACGCCGACGTTATGATCGAAAGCGGAGTCGTCGTTCACTTCGTCGATCGAGAGGCCAGCCGTGAAGGCGTCCGAGGTGTAGGTGTAAGCGGCAGAAACGAACTCAGTTACGTTGCCGAGACCATCGGTTTCGCCAGCGATACCGGTATCCCACCAGTTGTAGAACCAACCGGCCTTGAAGCCGCCGAGCGAGAGGTAAGCTTCGTCAGCATAGAAGCCCTGGGCTTCGCCGTCGATCGAGATATCGCTTTCGAGGCCGATGAAGCTGGTGAGCGTGCCGAGCTCGGTGTCGGACTTGGCCGAAACGCCGATGTAAGCAGCGGCGCGGCTATCCCAGTCGTCGCCAGACAGCGAATGCGCACCATCACCGAAGTCAACCTGGAAACGAACCCAGCCAGAGATCTGGAGGCAGGTTTCGGTGCCGGGGATGTAGAAGTAGCCAGTGCCGAAAGCGTCGCAAACGCGAACGTATTCCATGGGCTCGGGCTCGGCAGCAACGATGGCGTCGGCAGCCTGAGCGCCGGAAACTACAGCGAGAGCTGCAGCGGAGCCGAGAAGAAGGCTCTTGATGTTCATTATTGACCTCCAGTCAAGTTTCGTATGGGTCTGGGTAATTTGGCTGAAGGACAGCATTCCCTGCCCCATCCCCGTCGGTTTCAGAAGACGGACGATCCACCGCCTCGCTTCCGAGGTTGAAAATACAAAACGTGGCCCGTCATGCAATCACCAAAGAGGAGAATGGGGCGAAAGCGGATACCCTTCCCCCCGGCCTGTTGCTGAAAGGCCACAAAACCACCCCCGGACCGCCGCATTCTTTACCTTCTGTTAAGAAAGTCCTTTAGAAACCGCCGCTTAGGCAGGCACTTGCGCGGTGCCCGGATTCGTGGCGCTTCGGCAGAATCCCATTTTGGCACGGGTTTCACGGGGTTGTGGCCTGGCATTGGGCTCCTTCACCTCGTCCTCCAACCGAGCTGCATAAGGAGAATATGGCAGGCCAGACGCGGATTTTCGGGGTGGCAGGGGTGAGAATGGTGGAATCAGCGGCAGAATCGCTCCCTCGATTCGGATTCGGGCATTGTGCGCGCGTTTGCGCGGGGCCATAGAGAGGGTTCGGTTCAGAGGCGCTTATTATGTGCAAGGTGGAGAAAAGGCCTTGCATTCAGTGATTCAAGCAAATAATCAGGCGGCACCGGAGAGGTGGCCGAGTGGTCGAAGGCGCTCCCCTGCTAAGGGAGTATACGTCAAAAGCGTATCGTGGGTTCGAATCCCATCCTCTCCGCCATCACCGCCTTGGCGCCCCCCCCTTCTTCCTTTCCCTTTTGCTCTTTCCTCATGGTCTTGCTGCCGTCCTGGCGCGTGCTGAGGATATTCGTCTGCGCGGTAAAATCGCCCCTTGGGGCTTCACCAGACATGGCGGATGTCGCGATCGCCAGCTCCGGCTCAGAGCCCTATCCTCATAACTCATTGTAATAGCTAGTCATTGCGGGACGATCGCGCTCTCTCCGGTCTATAATTGACTGGAGGTCAATAATGAACATCAAGAGCCTTCTTCTCGGCTCCGCTGCAGCTCTCGCTGTAGTTTCCGGCGCTCAGGCTGCCGACGCCATCGTTGCTGCCGAGCCCGAGCCCATGGAATACGTTCGCGTTTGCGACGCTTTCGGCACTGGCTACTTCTACATCCCCGGCACCGAAACCTGCCTCAAGCTGAGCGGCTATGTTCGTACGCAGCTCGACTTCCGCGGTGACGACTACGAAACCGACGGCGTCGAAAGCGGCTTCCGCAGCAATTCGCGCGCCTACCTCGAATTCACCGCCAAGAACGATTCCGAACTCGGCCAGATCGAAAGCTACATCGCTCTCGAAGCCGACTCGCGTGACGATCGCGGCTCTGACGACCAGGGCGGTGCCTTCCTCGACACGGCGCTCATCAAGGTCGGCGGTCTGACCGTTGGTTACTTCTACAACTACTGGGATACGGGCATTGCCGGTGAAACCGACGACCTCGGTTCGAACCTGAATGACGCCATCCAGTACACCTACACCACCGACGCCTTCAATGTGTCGGCAATGGTCGAAAACCTCGACACCGCTGCCGGTTCCTACACCGACGAAGACTCGGTCGGCATTTCGGGCCAGGTTGGCGCCACCTTCGGCGTCGCTTCGATCGAAGTGGTCGGTTCTTACGACTTCGGCGCTGAAGAATCCGCTTACCGCGCAATCGTCTCGGCCGAAATCGGTCCGGGCACGCTGCAGGTCGCCGGCATCTACTCGACCGGCGAGAGCGCCTATTGGAGCGCTTCGGAATGGGCAGTTGCCGCTTCGTATGCCGCCAAGATTACCGACAAGCTGACGCTGACCCCCGGCTTCCAGTACTGGGGCACTCGCGGCGTTGACGTTTCCGGCGACTACACCGGCAGCGACGACGCTTGGAAGGCCGGTCTGACGGTCGACTACAAGATCGCAGAAGGCCTGACCACGAAGATCTCCGCTCAGTACGAAAGCGACGATCTGGACGGCAGCGAAGGCTTCGGCGGCTTCTTCCGTCTGCAGCGTTCGTTCTAATCCACAGCGGATTGGAAAAAATGCGACGGGTCCGGCTTGCTTGCGAGCCGGACCCGCACGTCATTACAGCCACAGCTAAAAATCGTTTTACAACAGTAGGATGGTGAATCGGCCAGAACCGATATTGGGGAAAGAGAGGACCATCGGAGACATATAGCCTTAGTCGAATATCGACTTATGACGAAAGTTTGCGCGGTTATGTCATATACTTTTTATATTTCATAACCAATAACTGCGCCCGTGGGGACGGGCGGTGGGCTCGTTCGCGTGCCTGCCAAAGGGTTTTTTGGGGGAGTTTATGCAAGTGGAAATGCCAGTTGGAATGGATTTTGACGCCTTCTCGGAGGTGCCGAATTATTCCGTCCATTATCAGTACAGCCAGGGCAACATTCTGCACGAAGTCCGCGAGACCACCCTTCGCGAACTGTTCGGAAAATATGGCGACCTGCTTTGGATGAACGGCAGCCACAAATACAATGTGACCAATTTCATTGGGGAGCTTCACGATCTCCTCGACATTCCCGGGTTCTCGACATTTTCCGACGAGATGCTCGACCAATTGATTGGCAAACTGCGCAAACGCGGTAACAGCAACGCCACCATCAATCGCAAGATGGCGGCCTTAAGCAAACTGCTGCGAAAGGCGTTCAAAATGGGAGACGTTTACAGTCTGCCTGAATTCAAGCGACAGAAAGAGAAGGCGGGACGAATCCGTTTTCTCGACCGGGAGGAAGAGGACCTGCTGTTCTCCGAAATCCGGGCGCATTCCGAACTCTATTACCGGTTCTGCCTGTTCCTCGTCGATACCGGTGCGCGTCTCAGCGAAGGGCTGAACCTGCGCTGGGGTGACATGCACAAGGATCGCGTCACCTTCTGGGTGACGAAATCCGGCCGGTCCCGCTCCGTACCCCTCACCCAGAGGGCTGCGGCAGCCATTGCGGCATCGGACCGGCGCCATGCCGGCCCGTTCGCCGAGATCGATCAGCAACGTTTCCGCATCGCCTGGCATGTCGCCAAGGATGCGGTCGGCTTTGCCGATGACAAGGACGTGGTCCCACACGTGCTGCGTCACACTTGCGCATCGCGCCTCGTCCAGGGCGGCATCGATATCCGCCGCGTCCAGATGTGGCTCGGCCACCAGACCCTGACCATGACCATGCGATACGCTCACCTTGCATCGCATGACCTCGACATGTGCATTCCCGTTCTCGAACGGGCCGCATCCTGATGTGGCGTTTTTTTTAAAGTGATATGACAGCGCTACCATCACTTTGAAAAGATTGAAAAATTGTTACCTTATAAAACAATTATGACAATGACATTGAGGCCCGATCGCTGATCGGGCCTTCTGCTTATCCTGGGAATGGCGGCGGCAAAGAAGCCCTGACGATCTGCCGGATCAGCCCAGCATCTGCTTGAGGTCGGCCGAGGGATCAACAAGCAGCGCGCGCTCGGGCTGCCTGCCTGTGTCGAGCAGCTTCTTGCCCGTCACATAGGCTTTGGCGTCATTGATGGCGTCGACCGCGATCAACTCACCTTCCTTGAAATACCAGACCGAGAGGCTGCCCTCGCGGGCGCCCGGCCGCGTCAGTGTCTCGTCATAACCGAGATTGAAGCCGGCGATCTGCAGCTTGACGTCATACTGATCCGACCAGAACCACGGTTTCGGCCGATAGGGCTCCTGCCCTCCTGCCAGAACCGAAGCCACGGCCTCGGCCTGGTCCACGGCATTTTGTACGGATTCGAGCCGGACCCGGCTTCCGTTCCAGTTCTGGACCGCACAGTCGCCCATGGCGAAGATGTCGGGGTCGGACGTGCGGCCATGGGCATCCACAATGATGCCGTTCATGGTCTCGATCCCAGCTTCGGACGCCAGTTGATCGTTCGGAAGCACGCCGATGCCGACGATGACGATGTCGACGTCGAGCACCGTGCCATCGGACAGTTCCGCACCCTTGACCCGACCGTCCAACCCGATCAGCCGGTTGAGCCCGGTCTTTTCCCGGATCACAACACCTTCGGCCGCATGAATTGCGCGCATGGCATCCGCCGTAGCCGGTGCTGCGACACGGGCGAGGATCCGGTCGGCCATTTCGATCAGCGTGACGTCCAGGCCAAGCTTGCGCGCAACGGCTGCGGCTTCAAGCCCGATGTAACCGCCGCCGATGATCAACAAGCGGCGGCCCGCCTTCATCTCACCAGCAAGAGCATCGGCATCGGTCTTGTCGCGGACGGTGAAGACTCCGGCTAGATCGCCGCCGATCGCCGATGGCAGACGCCTGGGTGTCGCGCCGGTCGCAAAGGCCAGATGGTCATAATCAATGGCGCTGCCATCAAAGAGCCGGACGATCTTCTGATCGCGATCGAGAGCCTCGACCGGGGTCGAAAGGCGGATCTCGACATTGTTTTCGGTAAACCAGCTCTCGGGCCGAAACAGAAGCCGGTCGAACTCCATCTCGCCGAGCAGATATTTCTTCGATAGCGGCGGCCGCTGATACGGCAGACAGGGTTCGGAGCCGATAAGGGTGATCGGACGGTCGTCCTTGAGGGCTCTGAGTTTTGCAGCCAGCGCGAAACCCGCCTGCCCTGCCCCGACGATCACCAGTCTGCCTGCCACTGTCACGCCTCTTCACGAATACGGCCCGCAGCGCAACGGCAGCGAGGCCCAACTCTTCCGAGACAAGGCCTAGCTCTGCGACCGGAGACGGTCAAGGGCGGCGAGCATACCGCGAGGACACTAGGCAGGGACAATCCTCGCTATATCCGCCCGATGGAATTTACTGATGCCGTTCAGACTCTGTCGACGAAGTTGGTTTAATCTGGGACTGAAACAAACGGTCGGGGGAGGGTGAAATGCCCTTGCAACACATTCCAGACGCCAAAGCGAACGTGCCGCGAGATCAGGCTTTCGAGCGCTTCAAGATCGACCGGCCGGGCAAGATCATCTTTGTTGGACATCATCTGACGACCAAAAGCTCGCTGAGATGCCTCATCCGCAGCATTTCCCTCTATGGCGCAGATCTCGAAGTGTCCCCGCATGTCGCCGTGCCGGCCAATTTCTTCCTGGAAATCCTTGGTATTCGTGACGAAATCGGCTGCACCGTGATCCGGCGCGAAGCCGAGAAGCTGACCGTCGGCTTCAACATGCTGATCGATGCCGAATTCCTGCATCACGTCGTGCGGCTCTCCTTCGAACTCAGCCACTGATCACCTCTCCTCCCCCGATGTCGACCCGGCTGGATCACAGAGTGGTCCGGCCGGTTTGGCGTCTGCCCCCCGGCACGTCCCGCCTTTTTTTGGGAAAAGCATCACCGCGAAATTTTAGCCATCGTTAAAACTTGATGGAAGTTGTTGAACCTACTGAAAATAATTGGGGAGACAGTGCGGGTTAGCGAGACGAGGAGCGTTCGAACATGCCCATGGAAAATGCCACGCATCTGGCGACGGTCACGTCGGAAATGTACGAACGCAAGTGGGAACGCTTCTATGTGCAGCGGCCGGCCCGCGTCATGTCGGTGAGCCCGGGCCTGAGTGGCATTACCATCCGCAGCTGCCAGGTGCTTGATATTTCGAGGGGCGGGGCGGCGCTGGAACTTACAACGGCCATCGGCCTTTCCTCACATTATTATTTGCAAATCATCGGGCTTGCGGACCGCATCGGCTGCGCCGAGGTCTATCGCAATGGCAGCCGCGTCGGCGTCAAGTTTATCGCCCCGATCTCGGAGCACATGCTGCACCGGATCGTGCGCGCCGACTTCATGCTCGGCGAGGAGATCAACAAGCCGGTCAAACCTTTCCAAAACGGTAACGGCGCGCGGCTTGGCCGCTGATCCCTTTTAATGCAGGCGGCAATCGGATTTTAACGCACGACCCGACCTTGCGCCGCCGGAACCACCTCTTATTGTGGGCGTCCCGATCACCCTTCTGGATGCCCGACAGCGAATGACCGCCTTTTCCCGTTTCACGCCGCTTGCCACCTCCCTACCCGCCACCGTGCCCTTCGTCGGGCCGGAAGCGATCGAGCGTCAACGTGGCACGTCCGTTCGCGCGCGGATCGGTGCCAATGAGAGCGGGTTTGGACCTGCGCCTTCGGTTCTAAGGACAATCGGCGAAAAGGCCGGCGAGATCTGGAAATACAACGACCCGGAAAACCATGCCCTGAAGGTCGCTCTCGCTGCGCATCTCGGGCTGAAGCCGGACAACTTCGTCATCGGTGAAGGCATAGACGACCTGCTGGGGCTCATCGTTCGGCTGGTGATCGAACCCGGCATGCCGGTCGTCACCTCGCTCGGGGCATATCCGACCTTCAATTTTCATGTCCACGGCTTTGGAGGACGGCTGGTGGCGGCCCCTTATCGCGATGACCGCGAAGATCTCGACGCGCTGCTCGATCTGGCAAAGCGGGAACATGCGCCGCTGGTCTATTTCGCCAATCCTGATAATCCGATGGGAAGCTGGTGGGACGCGGATAGCATCGTGACCTTTGCCCGGGCGCTCCCCCCGACCACGCTCTTGATCCTCGACGAAGCCTATAGCGAGACCGCACCCGAGGGTTCGATCCCGGCCGCAGACGCGCTAATAGACCTGCCGAACGTCATCCGCACCCGCACATTCTCGAAAGCCTACGGCCTCGCCGGCGCCCGCGTGGGTTACGGCATCGGGACGGCCGGCACCGTTTCGGCCTTCGACAAGATCCGCAATCATTTCGGCATGCCGCGATTGTCCACGGAGGCGGCACTCGCAGCCCTTGCCGACCAAGCCTATCTCAAAGATGTGGTTCAGCGGATCAAGGCTGCGCGTGAGCGGATCGCGGACATCGCCCGGACGAACGGCCTAACGCCCCTTCCCTCCGCCACCAATTTCGTCGCGATCGATGCGGGCCGCGATGGCGTTTACGCCCGCGCCATCGTTGACGGGCTGATGGGCCACGGCGTCTTCATCCGCATGCCGGGCGTGGCGCCGCTCAATCGCTGCATTCGCGTCTCCACCGGCCTTCCCGCCGATCTCGACCTTTTCGAACAGGCGCTGCCGCAGGTTCTGGAGGCGCTCGGCTGAACTCGCTGCCACAATAGAAAAAACCGCGCCGGCCTTGTCCCTGCCAGTCGCGGTTCTTCAAAGTGTTGGCACTGGCCCCGTCCAAAGGTCCCCCGCCACGTTCCCCTTTCGGGTTCTTGTTGTGATGTCTGCCGCCGCAGATCGCGGCGGATAAGGATCAATGCATGGTCATCCATTCGCGGGCGGCACGAAGCGCCTCGGCGAGCTGGACCTTGCTCATGGTCTGGGCGAGATCGGCGCGCAGTTCGGCAGCGCGGTCGCAGCCCTTGATGGCAGCGATGTTCAGCCACTTGTGCGCCGAGACCAGGTCCACGGGGCAACCGCGACCGGTCGCATACATCAGGCCCATGTCGCGGAAGACGTCGGCCCGGGTTTCGCCACCCATCGTGGCATTTTCGGAAGTGTGCATTTCAAAGCGTGCCATTGGTTTTGTCCCTGTTTGCCTAGTGGTTACTCACGTCCCTGTTTTCCCTTTCGGGTCCCTTCTGATCCGGCGCCGGCTCGTTGTCCGGTCATTCTCGTATCAGTCGGGGGCGGCGGGTTTGTCCCTGCTCGTTTGATGGACCCACTATGCCTCACGGCTTTCAAAACTCGCTTAAAATGCATCCTTAATTTGCTGAAAACAAAGTACAAATGCTTCGTAAACTTGGTTTTTTGTTAAGCACTACACCCCTTGGCAATTAAGGAATTCCTTCAAAACTTTACGATTTCTTCAGGATTGAAAATCAACCCATTGTTCACCACGCTCCACGAAGCAAAATCGAATAGAGGCTGGAAATGTTGCGTTCTGGCTTGTCCACCGCCCCCGGAAACAGGCGGATTGCATTTTACCTTTACGTGTGCGTAAGATATTTTTTAACCGGTGACCGCCTCTCCAGGAGGACGACGGGAGCGATTGCCGGCGCAACCATCATCCCTGGGAGGAGAGATCAAACATGCGGACATTTATCATCGCGGCAGCACTTGCACTTACGGCCCTTTCAGCACAGGCGGCAGAGCCCATCGAGGGCAAGTGGAAGACCGCCAGCGGCGCCACCGCCGAAATCGCCCCCTGCGGCGGCGCCTTCTGCGTGACGCTTCGGAGCGGCAAGCACAATGGCAAGCAGATCGGCAAAATGGACGGCTCTGGCGACAGCTATTCGGGCGAGATCACCGACCCGGAAAACGACAAGACCTATTCGGGTTCCGGCACGGTTTCCGGCAATTCTCTGAAGATGAAGGGATGCGTGCTGGCGGTTCTCTGCAAGAGCCAGACGTGGACGCGCCTCTGAGCCGAGGCTTCTTTCTACCCGCGGACGGCCGGAGCAATCCGGCCGTTTCGCGTTTCAGGACGTCGGATCCAAACACCACATCCAGCTGAACGCCAGGTGAATTTGGTCCTCAGGCCGCATTCAGGCCTCATAGGTCATACAGGCTTCACTCAAGCAAGCAGAGGATTTGATGATGGCAACAGTGGCTCGGCGCCTGACAATCATGACCCTGACAATGGCCGTCTTTGCCATGGTCTTCAGCCATCTCGTCGTCAACAATCAGCCCGTTGCGCGCCATGCCTCGAGCGGATTGATCGCCAGTTGCGCGCCGACGGGCCTGAACTCATGCCGGCCCAACTTCTGATCACACGCCCCTCTCAGAGGTCGGACGCGTCGCTGCCGCAGAAATCTTGATGCCGGATCTCCGACGTCGTTTGCTTGTCAATGTTCCTCTCCTATAATGCGGCATGAACACACGAATCTCATCCCCTGTGCCGCTGAATTCCATCAGTCCCGAACCCTTTGAACCGCGGGTGTTTACCGATGCGGTCGAAGCCGTGGATGCGCTGACCGCACTCTACGAACGCAATACCGGCTTCCTCAACGAGGCGTTTTCGGCGCTCGCCAATGGCGGGCCGATCGAGGGCCGCTACCGCGCCTTCTATCCGCAGGTGAGCATGGAGACGACGAGCTTCGGTCACATCGACAGCCGGCTTTCCTATGGCCACGTGACCTCCCCCGGCGTCTACACGACGACGATCACCCGGCCCAAACTGTTCCGGCATTACCTCAAGGAGCAGCTGGCGCTCCTGATGCGCAATCATCAGGTGCCGATCACGGTGTCGGAATCGACGACGCCGATCCCCTTGCATTTTGCGTTCGGTGAGGGTGCCCATGTCGAGGCCTCGGCCGGTGGCTTGGCTGACATGCAGCTGCGCGACATCTTCGACACGCCCGACCTCACCGTGACCGACGACGAGATCGCCAATGGCGAGTATGAACCGAAGCCCGGCGAGCCGCATCCGCTGGCGCCGTTTACTGCCCAGCGCATCGACTATTCGCTGGCGCGGCTGTCGCATTATACCGCGACCAGCGCCAACCATTTCCAGAACTTCGTGCTCTTCACCAACTACCAGTTCTATGTTGACGAGTTCTGCGCCTTAGCGCGCCAGCTGATGGCGGAGGGCGGCAGCGATTACACCGCCTTCGTCGAACCCGGCAATATCATCACGCCGGCTGGCCACACCGAGCCGACGGAGGGTGTTTCTCTCGGCCGGTTGCCGCAAATGCCGGCCTATCACCTGAAGAAGAAGGGCCATGCCGGGATCACCGTGATCAATATCGGCGTCGGTCCCTCCAACGCCAAGACGATCACCGACCATGTCGCAGTACTCAGGCCCCACGCCTGGCTGATGCTCGGCCACTGCGCCGGCCTGCGCAACAGCCAGAGGCTCGGCGACTACGTTCTGGCGCATGCCTATGTGCGCGAAGACCACGTGCTTGACGATGACCTGCCCGTCTGGGTGCCGATCCCGGCGCTCGCCGAAGTGCAGCTGGCGCTGGAAGACGCGGTCGAGGAGATCACCGGCTATGAGGGTTTCGAACTCAAGCGCATCATGCGCACCGGCACGGTCGCGACAATCGACAACCGCAACTGGGAACTGCGTGACCAGCGCGGTCCGGTCAAACGCCTATCGCAGTCGCGCGCGATCGCGCTCGACATGGAGTCGGCCACCATCGCCGCCAACGGTTTTCGTTTCCGCGTGCCCTATGGCACGCTGCTCTGTGTCTCCGACAAGCCGCTGCATGGCGAGTTGAAGCTTCCCGGCATGGCCACGGCCTTCTACAAGACGCAGGTCAGCCAGCATCTGCAGATCGGCATCCGGGCGCTCGAAAAACTCGGCGCCATGCCGACCGAGAAGCTGCATTCGCGCAAGCTCAGAAGCTTCTTCGAGACGGCGTTCCAGTAAGAAGACGGCGTCCGCTCATCGCTTTCCGACGGCGGGCGCAAGCAGCATGGCGACCCCGGTTCCGACGAAGGCCGATAGCAGGATGAGCAGGTGGGCGTTGACCGCTGCCTTGCCAAGGATGGCGAGGAATGCAGCGGTCGGCGCGGCGCCGAAGCTGAGGCCGCCGGCGACGATGCCGGCGGGATAGGTGCCGATGCCGCCCGGCGCATGCACCGGCAGGACCGAGGATAGTTCGCCCCCCAGCGCACCACCAAAGCTTGCCGAGATCGGATGAACACCCATCAAGGTCAGAACCCAGGCAAGGACGACGACCTTGACGCCCCAGTTGAGCACGGTCGCCGCCCACGCCCTCAAAAAGGCAGGCCCATTGACCGGCATGCCGCGATGGAGCTCTTCGACGTGATGTCTGAGCCGTTCGGGCAGCTTTCGCGCCAGCGCGAAGAGCGGGCGTTTAAGGCCGAAGGCGGGAAGCGGCGCGAGGAGGAAAAGCAGCCAGAGCGGCCAGGCCCAGACCGGCCGGTCGGGGCCGATCACCAGCCCGAGCCCGGCGGCCGCCAGCAAGGCATGAAGATCGAGCAGGCGCATGACGAGAAGTGCCGCCGTCGCCCGCGCCAGCGGCATGCCGAACTCTGTGCGCATCAGCAGCGGGAAACTTGCCTCGCCGGTGCGCATCGGCAGCATGATATTCAGGAGATTGTGGACGAGCGTCAATCGCAGCAGACGCCGGAACCCACCCTTGGTTTCCGCCGGAAAGTAATCGCGGATACGCCAGGTGCGTACCACGTATGTTGCGACGAGCAGCACAAGCGCGAGGCTCAACGGTCCCGCGCCGATATCGCGGAACTGCGCCACCAGGACCGGCCAGCCGAAAGCCCATTGCAGAAAGACGCCATAGGCAAGCACCGCCGCGACCGTCACAAGGCTTACGCGGTTGCGGATTATCCAAGGCCGGCGGCTGGCATCCGTATCTGAATTCATATAGTCGTGCGCCCGATCAGTGTTCAACGCGCCCTCTAGCATGAATGGGCCAGCCTGCACCACCGGCGGTCAGGGAGTTCGATGATGGAAGTAGCAGAGGAACGCGGAAAGTTGGTAGGAGACGATCTCAGTCCCCACCCGCGATCCTTCTACCTGATCCTCGCCGCCTTCTTCATACTGGCCGCCCTTGCCAGGGTTCTGCGCACGGGAACGCTTGAGACCGACGAGATGCAACAAGTGTTGCATTACCTGTCGCTGGAATGGGGCTATGGCTCCCAGCCGCCGCTCTACGAGTGGCTGCAGGCCGCCGTCTTCAGCATCACTGGCCCCTCGGTCGCAGGACTTTCCGTTCTCAAATACGGACTCCTTTTCCTGAGCACCCTCCTGATTGCTGCAGCCGTCAGCCTTCCAACGGGTGACCGTTTGCCGGGGTTTCTGGGCGCCTTCAGCCTTTTCAGCATGCCGACATTTTTCCTGATGTCACAACGGGATCTCACGCATACGGTCGCCGCGATCGCCTGCGTCGCCCTGTTTTTCTGGTCACTGTTTACCGCGGTCAAAAACCCCACGGTTCCTCGATATATGATAGTCGGCGTGGCCATCGGCCTGGGCGCCATCTCGAAGTACAATTTTGTCGTGATCCCGGCAGCAGCTTTGCTCGTGCTCCTGGCGATGAACGCTTTTCGCAGTCGTGTCCTGGACTGGAGGATCGTGGCAACCGTGGCTGTTGCAGCAGCCATCGCCCTGCCCCATGCGCTCTGGCTTTTGCAGAACCTCGACTCGGCAAGCGCCCAGACGCTGAATGAGATGGAGATCAGGCAAGATGTAGGACGGTTCTGGGGATTTGTGGCGACCTCCGCCTCGTTTGCAACGGCCGTTCTGAAAGCGTCCTTGCCAATCTTTGGTTTCTTCTTTGTCCTCTTTGCCCGTGACGTCAGAACCATCGTCAGGGCAAGCAACCCGTCGACGCAATTGGTTGGCTGGACCTTCGTTGTCAGTCTTGTGCTCGTCTATCTGACGGTCGTTGCGATCGGGGCCACGGAAGTCCGTCAGAAGTGGCTCGCAATCTATTTCGTCGCACTGCCCTTGTACCTGACCCTGAAGATCGCAGCGGCCGGCATCGACGTGCGCCCCCGTCTTAAGGCGGCCGCGGTCATATCCGGCACGCTGTTCCTTGGCGTGTCGGCGATGCTGGTCGGCAAGGATCTGGTGGCTCCGGCACTCGGCTGGTCGGACAAGCCTGAGATGCCCTATGCCGGCTTTGCCGCCGCGCTGGAAAAAGAGGTGGGCGGTGCCCCGGCCGTTATCGTCACGCCTGAGCGCGCTCTTGCCGCCAATCTGCTGCTGCAATTCCCCGCTGCCGAGATCATTGCTCAAGAGAGCGGCCCGCTTGCGCCTCTCGCGGCTCCAGCCGTCTTCGTGGCCACATCGGACAAGGCATCGGCAAATCTCTCTGGCCTGCGCTCCGACGCGGCGACTGCTCCGCTCCAGGCCATCGAGATCCCGGATGGCCCGTCCACGGCAACCAGGCACGTGTTCTACTATTCCAGGCTTTGACATTGAACCATAGATCCAGCGCCCACGAGAGACGATGCCTCAACCGCATCGCTTGTGTTACAGACCAGACTTCAGAAGGAAGACGACGTTGACGAGCCCATCGCTATCTGAGCAAGCCGCCGAGCTGAACCAGCAGTGCCCAGAGCTGTCGCTCGTCGTGCCGGTCTTTAATGAAGAGGAAAGCGTCGGGCCGCTCATCGAGCGGATCTGCGAAGCGATGGTGCCATTTGTCGGTGCCTGGGAACTCGTCCTGGTCGATGACGGCAGTGCGGACCGGACGCTGCTGCATGCGCGCAAGTATATCAACCGCGAAGGTCTCGACTTGAAGATCGTTGCCCTGCAGCGGAATTTTGGCCAGACGGCTGCCATGCAGGCGGGGATAGATACAGCGCAGGGCCGGCTAATCGCGACGCTCGACGGCGACCTGCAGAACGATCCGAAGGACATTCCGGCCATGGTGGCAGCGCTTGAGGAGCGGGAACTCGATCTGCTCGTCGGCTGGCGCAAGAACCGTCAGGACGGATTGTTGCTGCGCAAGATACCCTCCTGGTGCGCCAACAAGCTGATCGGCCGGATCACCGGGGTCAGGCTGCACGACTATGGCTGCAGCCTGAAGATTTACCGCGCCTCCATCATCAAGCAGGTCAAGCTGATGGGCGAGATGCACCGCTTCATCCCCGCCTGGGTCGCCGGCGTCGTCCCGAGCTCGCGCATCGGCGAGATGGCCGTCACCCACCATGCGCGCCAGCACGGCACGTCGAAATACGGGATCTCGCGCACCTTCCGCGTCATCCTCGATCTGTTGTCGGTGATGTTCTTCATGCGCTACAAGGCGCGGCCCGGCCACTTCTTCGGCTCGCTCGGCCTCGGCACGGGATTCTTGAGCGCGCTCATCCTGTCCTGGCTCTTCATCCAGAAAGTCATCTTCGGCGAGGATATCGGCGGCCGCCCCCTGCTCATTCTCGGCTTCATGCTGTTCCTGTCATCGATCCAGCTGATCACCACAGGCATCCTCGCCGAAATGATCGCCCGCACCTATTACCGCGACGATGCGCAGCCGAACTACATCGTGCGCGAGGTTCTTGCCAAAGATGCATAAGGCACAACGGCTGATCGACAGGCTGGCGCGCCACCCCGCTGAGATCCTGTGGGTCTTTGCGGCCTATTATGTCGTTCAGTTCGCGGTGCGCCTGTGGCTGCCACATGGTCTGCGGATCGACGAAGCGCAGCAGGTGCTTCTTTCGCAATGGTTTGCGGCGGGCTACGACGCACAGCCGCCGCTCTACAATTGGCTCCAGCAGGCTGTGTTCGCCATTGTCGGCAATTATCTCGTGGGGCTTGCAGCGCTGAAATCGCTGATGCTTCTCGCCGTGATCTCAAGCTATTGGGTGCTGGCGCGCCTGCTCGTCCGGCAGCCGGCGCTCGCCACCGTTGCAACGCTTGGCTTGTTCTTCATTCCACAGATGTTCTGGCAGGCGCAGCGGGATCTGACCCACACCACGGCCACCATGCTGATGGTCAATTTGGTTGTGATCGCGGCCATCGTCACTTTGCGGTCGCCGACGATGCGCAACTATCTTTTGCTCGGCTGCGCCGCCGGGGTCGGCATGCTGACGAAATACAATTTCGTGCTCGTCCTACCCGCCTTGCTCTTCGCCTGCCTTCTGCAACCGGGCGGACTGCGGCGGCTGCTTGACCCTAAGATCCTGCTTTCGATCTTGGTCGCGGCCCTGATCGTTCTGCCGCATGTGCTCTGGTTCCTCGACAATATGGGGGTCGCGTCCTCTGTCACCGCGGCCAGAATGGCCGAGGATGCGAGCGACACCAACCGGCTTCACCAGATCCTGCTCGGCCTTGGCGAGCTCCTCCAGATGACCATCGTGCTCTGCGCCCCGGCCGCACTCGTCATCGGGCTTCCCTTCGGACGTCGTGCTTTTTCGGCATGGCGGGCGCAAAGCGGCGAAAGCCGCTTTGTCGGCGCCCTGCTTGCGGGCATTCTGCTGATCCTCGCGCTGATGATCCTCGTCTTCACCTTCACGACCTTCCGAGATCGATGGCTGCTTCCCCTCCTCCAACTGCTGCCGATCTACCTCGTGCTTAAGCTGGAAGCGCAGGGCATGGACGCCGAAGCGGGGCTGCGCCGCCTCCTGCCCGTCGCTCTGGTCACTATGATCCTGATCCCGATCGCAATGATGATCGCTGGCCATAAAGGGCGCCCCTCTCACTACCACCAGCCCTATGCCGCGTTCGAGGCGGCTTTCGCCGAGCGCGAGCGCATCTCGCCGTCGCTGATCGTCGCGCCCGACTGGCTGGCGGCCGGAAATCTGAAGATGCAGTGGCCGGATTCGGCCGTGATCACCCTGCAGTTTCCCAATCTCACGGCATCTTACGACTGGAGCCGCGAGAGGCCCATCGCGCTGATGTGGCGTGGAGAGGAAACGACTCTTCCCGCGCGTTTGCAGACATGGGCAAAAGACAATCTGCACAAAGGCACCATCCCGCCGGAGACGAAAACTGTCAGCCTGCCCTTTACGGGTCGCTCTCGGACACAAGCCCCGGACTTCCACTATGTGTTGATTTACCCGTGAGAAGAGCGGGGCGTGACCTTCACGCCTCAATAATCACTGCCTCGCAGCGTACGGGGAAATTGACGGAATTGGCGATAAAACACTTCTCGTGCGCATCGCCATGCAATTCCAGGGCAAGCTCCGGATAGGTGCCGGCCTTGATCGTCACGCGGGGCTTGAGCACAATCTCGGTGAATCGGCCGCCTCCATCGCTGTCCATCTGCATCGTCCCCTCGGCCTGATCCTCATAAGCGGTGACGATGACGCCGGAGACGGCACAGAAATGCAAATACCAGAGCTTGTGACAGGCAGAGACTGAGGCGAGCAGCATTTCCTCAGGGTTCCATCGTGCGGGGTCGCCGAGGAAATGCGGATCCGCAGAGCCCGCAATGTCCGGCTTGCCAGCGGCGGCGATGCGGTGGTCACGTCCATAGGCGCGGTAACCCGAGGTGCCGGAGCCACGGTCGCCCTCCCACGTGACGGTGAGCCGGTATTCGTGGCGATGCTCTGACATTGCAGTCTCCGAAAATATCTCTTGAGTCCTTGTCGCAATGATAGGCATCTGGCCGGTGATGTCCAAGCCGATCCTTCGCCAAGGAAAATCAAAAAGCCTCTTGCATCGATCGATTTAAGATATATCTTAGAGTCACTGAAACAGATTTGAGGAATTGAAGAATGAGACATCACAATTGCGAAGGCGGCCGTGGTCGCGGCTTCAGGGACATGATGGCCATGGCCATGCGCGGCGGTCCGTTCGGCGGCCCCATGGGTGGCGGCCCGCGCGGACGCGGCGAACGTCGCCGGATGTTCGACGGCGGCGAGTTGCGCCTCGTGCTGCTCAAATTGATCGGCGATCAGCCGCGCCATGGCTACGACCTGATCCGCGAGATCGAAACGCTTTCCGGCGGCGCCTATGCGCCCTCGCCCGGTGTCGTCTATCCGACCATGACGCTGCTCCTCGACATGGGCCTTGCGGAAGAACAGGCGAGCGAAGGCCCGCGCAAGCTGCTTGCCATCACCGAGGCAGGTCGCGCCCATCTGGATGAACGCGCCGACGAGGTCGCGGTTGCCATCGGCCGCCTCACGGCGCTGGCCCAGGTCAGCGAACGCACCGATGCCGGTCCTGTCCGGCGTGCGATGGGCAATCTGAAGCAGGCGCTGCATGACTGTCTGTCACGCGATGGCACGACACGAGAAACACAACTGGAGGTCGCCCGCATTCTCGACGAGGCGGTCGGCAAAATCGAAAGGCTTTAATGATGGCAAAAACGATTGCGGTCATCCCGACCGAAAGCGGCTGGAAATACCTGCAGCAGCTCTGCAAACATTGGGCGCATAAGCTTGAGGTGGAACTGACTGAGCAGAAGGGCGTGGTGAAATTCGCCGAAGCCACTACGGTGATGACGTCCAATGCCGGGGCTCTGACCGTCGAGATCGAAGCGGCCTCGGTCGACGTTCTGGAGCGGATGAAGGAAGTGGTGTCGAGCCATCTCGATCGCTTCGCCTTCAAGGAGGCACCGCTCCCCTTCGAGTGGACATCCGCCTGATCCTTCCTAGGTGATGGTGAACCGACAGACAGCAGACCGGCCTTGCCAAATGACGGCAGGGCCGGTCTAAGCTTGTCCGACAACAGGAGGAGTTTGACCATGACCACCACTCTCACGATCCCCGATCTCGCCGGCAAGGCCGTTCTCATCACCGGGGCCTCGAGCGGTATCGGCGAGGCGTTGGCACGGGCCTTTGCCGCCCAAGGTGCATTGGTCGGGCTTCACTACAATTCCAACAGCGAAGCAGCCCACGCGATCGCCCGGGACATCGAGGCGGCCGGCGGCAGCGTCGTGCTGGTGAAGGCGGATGCCGCCTCATCGGAAGCCATGGCAGATGCGGTCGCCCATGTTGCCAAGACCTTCGGCCGACTGGACGGGGTAATCAACAATGCCGGCAGCATGATCGCCCGCGTGCTCTACGAGGACATGACGGACGCCCAATATGACAAGGTGATGGACGTCAATGCCCGCTCGGTTCTGTCGACGACCCAGGCAGCAATCGCCCACCTCAAGATCCGGGGCGGCTTCGTCATCAACACCACCTCGGTCGCGGCCCGCACCGGCGGCACGGCAGGTTCAGGCGTCTACGGCTCGTCGAAAGCCTTCGTTGGCGCGGTCACCAAGGGTATGGCGCTGGAATTCGGCAAATACAATATTCGCGTGAACGCGGTGGCACCCGGCGTGATCACCACGCCATTCCAGGACAAATACGCCCTGCCAGGCCAGCTCGACCAGGTCGCCGGCAGCGTGCCCTTGAAGCGCACAGGCACGCCGCAAGACTGTGTCGGCGCCTATCTCTTTCTCGCGTCGGAAAGCTTGGCGGGCTACATCACGGGGCAGACGATCGACGTGAATGGCGGGCAGTTCATGCCGTGAGGGAAAAGGCGCCGGCCCGCCGGCGCCCTCTGTGCTTCCAATCCGCCTCAGCCCTCGCCGCGATTGTCCTTCAGCCAGTCCAGACCGTTGCGCAGCGTATCGACCGCCTGGTCGATTTCGGCGCGCGAGATGATCAGCGGCGGCGAAAAGAGCATGCGGTCGCCGGTGGCGCGCAGGACGACGCCGGCATCGACGCATTGGTTGCGGACGGCAGTGCCGGTATCGTCAGGCTTCTTGAAGCGGCGGCGGGTGGCCTTGTCGGCGGTGATCTGAACGGCGCCCATCAGACCGACGCTCACGGCTTCGCCGACCAGTTCGTGGTAGGTGAGCGAGGCGAGCGCCTGGGCGAGATAGGGGCCGGTGTCGTCGCGGACGCGCTCGACCAGACCTTCTTCCTCGATGATGCGGATGTTCTCAAGCGCTGCGGCGGCTGCGACAGGGTGACCGGAATAGGTGTAGCCGTGGTAGAAATCGCCGAGCTCGTTGACCATGACTTCCGCCACGCGGTCAGACACCAGCACGCCGCCGATCGGCAGGTAGCCGGACGAGAGACCCTTGGCGATCGGTGCTAGGTCCGGCTCGAAATCATAATGCTGGTGGCCGAACCACGAACCCAGGCGGCCGAAACCGGAGATCACTTCGTCGGCGACGAGCAGGATCTGGTATTTGGCGCAGATGCGCTTGATTTCCGGCCAGTAGGTCGAAGGCGGCACGATGACGCCGCCTGCCCCCTGAATCGGCTCTGCAACGAAAGCCGCGACATTCTCTTCGCCGAGTTCGAGGATCTTCTCTTCAAGCTCGCGGGCGACCTTCAGGCCGAAATCCTCGGGCGAGAGATCGCCCCCCTCGGCATACCAATAGGGCTGATTGATGTGATGGATGCCTTCGATTGGCAGGTTGCCCTGCTCGTGCATCCATTTCATGCCGCCAAGCGAGGCGCCGGCAACGGTCGAGCCGTGATAGGCATTCTTGCGGGCGATCACCTGCGTCTTCGTCTCGTGGCCGAGCGCCTTCCAGTAGACGCGGGCCATACGGAACCAGGTATCAGAGGCTTCGGAGCCGGAGTTCGAGAAGAAGACGCGGTTGATCTTCGGACCGGTCTTTTCGGCGATCTTCTGGGCAAGCAGCGTGGTCGGCGGGGTCGTGGTGCCGAAGAAGGTGTTGTAGTAGGGCAATTCCAGCATCTGCGCATGAACGACATCGGCGATTGACTTGCGGCCATAGCCGACATTGACGCACCAGAGGCCGGCAAAGGCGTCGAGGTACTGCTTGCCGGTCGCGTCCCAGATATGCACGCCTTCCGCCCGGGTGATGATCTTGGTGCCGGCCGCGTTCAGCTTCTTCATGTCCGAGAAGGGATGAAGATGGTGGGCAGCGTCGATGGCACCGAGGTTGGAGACAGCGGAGAGCGGCTTGTTCATGGGTCGGATCCTTGGTCGGGGCGATAGCGCTCGGCGTGACGGCCAA